>JAPPGM010000126.1 GCA_028874995.1 Gemmatimonadota bacterium | reverse complement strand
GAACTGGGGCTCCATCACCTTCACGCTCAGCACGCAGGTGAGGCCCTCGCGCACATCGTCGCCCGACAGGCTCTCGTCCTTCTTGAAGATCTTGTTCCTGCGGGCGTAGTCGTTGATCGTCCGGGTGAGCGCCGACCTGAGTCCGGTCAGGTGGGTGCCGCCCTCGTGCGTGCCGATGTTGTTCACGAAGGTGTGGATGTTCTCCGAGAAGCCGTCGTCGTACTGCATGGCCAGCTCGATCTCGGCCTCGGGCCGGCTCGTCTCGAAGTAGACCACCTGCGGGTGAATGGCGGTTCGCCGTCCCCGCAGGTACTCCACGAACTCGGCCAGTCCTCCGTCGTAGCGGTAGACATCCCCGGTCTCGTCGTCGGTGCGCTCGTCGCGCAGCACGATCTCGAGCCCCTTGTTCAGGAAAGCGAGCTCGCGCAGCCGGGCCGAGAGGGTGTCGAAGTTGAAGGCCAGCTCGGTGAAGACTTCGGGGTCGGGCTTGAAGGTGACGAGCGTACCGGTTCCCCGCGCCGACCCGATCACCTTGAGTTCCGTGGCCTTGATTCCACGCTCATAGCGCTGGTGGTATCGCTTTCCACCCCGCCGCACCTCCACCTCCAGCCACTCCGAGAGCGCGTTCACCACGCTAACGCCGACCCCGTGCAGGCCGCCCGACACCTTGTACGAGCTCTTGTCGAACTTGCCGCCCGCGTGCAGGGTGGTCATCGCCAGCTCGACCCCCGGGACGCCCTCGGTGGGGTGCATGTCGACGGGGATGCCCCGCCCGTCGTCGTCGACGCTGATGATGTTGTCCGGCCGGATGATCACGCTCACGGAGGAGCAGTGACCCGCCATCGCCTCGTCGATGCTGTTGTCCACGACTTCGTAAACCAGGTGGTGAAGCCCCCGCGCCGAGGTGGACCCGATGTACATACCGGGCCGTTTGCGCACGGCCTCGAGGCCCTTGAGGACCTGGATCCGCCTGGAGGTGTAGTCGCCGGCCCTGCCGCTCGTGCTGTTGCTATTGTCCGTGGCCATAGGGTCGCCCCGAAGATTGTGTCAGATTGTCCTTCGTCTCCGCCAGGCGGAAGCGGATTCGCCCGATCGGCGGGCCCGCTCCCCTGGCGTTCAGCCGTTCAAGAATGAGTTCGCCCATCATGGACAGCTCATTGATCCAGGCGCTGGAAAGCACCTCGACCACCAGCGTCTCGCCGCGCACCTCCACCGGCCGGGTCACCCCGCTGACCCGCTCGCCCACGGCCACAGCCCATTCGTCCAGCGCCGCCAGCCGCGCCAGCGAGTCTCCCAGCCCGGTGCGGTCCAGGTAGCCTTGGAGCACCTTCGCCACCGGGGTCAAGCGGTCGCCGCCACCATCCTGCCCGGCCGTGCCAATCGCGTTACGCCCACTCCCTGCCGGATTCGCCATCACGCTTCGATCACTCCCTCGCGGATACGCCAGCGCTCCAGGGCAGGCCCCCTGAGCCGCGCATCCGATTCCTTGGGCGCCGTGAGCACGACCTGGCCGGTGCCCTCGCTGCTGAGCAGCTCCATGACCTGCCGTGAGCGCCCCTCGTCCAGTTCGGCGAAGGCGTCGTCAAGGAGGAGGATCGGCTCGGTGCCCCGCTCCCGCCGGATCGTGGCGGCTTCGGTCAGGCGCAGCGCCAGCGCGGTCGTGCGGCGCTGTCCCCCGGAGCCGTAGGTCCGCGCCGCGAGCGACCTGCCCCGCGACGCGATCGTCAGCAGGAGGTCGTCGCGGTGGGGACCGGCCGTGGTGACGCCCCGCCGCAGGTCCGTTTCCCAACTTTCGGCAAGCCTGGCCCGGAACCGCTCCCGGATCCGCCCCTCGTCGGCCCCGAACGATTCGGCGCCCGTGTCCGCACCGTCCCCCGAGCGCCCGAGGTCCGGCCGATACACCAGCCCGACCGGGTCACACTTCGAAATGGAATCGCAGTACTCCGAAAAGGGGGCTGACCACGTCGTGGTCCACTCGTGACGCAGGTGCGTGACACGGGCGCCGTTCCCGACCAACCCCTCGTCCCACGCACCGACCGACGCCGCTCCGGCATTCGCCTTGAGCGCCGCGTTCCGCTGCGCGAGAGCCTTCCTGTAGCCCATGAGAGCTTTCACGTATCCGTTCCGGTTGAGCGACAGCACGATGTCCAGAAACCTGCGCCGCGCCTGCGGCCCGCCGCTGACCAGCTCCACATCCGACGGCGAGAAGACGACCGCGCCCAACCTGCCGAGCGCGCTCGAAATCCGGACCGCATCGGTACCGTCCACCGACACCTTCTTCTTCCTCCGCTTCCGGTCGAATCCCGCGGAGACCGTCGTCGGCCTGTCCCCGTCCACGGACCCCTTCACGTAGAACACGTCCTCCGAAAACGCGGTCAGTTCGGCGTCGCCGGCGCCCCGGAAGGAGCGGAAGCTCTCCAGGTAGTAGATCGCCTCCAGTAGGTTCGTCTTCCCCTGGGCGTTGTCGCCGATCACCGCCACCCCTTCAGGGGGAAAACGCAACTCCTGTACCCCCAGGTTGCGGAAGTGGCGCAGCTCCAGCTCCCTCAAGACCACGAAGCGGGACGAGACCGCGAACGGGAGTTTCCAGACATGTACAAATATAACAGGATCCGGGCCGTTCGGACCCGCGTTTTCAGGCCCCCCGAAAGACTGCTCTGCGCTTCTCCAGGAAGGCCGCCATCCCCTCCTTCATGTCGTCCGTGGAGGCCAGCAGCCCGAAGAGCGTGGCCTCGAAAGCCAGCGCGTGCTCCATGGTGTTCTCCTCGGCCCCGTAGAGCGACGCCAGCGCCATTTCGACGGCCACCGGCGCGTTCCGCGCGATCCGCCCGGCCACCTTCCTCGCGCGGTCCATGAGCTCCTCGTGCGGGACGACCAGGTTGGCGAGCCCGATCTCCGCCGCACGCTTCCCGTCGATCAACTCCCCGGTCAGGATCATCTCAGCGGCACGTCCCAGTCCCACCAGCCGCGCCAGCCGTACCGTCCCCCCGTACCCCGGGATGATCCCGAGCCCGACTTCGGGGAGGCCGAAACGGGCGCGCTCGCTCGCGACACGAAGATGGCACGCGAGCGCGAGTTCGCAGCCGCCGCCCAGCGCGTAGCCGCCCACCGCCGCGATCACCGGCCGCGGGAAGCGCTCGATGCGGCGCAGCACCTCCTGCCCGGCACGGCTCACCTCGGCTCCCGTGAGAGTCCCCATCTCCGCCAGCACCCCGATGTCCGCTCCGGCCACGAACGCCTTGTCTCCCGCGCCCGTCAGGATGACCGCGCGGAGGTCCGCGTCGTCCCGTAGCGCGGCGAAGGCTTCGTCGATCCCGGCGATAACCTCCGGATTGAGTGCGTTCAGCTTTGCCTGCCGGTCGATCGTCACCGTGGCGATCGCGCCGGAGATCTCGGTCTTGACGTACCGGTTCTGGGTCATGTTTCGGGTCAGGGTGCAGGGTCGTTCGGTTCGCGGCCGCCCGTGGGGGAGCAGGCCCGATCGGCGTCCGGAACCTAGATGTCGGGATGGGACTCTGCCAAGTCGGAATGGGACGCAATTCGTCCGAACACCGCGTGGGGCATAGCGACGGACGGAGCGGACGCTTACCTTGCCACTGGCATCTCCCGGTGACGCGCTCGTTCCCGGCATCGACCGATTCCCGTGAACACGCAGGGTGAGTCTCCGAGGCGGACGACGGGGCGGGGAGGCAGTGGGCCCGGCCGGTCCCGGGAGGGTCCGCAACAACCATTCTTTTCGAGGAATCAATGGCACGTTCGCTCAACAAGGTCACCCTGATCGGCAATGTCGGCGCCGACCCCGATGTGCGCAGCACCGCATCCGGCACCCGGGTCGGCAAGTTCTCGCTGGCCACCAGCCGGTCGTTCCCGGACAGGTCGGGACAGCAGCAGGAGCGCACCGAGTGGCACCGTCTCACCTTCTTCGGCCGGCTGGTCGATGTCGTGGAGCAGTGGGTCAAGAAGGGGGACCGGCTCTACGTCGAGGGCCGGATCGAGTACTCACAGACTCAGGACGACCGTGGCGGCACCCGGTACTGGACGGACATTATCGTGAACGAGATGATCATGCTTGGATCGACGGGAGGCGGGCGCGCCGAACAGGCCCCCCAGAGTCGCGGCGGCTACCGCGAACCCGCGCCCGCACCGGCCCCACCCATTTCCGAACCCGACGACGACCTGCCCTTCTGACAGGACGCGGGAAAGCACAGCGAGGATCGAGGCTCTTGGCCAACGACGCAATCGAGATGGAGGGCACCGTAACCGAGGTCCTCCCCAACGCGAACTTCCGGGTGAAGCTCGAGAACGGCCATGAAATCCTGGCCTACCTATCAGGCAAGATGCGAAAGTTCTACATCCGCGTGCTTGCGGGGGATCGTGTCAAGGTCGAAATGTCGCCGTACGACCTGACCAGGGGCCGGGTGACCTACCGCTACAAGTGAGGACCGGGCGGCGGCGCCGGCGCGGTCGCGTTCACTCTTCGGACTTCCAGAGCCCCATCAGGTAGGGGTCGAACCTCGAAGGGTCCTTCACATACTCCTCGGCCCAGGACTCGTATTCCGGCAACTCAAGGCGGTCGCGGATCCTGCCCGTCGCGAGGCGGATCGCTTCGTTGTGGGAGTTCGGCGCAATCCGGTTGGACGCGCGCGCCTCCGCCTCCGCCAACGCGAAGACCTCCTCCGGCGACAGGGACAATAGGGCATCGGCCACCCGCGCGGAGCAGTAGTCCCTGTACTTCGCCCGAAGTACGGATTCTCCATCCCGTTCCGCCATCTTCTCCTCCACCTGCGCTTTGAGTCCGAACTACGATACTGGAACACACAACTGTTTACCAGTAACTACACAACGATAGCGGATCATGTCCCGAAACGGGTAATGGCGGGTGGTTCCAAGCGGGCGATTCGTGGAAAACCCCCGGGTGCATTCCCGCCCTGCGCTGCTTTTCGGGCAGGCGGCGCTGCTATTCCCTTGCCGGACGTGCCCTGCCAGCCCGGCCCCCAAGCGCTCTCGGTGCTCGAGTGGCCCTGTCCACGGGCTGCTAGGGCTGCAGAAAACCCGGAGCGGTGTCGACCGAAAGAGGGGTTACCGCTGCTTCCCGCTCCTCCACCTCGCGGAGGCTGCGGTAGATGGCACGCCGCGTAAGGCCGTACTGAACGATCCGGCTGAGGAAGTCGGGATCTGAGCGCTGAACCTCTTCGGCTTCGGCGGCGACATCCTGCGGGAGACGGACATTCAACTGGACGGAACGCGTGTTCCACATGAGCACTGGACCCCTGTATCAGGAAGTTTGGATTTCTGTTCGGTTTCCTGTCGGAACCGACCCGTTGGCGGGCACGCTCACGGCGGCGTCCGGACCACCGTTCCCCCCACCCTGCTAAGCGATGAACGATATCGGGCCCAAACGGGATTGGCAAGACGACCCCCTCCCGACCCCCGGCTTACGTAAATCGTTTTACAGCAACAAGTTACGAAAACCGCGCCTATCGCTAAACCACTTGTTTCCGGGGGAGTTTCCCGACGCGGCCGTGACAGGATCGAAACACGCTAAGTGTCAAACAGGTAACGATTTGTATACACTCGCCGAATGCGTGACGGAATGGGAAACAGAAACGGATTTTTCGCAAAAAACGGCAGGCGGCTCCGGCGGCGCCGGGAGCGGCTCCGGCTGGCGAATCAGGGCAGTACGGAGCGCAGAAACGCCCCCAATGCGGCCCCGTCGAACCCCCGGAAGCTCCTCCGCACCTCCCGCGCCGTATTCTCGAGGAAAATGTGGGCCGTGTGATACCGGCGCGCGTGCCCCGATTGCCGGAACCGCAAGAATCCCCGCCACCGGTTTTCGACGGCGAAAACGTGCAGAGAGGCGAACCAGGTGCGACCCTCGTAGTCGAATCGGCGCTCCTCGACCTTTGCCGGCTGCGCGGGGGGCGAGACCGGGGACATTTGGCTTGAATCCTCGATGTGGCGGATAGGGTGGGTCGCGCGGTCGGCCAACCATACCTCGAATGGCGGCAGCGGAAGGAGGTGCTCGGCGAAGCGGGTCAGCGTGGCCATCGGGTCGCGTGAATCGTGCACCCCCTGCTCCAAGGCCCACTCTCGCGCCTCCCGGTAGAGATCCCGCACCGCTGCGCGGGGAATCAGCCGGACGAGCCGGTCGGCGTGGCGGCGGCGGTACGCAAGATACCGGAAGTAGAGCACTTCCGGTGTCTCGGAGGGACCGTCGCGCGGGGAAGTCCACGCCTTTCCGACTCTCTGCTCCATGCCCTGCATGAGGCTCTCAGTGCACCGACATCGGAGTGACCGGTTCGAGGCCCGCCACCGAGGGGGCGCCCGCCTCGGAGTGGCGCCCGTCCGTCGTTTCCCGCCAATCCCGCTCGCCGCCCGGGCGATTGAACAGGTCCAGCGTGGCGCGCTCGCCGAACGTGGCCAACACGCCCTCGACCGATCGGAATCGCTCCGGTTCGAACCGGGCGAAGACGTGATTGAGGCCACGCCGCATGGCCAGCAGGCTCGCGCGCAGTTCGGCAAAGGTCACCGGCACGCCGAAGCGGACCTGCCACGCCGGGGCGCCCGCGTCGACGGGAGCCGAGCGCTGGATCGGCCGACCCGGGAAGACCTCCCGAATCGCAGCCTTCATCGTCTTCGGGAGGAGGGAGTCCGCAGAGCGGAAGACGAGCGCGTTCGCGTCGTAGTCGAGGTGGACGCGGGTGACTTCGCCCCTCTCCGTGACGATGCGCACGACGGTGCTCTCGTGCAGGTCCAGATCCTTGCAGAGATCGCGGAACCCGATCCTGAGCAGCGTGGGGCGGGTGAGGGGGGAGAAGCCTCGCCGGCCAAGAACCCGCAGGGCCAGGTCGAAGCAGTACCGCCTGAGTTCGCTGGAGGGAACGAATCCGGCGGTGGACCCCCCATCCCGCCCGGTCGCCGCCAGGGCCCGGATGTGCGCCAGCGTCGGATCATACACCCAGTCCAGGATGACCAGCTCGGAGGCGAGATTGAGGTACTTCACCTCCGCCGAACCGAGATCCATGGCCCTCACGGAGGACGCGAACCGCCCTTCGACCACCACCGCCAGCCCGATGTCCTGGATCCGCCCGCCGGAACGGTACAGCTCGTGGGCATCACGGTACTGGACCACGGCGCGAGTGAGGGGAAGTTCACAGATCCCCGGCACATCGGCCATCGCCTCGGGGCGGCTTTCCGTCGTGACGATCGGGAGCATAAAGCGAGCCGGTTGGAGAAGGGGGGGCGCGAATGGTAAGCATTTGTTTACGAATGGCGCAAGGTGGGGGACGGGAAGGTGCGGGGACGGAAGGGTGGGGACGGGGGCGGGTGGCGGAAGGCGGGTGACGGCTTGCCAGCCACCGGGTTCCGGTTCTATCGTTATCGTCCGTCGCCGGATCCGTCCGGGAGACGCGGCCGAATGGAGCGACGCTTCAGCAGGCCTTCGAAATGCGCCGGGGGGTCCCGGCAAACGTGAACTGCCTCGTAGCGGGGTGATCCGGTTGGAAGTCTTCGTAAAGGAAAACGAGAGCCTCGAACGGGCTCTTCGCAGGTTCAAGCGCAAGGTGCAGCGCTCGGGACTCTACTCCGAGCTCAGGAAGCGCCGGTTCTACGAGAAGCCGAGCGCTCAGCGGAAGCGGCGGCGGGAGGCGGCGATCCGCCGTGAGCGGCGGCGACAGCGGCGAACGCGCCGGTAGCACCGCAGGAGTTAGCTAACTACTTAGCTAAGTTGTTGGCCACCCTTTGGGGGTGCCATCTCCCGAGATCCTCACACCTTCAGGGCAACCGGCCCATCGGGCGTCCAGTCGTAGAAACCCGCGCCCGTCTTGCGCCCGTACCGCCCCATCGCCACCAGTCGCTTCAGGAGCGGTGGAGCGGCGTAGCGTTCTTCCCGGTACTCGCCGTACATGATCTCGGCGACGTGCATGAGGGTGTCGAGCCCGACGAAGTCGCCAAGCGTGAACGGGCCCATCGGATACCCGCACCCCAGCGTCATGGCCTTGTCGATGTCCTCGACGGTGGCGACGCCGCGTTCCAGCTGCCGGATCGCGTCGAGCATGTAGGGAACCAGAAGCAGGTTGACCACGAAACCGGAGTTGTCGCGCGCGGCGATGGGTACCTTCCCGACCCGTTCGGCGAAGGCGGATGCGGCGTCGAAGGTCTCCTGGCTGGTGACGATCGTCCTGACGACCTCGACCAGCTTCATGACCGGCACGGGGTTGAAGAAGTGGAGGCCGACGAAGCGGTCCGGACGCAATGTGGCCGCCGCCATGTCGGTCACCGTGAGCGAACTCGTGTTGGTGGCGAAGATCGTCTCCTCGGGGCAGACGCCGTCGAGGTGGCCGAAGAGCTCGTTCTTGGCGTCGAGCGACTCGATGATCGCCTCGATCACCAGGTCGCGGTCCGCGAAGGCGTCCAGCGACGTGGTGAAGGTGATGCGCGCGAGCGCCTCCTCACGGGCTGCGGGGTCCAGCTTCCCCTTCCCCACCGCCCGGTCCAGCGACTTCACGATCCTCGACTTGCCGGCCGCGAGCGCACCGTCGTCGATCTCGCGCACCACCACGTCGCAACCCGCCTTCGCGGACACCTCCGCAATGCCGCTCCCCATGAGGCCGCAACCGGCCACGCCTACCTTTTCGATCGCCAATTCGAATCTCCCTGTTGTGTGTCCATCATTTCGCGCGCGACGCCGTGGAAGTGGCGGCGCACCCACCGTCTCCACGCAGGCGGCGGCGGTTCGAGTCCGTTCTCCTTCTCCAGACCGTCCAGCACGCCCTCGACCTCGGACTCGACATCGGCCACCCGGCGCCGGAAGCCCGGTCCCGCCATCAGCGCCACCACCGCCGAGGTCAGCAGGCCGGTCGCCACCCCAGCCGCCAGGAACGCTCCAACCGCGAACAGCGATGGGGGCAGGCTTATTCCGACTCCCACCCCCGCGGCCACCCCCGTCGTGCACGCGGCCAGCACCCACCAGTTGCGGTAGTTGGAAGCGATTCCCGGATCGACGCGGATATCCACCTCTGTCGATTCGGCCCCCATACGTGCCAGCCGGACCTCGACGAGCCGCGATGACGCGACGTAGTGCTTTCGCGACCTGAAGCTGGCCGCACGCGCCACCCTCGACACCCAGTCGACCGCCGGCCGGTACTGCAGCAGGTCGTCCTTGCCGCGCACCCGCTGCAGCAGCTGACCACCCACCATGAAGTCGTCCAATTCCCGCCGAATCCGCGCCCTGGGCCGCTCGATAGTGCGGCTGGCCGACACCTCGTCGCGAAGAAGAAGCATGCGTAGCGCACCCTTCCACCCCCCCTCCACCCCACCACCCCGCGCCTCCCGCTCGGCCAGGGCCCGGCGCACATGCCGCTCCGGCAATCCGACCTCGCGCCCGATGCGCACCACCTCCGCTTCGCTGAAGGCGTCCGCGGCGCCGTCCGGATCATCGGCGGCCAGTTCCGCCGCCCGCCGCATGACCTCGTCGAAATCGCGCCGCGTCAGCGGTCCCCGGGAACTCATCGGTCCACCCGTCCGCCCCTCAGTACGCCTCGACCACGACCGCCCCGCCCTGGCCACCCCCGATGCACGCCGACCCGAGACCGTACCGCGCACCCCTCCGCCGCAGCTCGTGCAGCAGGTGCAGGGTGATCCTGGCCCCCGAGGCGGCCAGTGGATGCGTGATCGCGATCGCTCCGCCGTTCACGTTCGTGCGCTCCGGGTCGAGTCCGAGTTCCTTCTCTACGGCCTTGTACTGGGGCGCGAACGCCTCGTTGACTTCGACCAGGTCCATCTCGCGCAGGCCGAGCCCGGCGGCGGCGAGCGCGGCCCGCGAAGCCGGCGCGGGTCCAAGCCCCATGATCCGCGGATCGACGCCCGCGAACCCCCACGAGACCAGGCGGCCAATCGGCGTCGCACCGTTTGCCTCGGCCCAGCCCCGCTCAGCGAGCACCAGCGAGGCCGCTCCGTCGCCGATCCCGCTGGCGTTGCCCGCCGTGACCAGGCCGTCCTTCTTGAAGTAGGGGCGCAGTCGTCCGAGCGCTTCCATGGTCGTGTCGGGGCGCATGTGCTCGTCCACGCCGAACTGCTTCTCGCCTTTGCGGGTCCGCACGGTGACCGGCACCACCTCGGCGTCGTAGCGTCCCTCGTCCCAGGCCACCTTGGCCCGCCGCTGGCTGTTCACCGCCACCCGGTCGGCCTCCTCACGGGTCACGCCGTAGCGCTCCGCGAGCTCCTCGGCGGTCTGCGCCATGGTGAGGCCGCAGTGCGAGTCGAGGAGGGCCTCCCAGAGCACGTCCTCGAATCCCTTGCCGGCCGGACCGAGCCGCAGCTTGCCCCAACGCGCGCCGCGAACCACGTGCGGCGCCTGGCTCATCGACTCGGAGCCACCGCACAGCGCCACCTCGGTGCCACCAAGCAGGATCTCCTGCGCGCCCGACACGATGGCCTGGAAGCCGCTGCCGCACAGCCGGTTTACGGTAAGTGCCCCCGCATTCTCGGGGACACCCGCACGCAGACCAACGTGCCGCGCCAGGTAGATGGCGTCGGCGGAGGTCTGCAGAGCGTTGCCGTAGAAGACATGCCCCACCTGCGCTGGCTCGATCCCGGCCGTTTCCAGCGCGGCGCCCGCCGAGTGCACGGCGAGATCGGTGGCGGTGAAGTCCCTCAGCGAGCCACCGAAGGTGCCGAAGGGGGTGCGTTTCCCCGAAAGGAAGACGACCTCCTTCTCGAATCCCTGCGTTCCCATGTATCGCTCCCGTGGCGGTCACCCCGCCTTTGTTGGTTCGTTTGCCCAGGCCCCTCACGACCCCTTCCGCCCCGACCCTTGCCTACCCGGTTCGGCTCCGCATGCTCCCACAGGTTCCCTCTTGACGGGGCTGAAAGCTACTCCCGGGAGAAGGGGGGGTTCAAGGCGCTCTCGCCGCCGCGCTGGAAATCACTCCCGCAACCGTCCGGCCATCCACTCCCCGACCGACCGCGTCGTGGCACTTCCTCCCAGATCAGGCGTGGTGATGCCCTCCCGGATCGACGCCACGATGCAATCGTCCACATCGGCCGCCACCTCCTCCATGCCCAGATGTCCAAAGGCGAGACTCACGCATCCCACCGCGGCCAGCGGGTTCGCGATCCCGTCCCCCGCGATGTCCGGCGCCGACCCGTGCACCGGTTCGAAGAGCGCCCACGACCCCGGGTTGAGGTTGCCGGAAGGCGCCAGTCCCAGTCCCCCCGTCACCTGTGCGGCCAGATCGCTCAGGATGTCGCCGAACAGGTTGGAGGTCACCACGACCTCGTAGCGTTCCGGCCGCCGCACCAGGTCCATCGCCATGGCGTCCACGTACATGGCGTCTCCGGAGATGTCGGGATGCGCGGCCCCCACTTCGGCGAATACGCGCCGCCACAGTCCACCCTCGTGCAACAGCACGTTCGCCTTGTCCACCAGAGTGACGCGCCCCCGTCCGGTCGCCGCGGCGTACTCGAAGGCCGCCCGCACGATGCGGTCCACACCCTTCCACGTGTTGACGCTCTGTTCGGTCGCGACTTCGTCGGGCGTGCCGCGCTTGAAGCTCCCCCCTACACCAACATACAGCCCCTCGGTGTTCTCCCTGAAGAAGACGACGTCGGTGTCCGGGTGGGGGTTCCTGAGGGGAGAAAGGGAAGGGACGAGAAGCTTGCAGGGACGGAAGTTGATGTACAGGTCCGCACCGAACCGGAGGCCGAGAAGGATGTCGCGGGTGTGCTCGTTGCCGGGGACGCGGGGGTCGCCGAGGGCGCCCAGGAGCGCGGCGTCGTACTCGTCGATCAGGCGGTCGCGCTCCTCGTCGGTGATGGTGACGCCGTCACGCAGGAAACGGTCCGCGCCGAGGTCCCAGTGGTCGAGGGTCAGGTCGAGGCCGTGCCGTGAAGCGGCAGCCACCAGGACCTCCGCGGCCGCCCCGATGACCTCGGGGCCTATCCCGTCCCCCCCGACCAGCGCGATTCTGGCTACGGAACCCTCCCGAACATGATGTTGCAGCGCGGGCAGAAGAAGTCCTTGCCGCGCCGCACCAGCGGGGGACCCAGCTCACCGCGCGGACACATGGGATCCAGCCCTTCCTCAGCCTGGATCCTCACCTTCCTTCGCTCCCTCCAGGTGCTGATCCTGAGGGGAAGCTGGTAGCGCAGCGCCGATGTCTTGCACTCGAAGAGGATCGTGCTGGTTCCGTCGGCCTCCTGGCGCACGCCGAGGTCCATCAGGAAGCCCCCCATGGGCGAGGGCACCTGGCGGCCGGAGCAGTGCAGCCGCTCCATCTTCTTGACCTCAGCCAGCTCCTCCACGCCAAACCCGACGGGCTTGGGCTTTTCGGGTTTGACCTTCGGGGGGCTCGTTCCTTTTTCTTCGCCGTGACCGGCGTCTCCGGTACTCAACTGCCCCTCTCGAAGAGGTAGGCGGAGTCCTCCCGGCGGCTCTCGCCCCCGGAGCAGACCGCAAAACGAGCGCCCGACCAGATGGCCGCGCCGCCGTATTCGCCGTTCTTGTTCACGGCGTAGTAGTTCACGTTGAAGGTCGGAAGACCCTGCTCGTTGCGGAGCCGCGCCTCGGTTGTGAAGGTCACGACGCGCCTGAGCGCCTCGAGGCAGGCGTCGACCGGCGACATGCCCGAGCGCATCAGCTCGATGACCGAATGCGAGCCACACGTCTTGATGACCGCTTCGCCGCGGCCGGTGGACCCGCAGGCACCGACATCGTTGTCGACGTACAGGCCCGCGCCCACGATGGGCGAGTCACCGACCCGGCCCGGGATCTTCCACGCCAGCCCCGACGTGGTGGTGACCCCCGACAGGTCGCCGTCCTGGTTGATGACGTTGCAGTTGATCGTTCCCTGCGGACGCACACCATCGTGGGAATCCAGCAGTCCCATCTCGTCGTCTTCCTCGTCCTCGAAGGGGGAAGCCCTCATGGCCGCCTCATCGGGCGTCAGGTAGTCGTCGGTTTCGCTCAAGCGCGCACGCCACGCGATCCACTGGCGACGGGTGCTGTCGGTGAGAAGATCCTCTAACTGGTGTCCCATCGACACGGCGAAGCGCTGGGCCCCCTTGCCCACCAGGAGCACGTGGTCGGTGTAGCGCATCACGTCCACCGCGACGCTCGAGGGTGTCTTGATCCCTTCGAGACAGGCAACCGCGCCCGCTCCCCGGCTGGGGCCGTGCATGACGGAGGAGTCGAGCTGGACCACACCGTCCAGATTCGGGCGTCCCCCGTAGCCGACGGACCGATCATTCGGGTCGCGTTCGACGATGTTGACGCCCTTTACCACTGCGTCCAGGGTGTCGCCGCCCGCGCTGACCGCCTGGAATGCCGTCGCCACGGCCTCCATTCCGTTGCCGCTTGCGATGGCGACAGGCGCGACCCGGCTCCGCAGGACCGCGGGCGCACCGGCCACCGGCTTGGGCGAACCCATGCCGACCGCGGCCCCCACTCCCACCCCGGCCGAAGTCTTCAGAAAGTCACGACGGCTCGTCATGTCCTATTATCTCCCGAAATGTGGCGGCCCGTGGAAACCCTTCCCGTCTTTCGCTCGGCGATGAATCCGCGCCGGGCCGCCTCGTTCATCTGTCGGGGCTGCTGGTCAAGCCTCTCGGGGTGCTCCCAGCATGGCCTCGCTGTCTTCCTAGTCCACCGCGGGCTGTACCGCCGGCTCCTCGCGCTTGAGCCGCGAGATCACGGGTTTGCAGAACTGCATTCCCACCGCCTTGAGCTGCGTCAGCTCCTGCACACCCAGGTCCGGGTAGCGCTCCGCCAGGTATTCGATCGTCTCCGTCATCCACGAATCCTGGTCATCTTCGTGCGCCTGGAGGACGCCGCAACGGTGGATATGGCTGAACAACTCGTCCCGCGCTCGGTCCATCGGCTCTTGCTTCGCCACTACTCCTCCTTGTAATTGGTCGGTCCGGCGGGATCCACCCGCCTTCTGTCCGCGGGGCCGCATGCCGCCCGGACGAAGCCCCTAACTTACGTGAACACGCAACAATGGCAAGAAAGCGGCCCGGAGCTCGGTCGCCGAACCACCACCGATGAGAATCCTCACCTCCGCCGTCTGCGACCACGCGACCGCCACTCCCGACGGTAAGCTCAACCTGCACGGCATCTTCCACGACCTGTACGCTGCGGGTTTTCCCGCCCGGCAGGATCGGATGACGCTGGTGCTGTCGCTCGAGTGGGATCGGAGCGACTCGGGCAGCCATTCCTTCCGCGTCGATGTTCGGGGACCCGACGGACGGCCCACGCTGACGGTCGAGGGGCAGTCCGAGGTGACCCCCCGGCCCGCCGACAGGCCACCACCCCGTACGCAACTGGTCATGCCCCTCGAGGACGTGGTCTTCCCCGTTCCGGGACGATACGAATTCGATGTGAAGGTGAAGGGCAATGTTCTGACGGGACCGACACTGCACCTGGTGGAGGTGGACGGGGAGACACCGGACAGCGCCGGGTGACGCCGCGTTGCAGCGCCGGTCGTCCAAGGGGCAACCCACTGGCGGCACTGGCCCGGGGCCCGGCATGGTCCACCGCGAGTGAACGACTACCCGAGGTACCCCCCTGCCTTGAGCAACAGGATCCCCATCCCGGCAACTCCTCCAAGCGCCGCTTCCCATTCACGGTTTCGCATGTAGCGTGCGAGCGAGAAGCGCGTCGGGGCAACCGTCGTTTCGCGGGGTGGGCGGTAGGGCGTCAGCCGGGGCAGGAAGGCGGGCACGGCATGCCGGTAGGACCGGTACCACTCGCCGAAGCGTTCCTCCAGACGGTCGTCTTCGCGGGCCATCGTCCCCCTATAGGCCCAGATGAAGAAGGCGAGAAACACGGCGCCGATCCACGTCCGCCCTCCGGCGAAGGCCGCGCCCACGCCGATGACGAAGCTGCCCAGGTAGAGGGGGTTGCGGGTGAAGGCGTACGGTCCCGACACGGCCAGCTCCCTGTCCTTCTCCAGGACCCCCGCCGCCCAGGCGCGAACGACCAGCCCGGCGCCGATGACCGCGCCCCCCGTCCACAGGGACTCGGTGTCCGGCCTGGCCAGCCAGAAGTAGACCAGTGCGAGGATCCAGGCGCCCCACAACCGCACCGCCCGTCGCCGCGGCGTCATGGAGATGCTCCCAGCGGCACCCCCTCCCGGATCTCCTCCAGGTGGAAGGTGAGATTTACCAGCGGAAGGTCCGCCTTCATGTACACAATCAGGCGGCGATGGTCGTCGGAGACGTGGATTTCGCCGTTGGCGTCCTCGGCGAAGAGGCTGGTGTTCCTGATCACGGGACGGATCACGATGGTTTCGAATTCGCCCGCGCCCACCTCCCTGCGGTCCTTCCTGAGCACGTGCAGCGTGATGGGGTTGCCCTCCTCCTCGTAGAACCGGTCGAAGCTGCGGGTGGTGCCGGGTTCCAGATCGAGGGTGCGGGCGAAGTACACGAACGAGACGTCGTCGAGCGGCAGCGAGGTGGGCAGGGCCCCCGCGCTGTCGATGTCGGTGCGCTGCCAGCGGCGTTCCCCGGGGAAGAAATCGAGTTCCCGGCGCTGCGTCCCGTTGTGCGTCTCCTTCTTGAAGCGCAGCGACGCGAGGGTGCGCGTGTCCACCCAGCTGAAGAACCGGTCCCGGATGCGAAAGCCGGGGAAGCCGCCGTCGATCGTCCACTCGATGGCGTAGGCGGGGATTCCGCGGATCGTGTCGATGCGGGGGATTCGCATGACCGCCTCACCGATGGAAAAGATGCCGACCTTTACCTTGTAGCGGACTTCCTCGCCGGGGCCGAAGGGGACGGGGGAGGGGGCAGTGAGAGAATCGGGCCGTGCGGGTTGTTGGGGGGAGGCGGGGCGGGGGAGGACGAGGGCAGCGAGTGCGAGGAGAGTGAACGACAGCGGCCCGCGAGGCAACGTCAGTTCGGCGGATCCGGGCGGTGGGCCCTGGGCGGGTTGCCGACCGAGGACTTCCCGGAGTCGTCCTCCTTGTCGCCCTGCTCCTCCCCATCGCCATCGTCGCCGAGCGCCCTGCCCTCCCGGAACTCTTCCAGGTGCAGGGTGAAATTGAAAGGCAGTACCGGTCCGTCCACCTTCATGTACACCATCAGTCGCCGCTCGTCGTCGGAGAGGTGGATCTCGGCATTGCCGCCCTCGGCGAACAGGCTGCTCTTCGGAATGATGGGCTGGACGACGATGGTATTGAACTCTCCAGCCCCCACCTTCCGCTTGTCCCTGCGCAGAACCTTCAGAATGATCGGATTGCGTTCTTCCTTGAAATACCGGTTGTATTCGTAAATCTGTCCGACCTTCAGGGGGAGCGTGCGCGCGAGGTACACGAAGGCAATGTCGTCGAGCGGCTCTGACGTCTCTATCGACCAAGTGCTGTCCAGATGCTCGATCTGGTGGACAAGACGCTCTTCGGGAAGGAAGTCGTACTCGCGAGGCCGATCTTCCTCTTCCTTGACGAAGCGCCTGGAAAACAGCTTCTCCGTGTCGATCCAGCTGTAGCTTGTCTGATCCATGCCCAAGCCCTTGATGTGCATCTCGGCCACGTACGTCGTCCAGCCATTGATCGTATCGAGCCTTGCCACACCCATTCTCCCCTCGCCGACCCCGATGATCCCGTACTTGACCTTGTATCGGAGCTCCTCTCCGATCCAGAGCGGCACTACACCTGCGTTCCCCCGCATCACCGAAAGCGAGTCACGCATCAGGATTTCCCGCTCCTGGGCCCTGGCAGCCATCGGTGCCAGCATCAAGACGCCCAAGGCAGTGGCCGCAACCGCTCGTGCCAGTGCGTGTCTCACCGTCCCGGCAACCCGGATACGGAACCTTCCCGGCCTTCGACCGGCATTGTATCCTGGCGGGGCCATCCGCGGAGCACTAGACCGCACCATGACCCTCCGGCTCGAGCGGTGCGACCTTCCTCACCCGCAGAATCTGCCGCAACGTACGGACAATACGCACCCGCGTACCCCGCCAGCGGATGTCGTACCGCAACCCCAACGGCACATGCGCAATCCGCCGGGCGAAGGGCGCCAGCACCTTCATCAGCTCCGCGTTGGCGGCCCAGCCGTCGGTGGTGATGAGCGGCCGACCGGCTGCCGCCCGCAACGCCTTCCTGACCACAACTGCGCGGTACGCCCGAAAGCCCAATAGCGAATCGATGCCGGAATCGTCCCCCGAAGAGGGTCCCAGCGCGACCCGGCCAAGCCGGCGGGCGAGCCGCACGGTCCACGGCTGGTTCGCGGACTCTTCGCCGCTCTCGCAGGCCACGATATCGGTGCCCCCCTCGAAGGTGCGCACCAGGACGCGGAGCCCCGTCGGGTGCTCGGTGAAGTCCGCCTGCATGGTGACGATCGCGTCCCGCTTCGGGTAGCGCGTCTCCCCGGCGGCGCACTTCAACAGCTTCTCCAGGGCACGGCCGTACCCGATGGGCCTGGATTCGGAGAGGATCGTCAGCGGCAGCACCTGCCTGTACCTGTCCAGCCGCGCGCGAGTCCCGTCGGTCGACGCATCGTCTAGGACGTAGACGTGGAAGTCGCGGCCCATGCCCAGCATGACCTCGCGGATCTTCCAGAGCAACACACCGATGGTGCGGTCCTCGTCGCGGCAGGGAATGCAGATGCGGATCATGGTGTCAATCTATACATACTCGGTTCTCTCGGCGTTCCCCGTCATCATCGCCGGGCGGCTGCGTCTTCCAGCGCCGGTGATGCCAGAGATACTGTTCCGGATACTGCCTCACGCGCTCCTCCAAACGGGCGGTGAAGGCCCGGGTCACCGCGGCCGCCACCGTGCGGCCCCGGCCCCTGTCCGCCTCCTTCACCGGCTCGATATGGATGTCGTAGCGAGGCCTCCATCCTGCTCTTCGGATCGTGTAGAAGGTCGCGACCGTTGCCCCCGCGCGCATCGAGAGCACGGCCGGCCCGCGCGCCGTGGATGCCGGCTGGCCGAAGTAGTCCACGAAGATACCGGCCCGCCGCGCGTCCTGGTCCCCCATGATCCCGAGCACCCTTCCCGCCTTGAGGGTGGCCAGCACACCGCGTTGCGCTTCCTCGCGGGGGATCAGCCCGATGCCCAGCCGTCTGCGCGCGCGGGCCAGGTAGCGGTCGAAGAGGACGTTGCGTTGCCGCGCCACCACGATGTCCATGGGGAAGCCGCGCGCCACCACACCCGCCGTCCCCACCTCCCAGTTGCCCAGGTGACCGCTCACCAGCGTGACCCCCCGCCCCTCCCCCGCCGCCTCCGTCAGCACCTCTTCTCCGTTCAGGCGCGTCCGCTCCAGGATCTCGGTCCGGCGTGCACCCACCAGCCTGAACATCGCCACCGCCTCCGCGCAGAAGTGTACGTACGAAGCACGCGCGACCCGTCGCCGCCACCCCTCGTCCTCCCCCGGAAACGCCATCCGCAGCTGCCGCATCACCACCTCCCAGCGCGGCCGCCACAACCACGCCACCACCCACCCCACGACGACCCCCACCCGGTCCGCCACCCCCGCGGGCACCGCCCTGCAGACTGCGATCACCGCGCGCAACGCAGCGTACTCCACGCGGTGCCGCATGCGCTTCGACCTGGGAAGCACGCTCACCGGAACTGCAGCTCCCGCAGACGGCGGTACAGTCCCCCCTCCTCCATGAGCTCGGCGTGCGTGCCCTGCTGCACGATCCGCCCCCCGTCCACGACAACGATCCGGTCGGCGCGCCGGATCGTCGACAGCCGGTGCGCGATCACGAAGACGGTGCGGCCCGCGAGCAGTGCCTCCATCGCCTCCTGGACCACCCGCTCCGACTCGGTGTCGAGCGCGCTGGTCGCCTCGTCCAGGACGAGCACCGGGGGATCGCGCAACACGGCCCGCGCGATCGCGATGCGCTGGCGCTGGCCACCCGACAGCGTGGTTCCGCGTTCCCCCACCACGGTGTCGTACCCGTCCGGGAGGTTCATCACGAAGTCGTGGGCGTGCGCCGTGCGGGCCGCCGCCTCGACCTGCTCCGGCGTGGCGTCGTCCCGCCCGTAGGCGATGTTGGCACGCACGGTATCGTGGAAGAGCACCGTTTCCTGCGACACCACCCCGAGCCCTCCCCGCAGCGACGCGATGCGCAGGTCGCGGATGTCCGTCCCGTCGAACTCGATCGCGCCGGCGGTGGGATCGTAGAAGCGGGCCAGCAGGTCCACGATGGTGGTCTTCCCGGCCCCGCTGGGACCCACCAGCGCCACCACCGCCCCCGCCGGGACGAAGAAGTCCACATCCTGCAGCACCGGTTCGCCCGGGCGGTACTCCATGCGAACGGCGCGATAGCGGATCCCCGCGCGCACCCCGTTGAACGGCCGCGCCCGTTTCCGGTCCCTGATCCCCGCCGGGGCATCCAGGAACTCGAAGATGCGTTCGGCTCCGACCAGGCCCGGCTGGATCAGGGTCGGCAGCTTGCTCAGGTACTTGACCGGCGCGTACAGCTTCGTGCTCAGGAAGATGAAACCGACGAACGCCTCGCCGCTGAGCGACCCTTCCACCACCACCATGCGCGCGCCGTACCAGAGGAGGGCCCCGGTGCCCAGCGCCACCAGGATCTCGGTGATCGGGCCCGCCAGCGCGCGGAGCCGGACCGTTCGCAGAAAGGTCTCGAAGTAGCCCGTGGTCAGCTTCAGGAAGCGGCCGCGTTCGTGAGGCTCCGCCGCGGCCGACTTGACCATGCGGATCCCCGACACGGTCTCCTGGATGTGGGAGCTCACCTCGCCCGCCATGTCGAGAACCTCGCGGTCGCCGCGCCGGAGGCGGCGGATGAGCGGTCCCCAGATCACCATCGTCAGCGGCACGACGATGAAGGCGGCCAGGGTCAGCCGCGCCGACACGACCAGCATCCAGTAGAGCGTCGCAGTGAAGACCAGCGCCCACGAAAGCGCCCGGATGAGTTCGGCGGTGACCAGGGTGCGGAGCTGCTCGACATCGTGGGTGAGGCGGGACACGATCTGGCCGGTGCGCACCCGCCCGAAGAAGGCGAGATCGAGTTCCAGCAGGTGACCGTAGACCTCGTTGCGCAGGTCGCGCGTGACCCCCTGCTCGACGCGCGCCGAGAGCCAGGATCGCGCGAAGTCCACCGCGTTCTTGAGCACGACCAGCACCAGAATGAAGACGATGATCCCGGCCACCGCCGCCTGCGGGTCGCCGTCCAGGTCGACGAAGCGGCCTATGGTGAAGTCGAGCACGCGGTCGATCCGGCCGGGCTCGGCCGAGGCGTTGCCGCTCCCTCCCGCCGCACTGAAGACCGTGCCCAGGAATGGAATCAGCACCACGATGGAGAAGGCGTCGAGGGCCGCGTAGGCCACGCTCGCCAGCGCCGCCAGCAGCAGGACACCCCGGTGCGGCCCGAGGTACGAAAGAATCCTCCGCCAGCCCGCCACGATCAGCCGTGGGGAGGGGCGACGCGGCGGATTGGCAGGGTGGGCCGAAGACGAACCGAGGTCACCGCGGCCGCGGCCTCAGCACCGAGACCGGAACGATCATCTCCTCCGGCGATATCCCCCCGTGCAGGAACGAGTTGCGGTACCGCCGCTGGTACTCGCGGAGCTTCGTGGGGTAGACGAAGAAGTAGTCGTCGAGCGCGACCAGGCAGTTCGTGCCCGCCGGTCCCCTCGGCAGCCGCAGGGTCGCCACGTTCCTGGGTGCGTACGCCGACCGTGGATCCCGCGCGCGGAGGTTGCCGCCGAACTTGTAGCGCAGACTCGTGCTGGCGTCGCGGCGCGCGTAGATGGTGGCGGGACGTCGGCAGTGGATGGACCCGTGGTCGGTGGTCAGCACGACCCGGTGTCCCCGGGCTGCGGCCTCCTTGAGCACCGAGAACGCCGTCGACCGCTCGAACCAGGAACGGGTCAGCTGTCTGAGCGCCGCCTCGTCCTTGGCCACTTCCATCAGGATGGGGGACTCGGAGCGTCCATGGGTCATGAGGTCCACGAAGTTGAAGACCATGGCGACCACGGAAACCCGGGCCCGCAGCGCCGACAGGAGGCGGCCGCGCACCTGTGCTTCGTCACGGTCGGTGAAGACCTTCTCGTAGTGGACCGCCACCTCCCGGCCGGTGAGGCGCTGGAGCTGGTCGCTGAGCAGCTCGTTCTCGAAGGCGTTGAGCGATCCCTCGTCGTCCGAGGTGTTCCACCAGCCGGGCCGCCGGGCCGCGATCTGGTCGGGAAAGAGGCCCGAGAAGATGGCGTTGCGCGCGTAGGGGGTGGCGGTTGGCAGAATGGAATAGTGGTAGCCCTCGTCGATGTCGAAGAACCCGCCCACCAGCGGGGCGATCGCCCGCCATTGATCCAATCGCATGCAGTCGAGCACCACCAGGAAGACCGGTTCCGTGTCCAGAAGGGGGACCACGTGCGTCTTCACGACGTCGACGGAAAGCGCCGGCGCCCCCTTTCCGCCCCTCACCCAACGGGGGTACTCCCGCGTGATCCAGGGGCCGAAGTCGTGGCGAAGATCCTGCTGAAGGGACTCGACGGTCGCGAGCAGACCCGTCTCGCCGGCCCGCTCCAGGCGCAGGTGCCAGTCGACCAGCTCCTGGTATAGCCGGGCGAAGTCGGCGGCTGTGGAAGCCTCCTCCCGCTTGCGCGAAAGCTCCGGCCAGCGCGCGGCGAAGTCCTGTGCCGCGCGCTGCTGCTGAATGGTTGAGCCCTCGAGGATGCGCGTGACCACCGACAGCACCTGGCGCGGGCTCGTCGGCTTCACGAGGTACGCCTCCACCTGGCGGCCGATCGCCTCCGTCATGGTGTGGTCCTCTTCGGACTTGGTGACCATGACCACGCGGGCGTGAGGGTCGTCGTGGCGAATCAGGCGCAGGACCTCGAGGCCGCGCCGCCCCGGCATCTGCTCGTCGAGCAGGATCAGGTCGTAGGCGTGGTCGCGCAGGAGGGCGAGTGCGTCGTCGCCGTTGGTGATGGCGTCGACGTGGTAGCCCCGCTGCTGCAGGAAGAGGAGATGGGGACGGAGGAGATCGATCTCGTCGTCCACCCAGAGGATTCGCTTGGCGGCACGCTGCATGGAGGTGAAGTTAGCGGTTCGGAGAAGACGCGCGACCTGTCCCTCCGATGCCGAACCTGAAGCTGGTCCACGCGGCGACCGGCTGGCCGCCCTTGCTGGCGGGGTAGAAGATCCACCGGGCGGCTTCCCTCAGGATCTGACGGTTGTAGTCGCGGTTTCGGGTCGGCGGGTCCAGGCGGGTCGAGTCGGCGACCACCTGACCGTGCTCGTTCACGAACACCCAGACGACGATCTCGGTGTCCTTCAGGACATCATGTTCGGGCGGAATGATCATCCCGCGAGGCTTCGGCGGCGCCACCGACGAGAGCCCCTCCGTCGCCTCTCCCCCGTCGCCCTCGCCGTCCCCGTCGAGACCCGGCGGGCCGATCCCCGGGCGCTCCCCGAGAATCGCGGCCAGGTCGAACTCCGGCTCGGTATCGAATTCCATGGGTTCGACTTCGACCGTGGCGGGCACCGGCAGCGGCGGAGGCACGATCGGGCGGGGCGGGGGGACGGTGATGTTCATGGCCTGCAGCCCACCTCGCGCCGCGCGGGCATCGCCCGCCTTGGGCCCCGCAGCGGCGAGGGGCGACCGGGGCAAGGGACGCCGGCCGCCAACCACGAGCACGAGGAGGTGGAAGAGGAGGGACACCACGAGGGCGGTCCTCCACATCTTCCGTTCCTTCCGGCGCCGGGCTCTGACGTTGGGCGTGTTCATCTGTCTCCGCTGACTGCGCCGCGGGTTCAATCGTGCCGCGCGTACATCCTTAGTACCACCGGGCCGCGCCGAGGGTTTCCCGTTCTCTCGCGCTTTCGGCCGTCGCCGCCAATCGGCAGCGGCTTGCCTGGCCGCCGGGCCCGGAGCACCTTTCGGCCCGCGGTGCGCCCGCTTTCACCCGTTTTGAGGAGAAGGATTCCGTGGATCTCGGCATTAAAGATAGGGCCGCGCTCGTCACCGGCGCATCCAGGGGGCTCGGACGCGCGGTCGCGGAGCGGCTGGCGCGCGAAGGTGCCGACGTTCTCATCAACTCCAGGTCCCCCGGCGCGCTCGCGGCCACCGCGGGCGAAATCGCGGACGAAACCGGGCGCAGGATCGTCGCCGCGGCCGGCAACGTGGCCGACGCGGACTTCTGCGTGGCCCTGGCCGACCGCGCCGCCGCCGAATTCGGCCGTCTGGACATTCTGGTGGCCAACGCCGGCGGACCGCCTCCCGGCGGCGTGGACGACTTCACCCCGGAAGCGTACCGCACGGCCCTCGACCTGAACCTCATGTCGACGGTGCAGCTCACTCTGGCCGCGCTGCCCCACATGCGCGGGGGCGGGTGGGGGCGCATCGTGGCCATCACGTCGGTGGCGGTCAAGCAGCCGGTCAAGGGGCTGCTCCTCTCCAACACTGCGCGGCCCGGTGTGGTGGGCTTCATCAAGACGATTTCGCGCGACCTGGCCGCCGAGGGCATCCTCTGCAACGTGGCCGCGCCCGGGTTCATCCACACCGCGCGGGTGGAATCGCTCATCGCCAGCCAGGCGGAGGCACGGGGGACGACACGGGAAACCGTGCTGGAGGGGATCACCGCCGATATCCCGGCCGGGCGGATCGGCCGCCCCGAGGAGTTCGCCAATGCCGTGGTCTTCCTGGCCTCCGAGGCGGCATCGTACGTTACCGGGCACACGCTGCAGATCGACGGCGGCCTGGTGCAGGGGCTCCTTTGAGGCCCGTGGGCTCAGTGCGGTCCCCCGAGCAGCGGGTCCGGTGAGCGTCGAGGAACGGATCCGGGCAGGCTGGGGGGGTCGGGCCGGAGCCTACCTGGAGCTCACCAAGCCCGGGATCACGATCTTCGTCGCGGTCACCGCGGTGGCCGGTTACCTCATGGCGGCGATTCCCGCCGTCCACCTGCCCGCGCTCCTCCATCTGGTCGTCGGCATCACCCTGAGCACCGCGGGCTCGCTGGCCTTGAACCAGTACGTGGAACGGCAGCCCGACGGCAAGATGTTGCGGACCCGGGGGCGTCCCGTCCCCTCAGGCAGGATTCCGGCGCGGCATGCCCGGCTCTTCGGCTGGCTGCTGACCGTGGCCGGCACCGGCCATCTCTGGTTCTGGCTCGGGTGGCTGCCCGCCCTGGTCACCGCCGCAGCCGCGTTCCTGTACAACGCCGCCTACACGCCCCTCAAGCTCCGGTCCCCCCTGGCGACGCCAGTGGGCGCCGTCCCCGGCGCCTTGCCGGCCCTGGTGGGGTGGACGGCACACGCCGCAGCCATCGACGCGCGCGGCGTGGCGCTCTTCGGGATCCTCTACCTGTGGCAGTTCATTCACGTGCTGGCACTGGGCTGGAACCTGCGGCAGGACTACGCGCGGGCCGGCTTTCAGCTCATCCCCCCCGGCTCGCACCGCCTGATCTCCGGGCTCATGGTCGGAAACGCCGTGGTGTTGCTGCCGGTGAGCATCCTGCCCAATGTTCTGGGGATGAGCGGAAACGTCTACCTGGCCGGGGCGCTGGTGCTGGGCGGGGGGATGCTGGCCGTTACCGTGGCATTCATGGTGAAGCCCACGACGCGGGGGTGCGGCCGGGTGTTCATGGGATCGTTGCTGTACCACCCGCTGCTGCTGGGCGTCATGGTTGCCGGGGCGCTGTGACGGTGACTGCCCCGGGCCTGGCAGCGGCCTGGCAACCTGCGGCTCAACTCGTGAGGCTTACGCAGGTAGAAAACGATATGGTGATATGGTTATGAGATATGGAAGTATGGCGATACCTGTGTTCGCGATTGGCCTGACAACGCTTCTCGCCCCAATCGCCCGGCCTGCCGCATCCCAGGAGCCCGACCGCCCCCGTGCCCGCGACCTCGGCATCGCCGTGGGGATCTTCGAGCCGGGCCGGCACAATGCAATCACCGACGTGGAGGGTGTTCTGGTCGGCCACGCCACCATCATCGAAGGTGACGACATCCGCACCGGCGTGACCGCGATCCGTCCCCACGCCGGCAACCTCTACTTCGACCGCGTGCCCGCCGCGATGCATGTGGGCAACGGCTTCGGCAAGCTGCTGGGCGTCACCCAGGTCGGCGAACTCGGCGAACTGGAGATGCCCATCCTGCTGACGTGCACCCTGTGCGTGTGGAGGGCGGCCGACGCCATGGTCGAATGGGCGCTGGAGATGGAGGGGATGGAGAGGGTGCGGTCGATCAACCCGGTGGTGGGCGAGACCAACGACGGTGGCCTGAACGACATACGCAGCCGTCCGGTGACCGCCGCGCACGTGCGCGCGGCGCTCGAGGGCGCTGCGGCAGGGCCGGTGGAGGAGGGGGCGGTCGGGGCCGGAACGGGCACCTCCGCGTTCGGCTGGAAGGGGGGGATCGGGACGAGCTCCAGGGTGCTGCCGGCCTCGCTGGGAGGCTACACGGTGGGAGTGCTGGTGCAGTCCAACTTCGGCGGGATCCTGCAGATCGCCGGTGCGCCGGTGGGGCGGGAGCTGGGACGGTACGCGTTCCGGGGCCGGGTGGAGCGGGGGGGCGGGGGGGGCGGTCGCAGGGAGGGCGGCGGCGAGGGCGGGCCCGGCGATCGCGAGGAGCGCGACGGCGAGTCCCAGGGCTCGATCATGATGGTCGTGGCGACGGACGCGCCGCTGTCGGAACGCAACCTCCGCCGCGTGGCCATGCGGGCCGTCATGGGGCTGTCGCGCACCGGTTCGTACGCGAGCAACGGATCGGGGGACTACGTAATCGCGTTTTCCACCGCCCCGGGCGTGCGCAGGCGTGCGGGCGACGGGGTACGGACGGTGGAGGATCTTGCCAACAGCGACATCTCGGGGATCTTCCAGGCAACGGTCGAGGCGACCGAAGAGGCCATCTACAATTCAATCTTCAAGGCGGTTGCGGTGAGCAGCCGTTTCGGGACGCGCGAAGCCCTTCCGATCGAAGCGACGGTCGAGGTGCTGCGGCGGTACGGGGTGGTACCGGAGGCCCCATGACCCATATCAAGACCTTGACCGTCACCGCTCTGGCCATGGGACTTGCGGCGAGCCCCGCCGCCGGCCAGTTCACCTTCGGAGTCAATGCCGGAGCGAGCCTGTCGGACCTCACCGTCAGCGGCGTCGGGATCACCAGCCAGGAAGGGCGGCGCGGGATCCTGGCAGGCGCGTCCCTGACCCTGCCTGTGTCGGGACCTCTCGGTCTGCGGCTCGCAGGCTCATACCTGCAGAAGGGAGCGACCTTCTCGCTCGTCCAAATCGGTGACGTTGCCCTGTCGCTCGACTACGTGCAGGTGGCCGCTCTCGGGAGAGCAAGCCTTCCGCTGGGCGGTTCCCGGAGTTTGCTGTACCTGCTGGCGGGGCCCGTGATCGCGTGGGAGACGAGTTGCGAGGTGACGATCACGCCGGTGCTGCAACCCATTGTCCAGATGGGAGGCTGCGACGAAGAGGCGCTGAAGACCCCGACCAAGAACGTGGACTTCGCGGTGTCCGGAGGAGCGGGCGTCCTGTTGTCCGTGACGGGCGGGATGGGACTGTCGCTGGACGTTCTCTACACCCATGGACTGCGTTCCATATACGACGGCGAGCTGGATTGGACAGGGCACAACCGGGCCATTTCGGTTCAGGCAGGGCTGGTCTTCCCGGTCGGGTAGGGCTGCTACCTCTTCACCAGCACCCGCCCCGCCCGAACCCCCGTGAATCCCGCGTCGCGGATCGCGGCCTCCCCGGCCACGAACAGGTGGACCACCCCCGCCGAGAGCTGGTGCGGTTCGGTGAAGGTCGCGTTGTCCCTGAAGTGATCCGAGAAGACCACCAGGTCCGCGACCATTCCTTCCTCGATCCGGCCCCGGTCCTCCATCCCCATCACCTCCGCGGGGAGCGACGTCATGGTCCGGATCGCCGCCTCCAGCGTCATCACGCCGTCCTCGAACACGTACTTCCGGACCTTGCGCGGGAACGCCCCGTACGAGCGGGGGTGCGGCACCCCCACGCCGAACTCCGGCAGACCGCCGTCGGACGACGTCATCGTCCATTCCTGCGTCATCAGCCGTACAACATCCTCCTCGCTCATGTTGAAGGATACGATCGACGGACCGCCCCGGATGATCAGTTCCAGCGCGGTGTCGACGGGATCTTCACCCCGGTCTCCGGCGACGTCCGAGAGGAGCTGCCCCTCGATCGACGGATCTTCCGAGAATCGCCGAAACTGGATCCGGTCGGCGCCCCCGCGCCGGGCCAGATTCTCCACCATCGCCTCGCGGATGCGCGCGCGGGTGTCCGGGTCGGCCACCCGCTCGTCGAATGCCTCGCTGTCACCCGCCTGGGACCAGCGCGGCAGCAGCGCCGCCGAAAGACCGGTCGCCGAAGCCAGGTACGGGTACTGGTCGGCGTACACGGAAAGCCCTTCGGCGCGGGCCGCTTCGATCCGCTCCACGATGAGCGCGGACGACCCCCACACGGGCGGCCCCAGCGCCTTGATGTGGGTCACCACGCCGGTGATCCCGGTCTGGCGGCTCACGTCGATCACCTCCTCGACCGCCGCCAGCACCCCGATCGTGTAGTTGGACTCGTCCCGAATATGGCTCGTGTAGACGCCGCCGAACTCCGCGGCCACCCGCGCAAGCTCGATCAGTTCCGCGTTCTCCGCGAAGCTGCCCGGAGAATAGAAGGTTCCCGACGAGAGACCCCACGCCCCCGCCTCCATCCCCGCGCGAACGAGCGAGCGCATCTCGTCCAGCTCGGCGTCGGTGGGCGCGCGGTCTTCACTGCCAAGCACGCGTCCCCGCACGGACCCGTGGCCGATGAGTTGCGCCACGTTGACCCCGAGGCCGTGTTCCTCGAGTTCGGTCCGCTGTTCGGCCAGGTCGACCGGGCCGCCTCCGTCGGGGTTGACGACGACCGTGGTGAGCCCCTGGGCGAGGAGGGGCTCGCCGTGGCTGCGCTCCTCGGTTTCCAGACCGGGCGCGGCGTGGGAGTGGGTGTCGATGAATCCGGGGCTCACGTAGAGGCCGGTGACATCGAGGGTCGTCTCGGCGACCGCCCCGTCCAGGTCGCCCACCGCCGCGATGAGGCCGTCGCGGATGGCGACGTCGGCTTCCCGCGCGGGAGCGCCGGTGCCGTCCAGGACACGCCCGCCCCGCAGGATCGTGTCGTACGGGTCGGGGGCGCACGCCGTCACGGCGAAGTGGATGAGAAGGATCAACGGTGCCGGCCGGGGTGTAGTCCTCATTGAGGCTCTCCGTATGTGGAAGGAAGCATCAGCACAAAGTGGGTTGGCGGGCCGTCCCGGCAAGAGCTTGCAGCCCGGGAAGCGGGACGCCCCGGTTTCTCTTCCAACGCCCCGGGTGTAGCTTGGACCCAACGTCTACCCGTTCATTGAAAGGGCCCCCATGAAACGCTTTTCCACGCTTCTTCTGGCCGCCGGGCTCCTCCTTCCCGGATCCTCCGCGTCGGCCCAGACCACCTTTTCGCTTCATGGGGGTCTCAACCTTTCGATAATCCGCGACTACCACGTCGATTCCCTTCTCGTGCTGAATCGCGAGCGGGCCACCGGACCGAATGTCGGTCTCGCGGCCACATTCCGGGTGTCGCCACCGGACCAGGTCAACAGCCTCGCGCTGCAATTGAGCGGCACCTATTCCCGGAGGGGAGGCGCCCGGTCACTCGGCCAGAAGATCACGACCCGCCTGGATTACGTGGAGATTGCGGCTCTGCTCGATGTCAGGATCCCGTTGATATGGGAGCCACTGGCCGTGCACGTGTCGGCCGGGGGCGCCGCGGGACGGCTCATGTCCTGCGAATTCGAATTCCAGGACGCCGAAGGAAGAACCGAAAGGACCAGCGCCTGCGCCGACGACGAGTTCCGCTCACTGGATTTCGGCCTCGTCGGCGGCGGAAGCCTGGAGATCGGGGCGACCGAGAGATTGGGGGTCACCATCGGTTTCCAGTACTATCACGGCCTGGGATTCATCGACCATTTCGAAGAGGGCAGTCTCAAGAACCGCTCTCTTTCGCTTCGAGTCGGTCTGCTCTACCCCATCGGCTGAACGGAAGGGAAGCGCGCGGGCGGACGACTTCGTACGGCCTACCGTGCGGCCACCTCCACCGCAATCGCCGCACCCTCCCAGTCGGGGTCGGCCACTCCCACCACCTCACCGGAGGCCGGGTCCACCCAGATCCCGTGGATCCGCCCGAAGGCACCTTCCCGCTCGACCTCCTGCACCACCATTCCCCATGACTCCACCTCCGCGACATCCTCCGCCGCCCATCCGATCACCGGCGACGTTTCCATGGCGATGCCACCGTCGATCGGATGAACCCTGGCCGCGGCGAGCGCGTCGGGAAGCGTCATGCCCTGGTCCACCACCCGGATTACGGCCTGGACTACCGCCGAGATGATCCGCGCGCCGCCCGCCGCCCCCAGCACCAGCACCGGTCTGCCGTCCCGAAGAACCATTAGGGGCGAAATGCTCGACCGGGCCCGCTCTCCGGGCTCCATGTGGCCGAGGTAGCCGCCCAGGGTCGCTGCGTAGAGGAAGCCGAGGCCGCGTGTGGCCACCTTGGATCCCAGGTTCGGGCCGATCGTCTGGGTCAGTGCCACGTACATGCCGGCGGCGTCCGCAACGGAGAGGTGGGTGGTGTGGCCGTCCTCCGGACCGAATGAGCGGGTGTCCCAATCCGACATTGTTTCGCCCCCGTGGGTCCCCCCCTGGGACAACACCCGGTCCTTGGCAACGCCGCCCGAAGCCGCGCCCGCGCCGCGACGGACCGCCCCGGGTACCTGGACGCTCGCCGCGATCCCGGCCGCCCACTCCTTCGCGGTCATGAATGCGAGGTCGCGCGCGCCTTCCGAACGGGCGGCCGCACGCTCCTCGAAGGTCCGCGCGACCACCGTCCCCACCAGCCCCGCCCAGCTGTCCGCGTCGAGGGCTCCCATGTCGAAGTGTTCCAGGATGTGAAGGATGCCGATGGTTGCCGCGCCCGAGGCCGGGGTATCCGTGCCCACCAGCTCGTAGCCACGGTAGCTCCCGCGGACGACGGGGGCGTCGAGGGCACGGTACCGGGCCAGCGACCCGGCGGTGACCGCGCCGCCGTGCGCGGCCATGTCGTCCACGATGCGCTCCGCGATGGGACCCCGGTAGAATGCGTCCGCTCCGCCCCGGGCAATGGCGGTGAGGGTGGCCGCAAGGTACGGCTGCAGGAAGAGGTCTCCGGCGTTGCGACTCTCGCCCGACCGGTTGAGGAAGTGGGCGCGGGAGCCTTCGAATTCGGCAAGCTGCCCCGCGCCGGCCGCGTGCCGCGCCGCTTCGCCCGGCAGGAGACGGAAGCCCTTCCCGGCGAGTTCGATCGCCGGGGCCATGACCTCGGCCAGGGGAAGCGTGCCGTACTCGTCGAGGAGACGGGTGAGTCCGGCGACGGCCCCGGGCACGCCCACGGTCGGGTACCCGTACGACGCCTGCGGCGCGGTCTCCGGGTCGTAGGTGGAAGGCGCCTGAGTGGTCGCGTCGATCCCCGCCACCGTGCCGTCCGGCAAGCGGAGCAGAATCTGGGTGCGGCCCCCGATGCTGTTCATCGACGGCTCCACCACCGACACGGCAAAGGCCGCCGCCACCGCCGCGTCCGCCGCATTGCCGCCGCGGCGAAGCATCTGCGCCCCGGCTTCGGCCGCGAGCGGTTGCGCCGCCACCACCACCCCGCCACCCGATCGCGCCACCTGCCCGTCACCGTAGACTTCATTCGTGACGGAAGCGGGCTCTCCGGCACACGCCCAAACCCCGAGAAGTGCCACCAACCCCACAATCCACCGGTGACCCGGTGTCATCTTCTCCATGCTCATGATCTCAGAACGGCTCCCATCCGGTGAAGTACTTGAACATGAGCGCGGTTCCCGCCGGTAGGTTTCTGCCCTTCAACGCGAAGCGCGCGCCCGCCTCGATCTGTCCGGGACCGACATCATACAGCAGCGACGGCTGCAGCTGTACCAGGTCGCGCTGGAAATTCGGGATCGGGACCCCCTCCGTGACACCGGCGGCCCCGTCCCACCCATCCACCGCCAGCCTGTATCCGAATCGGCCCAGCCGTCCCCCGATCTGGGCAAAGTAGAACACCTCGTCTCCGAAGTCCTTTCTCGCCTCCGCGTTCTCCTCGCGCCACCGGTAGCCCACCCACCCGGAGAGGTAAAGAGACAGCGGCCAGAAGGAGTGTCCCACCTCGGCCAGCACCTCCCAGTCGCGCTGTCCGTCCCCGAGCGGGATGACCTCGGCGTCCACGTCGAAGTCGCCGGCGGGGACCTTGAATCCGGCCCGGACGGCGAAGGGCAGTCCCGAACCCAGCCACTTCAGCGGCGCAGCCCTCAACCAGAGGCGCGTGTCGCCGACCCCGGTGGAGGACCGCTTGCCCGCCACGTCGTCGTATCGGAGCCGGTGGAAGGACAACTGGCTCCAAAGGTCGATCCCCGGCACGAGACCCATGGCGACGGTCAGAAACGACGAGGTCGTGACCGCGTGCCCGTCGGCGAACAGCGCCCGGGTGTCTCCCCCGATCCCGAAGCGTTCCCGCGTGTCCTGGTGGTACACGGCCAGCGCGATCCACCCCTTGCCGGGCTCCTCCACCCACTGGGCGGCCGCCCCGCCCACCCCGCCACCCAACCCTGTGACCGCGGCCGCCAGCAGACCGTGGGCAAGGCCCCGCGAGCACCGGGAGCAGTGCGGCGCCAGACGGGCCAGGCGGGGGGGGGGACGCCACCGGCGCACACCCCGCGCGCCGCCATCTCCGGCGCTACTCAATGAACAGCGTCGTCCCCGGATGGAACGCAGCCCACGGCTGCCAGAACGCGACGTAGGCGTCCGCGATGATCTCCAGCCGCTCGCCCTCCAGAGCCCCCTCGGTTGCAAGTCCGGTCACATTCCAGCGCGATCCGGTCTCGCTGTCGACGAATCCGTCGTCCAGGGCCATAAAGGTCAGGGTCCGCCCACTTGCGACGGGCCGAAACGCCACGGCCGCCTGCCTGCCCGCGTCCCAGAACACCACGGCGGACGTTCCCGCGTAGTCGAAGCCGACAGTCCAGAAGTCACCCGCCTCCGTCATGGCGAGGAAGGGGAATGCCACCGCCGGCTGCCCACCCGACGCCGGCAGACCCAGGACCCGTTCCTTCGGCGGGCGCCGCACATCGTCGCGCGGGATCGGAAAGCCGATGAAGTCGGGGTTGTCCGGATCCTCGTAGCTCACCCCGTACGGGTTGACACTGTAGATGAAAGACTCCGCCGGTTCGATCCCCACCACCTCGGAGCCGGAAAAGAGCTCCTTCCACCCCGCCCAGGTCATTTCCACAACCGGACGACGTGCCAGAGCCACGCCATCCTTCGGTCCGCACGCGGCCTCACCGGCCATCTGCGGCCACAGGGAATCGTCGGTGTTCCGGTCGTACATAATCAGGTTGGCCCGGTAGAGCAGTCCCGACACGCCGAAGCCGGCGTCATCGACCAGTTCCCGGTCGAAGGTCAGGGCCGACCCCGTGAGGGGGCAGTAGGTCACCGCGATCTGCGTGTCGTCGCGGTTCAGGTTCACGATCTCGTGCCGGTACATCACGTTGTGTGGGATCGCCAGCCACCCGCCGTCGATCTCCACGCCGATCACCCGTGATTCCGCCGACAGGTACCCGGTGCGCTCTTCGTCGTCGATCGGCACGAAATCCGGATTGGTGAGCGCCGGGATCCCATCCCGCCCCACCCCGCCGTCTGCCAGGTACCCGGGATCGAGGTCCCCGCATTCGATTGCTTCGGGCCGCGTAACCGGGTCTCCGCACGCCCCACCGAGGGCGGCTCCAGCCCAGAAAGCCGCCATCCAGCCATATTGTGAACGCGACATACGCACCTCCCGGGAACGAAATACCATGCACAGAACGGAAGACGACCTCCGAAGCACATTGCGCCGGATCGACGGCCGCGGCTACCCCGCGTACCGCGATCTCAAGGGCATCTGGCGCCTCCCACCGTACACCCTGGAGGTGCGGCGGGTCCAGGGAGACCCCTTCGCGGCTCCCTCCCGGGTTGCGGTCATCCTGGATTCCGACCCGGCCGGCTACGACGCGGCTACCCTGAGCACGCCATCGCGTCGCACCGGTCTGTCCTGTCTCCTCGCTCGAACCTTCGCGGCCGCCGCCCGGCGCACCCGGCGCGGCTCCGGCAGCGGCAGGAGCGGCGAGATCGCCATGGCCGATCCCGGGCAGGTCGTCCTTCCCAACACGGCGGTGCTCGTCGGCGCCGACGGGACCGTCGAGGCCCGGTTCACCATTGGCCTGCCCGCCGCCGGACGGCGCATTCTGGGCCGCGCGGCGGAGCGGCTCCTCCTGGACACCCTTCCCGCGCTGGTCCAGTCCACCCTTCCCCACCACGCCCACACCCCGGAGACGCTGGCCCGGCACGCCCACGTCAACGAAGACGCCGACTTCATGCGCGCCCTGTTGCGCGACCGCGGTCTCGTCGCCTTCATCGCCGACGGCTCGATCCTCCCACGGCGGAGCGGCATCGACGACCGGCCGCTCGCCCGCGACCGGGCTACGCCCTTCGAGTCTCCGCCCGGCCTCCGCGTCACGCTCGACCGCGCCAACGCCCCGCCCGTCTCCGGCATGGGGGTCCCGCACGGCGTGACCCTGCTGGTCGGCGGCGGCTACCACGGCAAGTCGACGGTGCTCGACGCGGTCGCCCGGGGCGTCTACAACCACCGCCCGGACGACGGCCGAGAGCACGTCGTCACCGATCCGACCGCCATGAAGATCCAGGCCGAGGACGGCCGTTCGGTTGCGGGTGTCGACATCTCGTCCTTCATCGGCGCGCTGCCCGGCGGCCAGGACACCCGCGCCTTCTCCACACCCAACGCCTCGGGGTCGACCAGCCAGGCCGCGGCGATCATCGAGGCGCTGGAGGCCCGGTCGCGGCTGCTGCTGATCGACGAGGACACCGCCGCCACCAACTTCATGATCCGCGACCGGCGCATGCAGGCTCTCGTCAAGGGCGACGATGAACCCATCACCCCATTCATCGACCGGGTGCGCAGCCTGTGCGACGACGCCGGTGCGAGCACGCTGCTGGTGATCGGCGGCTCGGGAGACTACCTGGACGTGGCGGATCGGGTGGTGGGCATGATCCGGTATCGCCCCGTGGACCTGACCGAGGCGGCGCGGGGCGTGGCGGAGGCCCTTCCGACCGGCCGCAAGACCCACGCGGGACCCGTCCGATGGCCCGCCCGCCACCGCTTCCCCGACCCCCGCTCGATCTCGGCCCGGCGCGGTCGGCGCGAGCGTTCCATCAAGGTGCGGAGCCGTCACACGGTCGACTTCGGGCGGGAGCGGATCGAGCTCGCGGGGGTGCGGCAGATCGTGTCGTACGCGCAGACCCGCGCGATCGCGCTGGCGCTCCACCTTGCCCGCGGTTTCATGGGCGAAGGAAGGGCCGTGGAGGACGTGCTCGAGGCGGTGGCCGAAGCGCTGGAGGGCCGGGGACTCGATGTGCTCGACTCGGGCAGGACCGGGGATCTCGCACAGCCCCGCATTCAGGATGTGGCGGCCGCGATGGGCCGCCTCAGGAGCCTGCGGCTACGCGCCTAGTCCGCGGGCTCCTGGAGGTGTCCCGCTTCCGCGAGCAGCTCGCGGAGACGCGTCTCCCGTTCCGTGAGCGGGGTTCTGGCGATCTGGCGGGCCAGGGTGATGCGCTCCTCCGACGGGACCTTGTCTAATACCAGAATCGGAGTGCCGTAACGCAGCAGGATGCGCTTGGCGTCAATTGCAACCGAGTCTTCCAATCGGGCCTCCTGGGTGAATATCAAAGCCGGGCACCCCAAGGTAACGTGAACACCGTTTTTCGTTGTCCATCGGTCCGCCCGACGCGTGCGTTGCCGGCATCCCGTGGTCCCCCATTATCTTGCATCATGGATTCTCCATCTCTGTCGCCCTCCGTCGAGGACTACCTGAAGGCCGTGTACGCCCTGAACGAGGGGGGTGGTCCAGCCGGCACCAACGAGCTGGCGCGCGTGCTTGCCGTGCGGCCGGGATCCGTCAGCGGAATGATCCGGCGTCTGGCCGAGGACGGCCTCCTGCGCCATGAACCCTACCGGGGGGTGCGGCTGACGAAGGAAGGAAGCCGCGAAGCGCTCAAGATCCTCCGCCGGCACCGCATCATCGAGTCGTTTCTGGTGCAGCGGCTGGGCTACGACTGGGACGACGTGCACGCCGAGGCGGAACGGCTCGAGCACGCCGCATCCGAGCGGTTGATCGAAGCGATGGCCGAGGCGCTGGGCCACCCATCTACCGATCCCCACGGGGCTCCCATCCCGACCCGCGCGGGGCGGATCGACCCCACGCCCGTCAGCCGCCTCGACCAGGTGGCCTCCGGCAGCCGATTCACGGTGCGCTCGGTCGCGGACGAGGATCCTGGCCGGCTCCGCTACCTCAAGTCCGTGGGGCTGGTTCCGGGCGCGAGGGCGGTGGTGCGGAAGGGGGGCGGGGAGGAGGGCGCGGTGACGGTGACGGTGGAGGGGGGTTCGGATCCGGTGAAGGTCAAACGGAAGGTGGCCCGGCGAGTGACGGTTTCGGAAGCCTGAGAAGGCCAAGATGTCTACCGCAGTTTACTAAATGTAAATCACAATTGACATATTGCCTAAGCAATTGACCACTCGCCGACCACCTCTCAATTCCAGGGGAGCCCGCACAACGGCGGCTCCCCTTCCCTGCGGGGGCTCGACCTGACCCACACCCGTCTCTGGATCGCGGTCCCGAACATCCCCGCTCCCTCGCCGAAGATCGATGGAATGCGCACCTGTCCCGATGGGTTGAAGTTGCCCCCCCGTGCCCAGTTCACCCAGTTGCGATCCGCCGCGGTGATCGCCACGGCGGCCCGGGATCCTTCCGGGAGCCCGTTTCTCAGCGCCCGGATGACCTCGCGTTCGTCCTCGTCGCTGTCGAAGAAGTCGAAGACACCGAGGTTTCTCGGGAAGACGATGTCGGTGTCTTCGCGTCCGATCGAAACGCCCACCATGTACAGAGTGTCCGGTGCGTTGATGCCGCGGGAGGCGAACGCCTCGGCGAGGCCTTCGAGACGGGCGTCGATGATGTATGCCCACGAGTCGTTCGAGGGTGTCCACACAAAGCGGTAGTTGGTGTCGGGCTGAAGGCGGCACCGGCCGTCCTCATGGGTCAACCCGGTCAACGAGAAGGCGCCGGGCACCAGGCTGGTTCCCGTCAGGACCCGTCCATCGGCGGCCCTGATGTTCAGCGAGAGCATTTCGCCCGGTGCGAACGGGGCGGGCGTTGCCTCGGCGCGGTAGCAGGCCGCCCCTTCCGCAGCGAACTCCTCGGTCGAGTCCGGCACGATGCACAGGTCTACGCTGTCCTGCTCCACGAGCCGGACCGTTTCGCTCCCCTCGCCCGACACCGTGATCACCGCGCCGGACAGGCTCGGAGCTCCCTCGGGCTGATAGGTCCGGTGCAGGAGCGTCCACGCCGTCAGTGAAGCCTCGTCATCGTCGTGGTCCAGCGTCAGCACGACCTGCGCCTCGGCCACGATCACGTCATCGCCAAGCTCCACCGTGACTTCGGTCAGCTCGCAGCCGGCGGCCAGGAGGGGGGCGGCGAGGATCGCGATCGCACGCCGTCTCCGGTGTTTGCGGGGACTCATCGGAACGACACCTCGACGCCCAGCGTCGGAAGGAAGGGAATCATCGACACACCCGAGCGCGTGGGCGGGTCGGGTTCGAAGTCGTAGAAGTAGAAGAGAACGTTCTTCCGGTTGTAGAGGTTGATGACGCTCAGGTAGGGGATCACGCGTCCCCACTCCCTTGCGATCGTCTTCCTGAGGGACAGGTCAAGACGATGGCGCACCGGATACCGCGCCCCGTTGCGCGGCCCGAGGGCGACGGCGGACCCGTTGTTGTATTCCACCACGCTCTCCACCGGACGGCGGCGGTAGACATCGAATTGGCCGAGCGGCCGCGTGTAGGGGATCCCGGTCCCGAAGTTCGCGCGGAGGCCCGCCTCCACGCCCCACCAGCCCAATGTGCGGCGCAGCACGACGTCGACGTCGAGGCGGCGGTCGAAGATGGGGGGATACGTGAGGCCGGGAGGGGGATCCAGGCCCGACCGCGTGTCCGGAAACGTCCGTTCGGCCTTCAGGAAGGAGACCGTGACCCATCCCGTCGTCGCGCCGCGGTCGCGCCGCAGGAAGAAGTCGACGCCGTACGACCAGCCGTCTCCGGAGACGAGGTCGTCCAGCTCGTCGTTGGGGTCGTCGGCGGTGTTCACCGTGGTCACCCCGTCGAAGTTCCGGTAGTAGCCCTCCAGCGAAGCGTACCACTCGTCGTCGCCGCCGAAGAAGGTCTCGAGCCCCAGCTGAAGCTGGTCCGAAACGATGCGCGGCGCGCGCGTGCCCGCCAGCACCCAGATGTCGATGCCGAGAGGCAGCTCCTCGTCGCGCAGCGAGTGCAGGAACTGGGTGTAGCGTCCGCCCGCCAGGCGCACCGCGGCATTGCGGTCACGGAGGAAGCGCTTGACCGCAAAGCGGGGCGACAGGGTCGTCCGGCTCTCGCCGGGATCGGGAATCCAGTGGTCGACGCGCAACCCAGCTTCGACCAGCCAACGCGAGTTGGGGTCCCAGTGGATCTGGCTGTATCCGGCGGCCTCCCAGCCGCTCCCCGCGCTCTCGGCGAAGACCGTGCCTCCCGCCTCGATCCGGTTGTCGTAGACGAGCTGCTTGGCGGCAACCCCGGACTTCCACCGGGTCCGGCCGGTGGGGCGCTGTTCGAGGTCGGTCCGGAACTTCGCCTCCTGGATGTCGGAGGTGAACCGGGATCCCGTTTCCACGAATTCGAAGTCGGAGGTGAACCGCGAAAAGGAGGCCCCGACGCCCATGGACCCGCCCGCTCTCATGGGATTCGTCCAGGACCCGCCCACGGCGTCGTTCCCCCATGACCACTGGATGGGCAGAGGATTGTCACCCACATCCGAGAGGTCCAGGACGTCGCGACCCGTGTAACCGGTGAAGCGCAGGCGGTTGCCCCCCTTCGTCCACGCCTCGAAGGTCCCCTGCATGTCCGTCAGGTGATAGGGGAACTTGAACCACGGCCTGACCAGGATGTCGACGTAGGAGCGCCGGCCGGATACGCGCCACCTCGTGTTGGCGAGACCCACCTGATCCACGAACCCCTTCGGCAGGGACCCGTCCACAGCGATCCGCGACGCCAGCAGGCTGACGCCGGCGTCCACGCTGGTCTTCCCGTCGCCCACATCGGTCTCCACCGTGAGCACCGACGACACGCGGCCTCCGTACTCGGCCGGAAAGCCGCCCGCACGCAACTCGGCGCGCTGCACCATGTCCGCGTTGAAGACCGAGAAGAGGCCGCCCAGGTGGAACGGGTTGAAGATGGGGATGTCGTCCAGCAGGATCAGGTTCTGGTCGGCCGAACCGCCCCGCACATTGAAGGCCGCGGTGAAGTCCGAGATCGTGTTCACGCCGGGCAGGACCTCCACCGCCCGAAGCGGGTCGGTTTCCACCAGGATCGGGAGCGCCTTCATCTCGACGCGGCTGATGTCCTGGACGGTCGCGCCCGCGGACTCCTCGAAGCGGGCGCGGGCGCGGCTCCGCTCGGCCTCGACCTCGATCCCAGTGAGCGCGATCGGCTGCGCCTCCATGGTGATGTCGATTTCGAGCCGGGTCCCGGCCGCGACTTCGACCCGCTCATCATGCGGAGCGTACCCGATCCGGGCCACCGTGAGCACGTAGCCGCCGGGCGTCACGTCGCTGAATGCGAAGAAGCCGAGCCGGTCCGTGTCGGTGGAGCGCTGCCGGGTGGAATCGTCGGCCGCGACGAGGCGGACGCCGGCGGCGCCGATGAGGAGGCCGTCGGCGGACCAAACGCGACCGCTGATCGCGCCGTTCTGGGCGGAGGCTCCAGGGGGGAGCGTGAGGACGAGCAGAACGAGGATGTATCGCATGCAATCGGGCTTTGAACGCGGGGTTGTCTGAATTCTATGGGCTCGGGAGCCTTGGTGGTATCGCCTTTGCCCCCTCATCTTCCCCCAATGAGCGTTCTCCGTTCCACCGGTTCCGGCCCGGCACTCGCCCGGCTGGATGCCATCGGCCGCACCCGCCTGGCGTCCGTGCCCACTCCCCTGTTTCCGGCGGCTGCCCTGGCCGGCCATCTGGGGACCGGCGCCCAAGTCTCCATCAAGGCCGACGATTGCACAGGTCTGGGACTCGGCGGCAACAAGGTCCGCAAACTGGAGTACGAACTGGACCCGACAAGGTTGCAGGGCGTCACGCACCTGGTAACGGCCGGGGGCCCGCACTCCAATCACTGCCGTGTAACCGCGGCGGCGGCGGCCCGGCTGGGACTCGGATGCACGCTGGTCGTAAACGGCGAACCGGATGACCCGGAACGGGGCAACGCGCATCTGCACCGGCTGCTCGGCGCACGGATCGTGACGGTGGGGGACAGGGGCGAACGCGGCCCCGCGATCGAGAAAGAGGCGCGGCGGATCGGGGCGGCCGACGGGAGGGCGCTGGTCGTCCCCCTCGGCGCCTCAACGGCGAGAGGGGCGCTCGGCTATGTGCACGCCGTGGCGGAGATGCGGAACCAGGTCGGAGGCGGCAACACCCCACCCTGGGTCTTTACCTCGTCGTCGTCGGGAGGGACGCTCGCAGGACTGATCCTCGGGTGCGCGATCCTCGATTGGCGCGCCCGGCTGGTGGGTGTGAGCGCTGACGAGCCGGCGGCGTGGATCAGGGAGACTGCGTTCGGTCTGGCGACGGCGGCGGCGCGCCTGCTGGAACCCGGCCCCGGCTCATCTTCCGGGAACGCGGGGGCTGAAGGCACCTCCGGACCACGTGCGGGGCTGGCCCGCCGCGTTCGGAGAATGGCGGAGGACGTTTTCGTCACGGACGACTTCGCAGGGGCCGGTTACGGAATCGCCACCGCGGAGGGCGACGAAGCCACACGTGTCTTCGGCGCGCGGGCGGGCGTCATTCTCGACCCGGTCTACACTGCCAAGGCGGCCGCGGCGCTGGTTGCCCGGCTGCGTGACGGAACGATCTCCGCAGGCGATCACGCCGTCTTCCTGCACACCGGCGGCCACCCGGCCCTCTTCCGCTGAAGGCACCTCCCCCTCCTGTCGTCGTTCCCAGCCCGCCCCACGCCCAGGGGCCGTTGCGCCATCACGGTCCGCGCGGGCTCCGACTACCAACGCGGCCGCTACCAGCTATCGCTCCAGCGACAACCGAACCACCACCACCGTTTGCACATCGTATTCGTCCAACTCCACGAACGCCGCCAGCCCGGCCGGCCCGAACGCCCACGGCGTGCGCAGCCCCTCCGCCGGGAGCGTCCCGACGTATCGGCCGTCCGCCGTCATGATGTCGATCGGCCCCAACCCCTGCCCGTTCTCGCCGGTTCGCTCGATCCAGACCCGGTCCTCCCAGTCGACCGCGATGTCGTCGATGACGGGGATCTCGTCGGCGAAGGTCATTTCCTCGATCGAGCCGGTGGTCACCTGCACACTCCGCACGTCGTCAGGGTTGATTGAACTGAGCGTGGTCGAGGTGGTGCCGCCGGTGCTGCTGCCGCTCACCGTCATGACGCCGACTTCACCGGTTGGCGCGTTCCCCTCCTCCCGTGCGGCCCGGAGTCGTTCGCGTTCCGCCTCCCTGATCGCTTCAGTGACGACGGTCGGGGCAATGGGGCGCTCCAGCGTTCCGGTTACGCTCCCGTCCATGTCCACCAGCTTCACCCGGTATCCCACCGAGTCGACCACCGCGATCCTGCCGTCGGACAGAACCCCGAGGTGGAGCCCGGGAACGAAGGCGCGAGGCGGCCTCATCTGGAAGCTCAAGCTCACCGCGGCAGAGCTGCCGGACACCGAAATCGCACCGTCCTCGGGGTCCTCTTCGGGCAGCTTCCAGGCCGTGTAGAGGAGTTCGGACATCCCCTCCTCAAGCGAAAACACCTCAATGGCACGGCCCTCCGGCGCTTCGCCCGCCGAAATCGCAACTGATCCCCCACTTCCCAACATGTTCATCCTGAGCGTGTTGGAACTGACGAGCCGCCCGTCCGGCAGCCCCTGCGCCCCCATCGGCATCCCCGTATTCATATCCGCCGGTACGGTCCCCATGAACTCGCCCCCGGCGTCGAAGCGGTGGATCGACCCGAAGGTGACCACGGCGTAGCTCCCGTCCCGGTGAACCACCAGATCGCGCAGCGCGGAGAATTCGCCGGGCCCCTCACCCGGCTTCCCCACCGTCCGCACGAAGCTCCCGCCGGGCCCCACCACCACAACCCTGTCCGCCTGCGAGTCGAGGATATGAAGCCTGCCCTCCTGGTCGAAGTGGACCGACCGGATCCGGCCGAAGATCTCCCAGTCCTCGCCCTCCATGGCTCCGACCGTGTAGACATCTTCCGTCGCGGGCGTCAGCATGACGTCGGCGCCTGCGGGATCGCCGGCCGCGTCGCCGGGTGTCTCCGCAGGGTTGCCGCAGGCGAGGGAGAGGGGAATGAAGAGGGTGATGGGAAGGGCGAAGTGTCTCATCTGATGGTCCTCGGGCGGCTTGCCATCGTACACGGGGTGGCGTGACTGCGATAGCGACGGCTGCCGGATCACCTGAACAGACTGAAGTCCATCCATCCGATTCAATCGCCGGCCATCAGCCCGCCGGGCCCGAACGCCGCCGGAATCCGCAGCCAGTCAGCGGGCAGGGTTCCAATATACTCGCCGCTCGCCGTCACGGTATCCGCGGGACCGGTCTCGTCTCCCGCGGGGGCCATTCGCTGGATCCGGAGTCCAATGCGAGAGGCCCCAAACTGGCCGCGATTCCCCGACGAGACTATCATTGGTCAGCAGGTTGTCCCGTTTCAACATTCCAGCGCCCGGTTTCGGTCGGTACCTTGTCGGCTGGAAAGAGATCCTGGTGCAATGGCCGCTTGATCGGCGCTGCCGAAGCGACGAGGACAATAGACAACGAGGAGTGGGGACGGAGGATTTGCGATGATCGATCCCGCGGACGACCGGTCGAAAGGGCGTACTGGCGGGGGAGCGTGCCGGTGAGCGCCGAGTTCATCGCGATCCTGAGCGTCGGTGCCTCCCTCCTGGGGATAGGCGTCGGCCTCGGCGTCATGCAGGTCAGGCATTTCGGGCTGGTGCGCGCTGACATCGAGAGCCTGAGAACCGAGCTGAAGGGCGACATCGACGCACTGAGAACCGAACTGAAGGGCGACATTGACGCCCTGAGAACCGAGCTGAAGGGCGACATCGACGCCCTGAGAACCGAGCTGAAGGGCGACATCGACGCCCTGAGAACCGAGCTCAAGGGCGACATCGACGCCCTGAGAACCGAGCTGAAGGGCGACATCGACGCCGTCAGGACAGACCTCAAGAGCGACTTCCAGGCCCACAGGTCCGATACACGGGACGACAGTTCCAATCTCCGTGCAGAGATCGCCGCCCTACGCACCGAATGCAGAGAGGACTTCGCGGCCCTGCGCATCGAGATCTCCGGCCTCAGGACGGAAATGCGGACGGACATCGCCGCGTTGCGTGCGGAGATCCGGGATGTTGCGGGCAGCCGAGCGTCCTCCGTCGCCTGAGCGCACCCATCCCCCACTCGGCGTTCTCTCCGAGAATCCACAATGTGAACTGTACATTACATTAAGTAATCCATAGTTTCCATACTGGAATGCCGTAACCCAAGGATTCCAGCCGCACTTTCCCCGCCCGATCGCACCCCATACTTTCTCCTCCCCAACCCCGCCGGACGCGGACCGGACGGATCCGAACCCCGCCTCTGGCACGCTGTCCCGACCCCGGAGAGTTCGATGACCAGACCCCGCGTCGCCCCCACCCTGCTGCCCATCCTCGTGACCGCCTTCCTGCTGCCCGCCGCGCTCACCGCGCAGAACGAGCCCGACGGAACCCTGAGACTCGTCACCTACCTCGACTGGGAGTGGGTCGCGAACCCGCAGCTTTCCCCCGACGGCAGCCAGATCATCTACACCCGCAGCTGGGTGGACAAGATCAACGACCGGCGCGACTCCGAGGTGTACATCATGAACGCCGACGGCAGCCGAAAGCGCCGCCTGACCGAGGGGTCGTCGCCGAAATGGTCGCCGAATGGGGACCGGATCCTCTTCACCAGAGGCAGCGACGACGAGGGGACCCAGATCTTCGTTCGCTGGATGGATGCCGAGGGCGCCGAAACCCAGGTCACCCACCTTGAGAACGGCCCCGGCAACGTCGAGTGGTCGCCGGACGGGACGCAGATCGCCTTCAGCATGTCCGTCGATTCGGACCATCCCTGGCCGATCAGCCTGCCGGGACGCCCCGACGGAGCCAAGTGGACCGAGGCGCCGAAGGTGGTCGACCGGCTCTACTACCGTCGGGACCGGCGGGGCTACATCGACGAGGGCTACACACACCTGTTCGTCGTCCCGGCCGACGGCGGCACGGCCCGCCAACTCACCGACGGCGACTGGAATCACAACGGCGTGACCTGGACGCCCGACGGCGCCGAGATCCTCTTCACCTCGCTGCGTGTCGAGGATGCCGAACACGAGTGGCGCCAGTCGGACATCTACTCGGTGAACGTGGCCAGCGGAGCCATCACCCGGCTCACCGACCGCTCCGGGCCCGACGGATCCCCTGTCCCCTCCCCCGACGGCCGCCTCATCGCCTACACCGGCAACGACCTCACCACCGACACTTACATCACGCGCAAGATCTACGTGATGAACCGCGATGGCTCCAACTCGCGCACGATCAGCCAGGGCTTCGACCGCCAGGCCTCGGGGATGACCTGGGCCGAGGACGGAAGCGGCCTCTACCTGAACGTGTCGAGCGAAGGCACCCGCAACGTGTACTTCGCGTCGGTGGGCGGGGGCGTCACGCCGGTCACCGAGGGCAACCACATGCTGAGCATCTCGTCGATCGAGGCGGGGCTCGCGGTGGGCACGCGCTCCGACCCCCACAGCCCCGGCGACCTCGTCTCGTTCCGGCTCGACGATCCCGGAAGCATCACCCGCCTCACCGACGTGAACGACGACGTGCTGACCGGCGTGGCGCTCGGCGAGGTCGAGGAGATCTGGTACAAGTCCGTCGAGGACTTCGACATCCAGGGCTGGATCATCAAGCCGCCCGACTTCGACCCGTCGAAGAAGTACCCGCTGATCCTGGCCATTCACGGCGGGCCCCACGGCATGTACAACGTGGGCTTCAACTTCGGCTGGCAGAACCACGCGGCCAACGGCTACGTGGTCCTCTACACCAACCCGCGCGGCTCATCCGGCTATGGCAGCGCCTTCGGCAACGCAATCAAGAACGCCTATCCGGGCAAGGACTTCGACGACCTGATGTCGGGCGTCGACCTCGTTGTCGGCCGCGGCTACATCGACGAGCAGAACATGTTCGTCTACGGGTGTTCGGGGGGCGGCGTACTGACCTCGTGGGTGGTGGGACACACCAACCGCTTCGCGGCTGCGTCGGCCAACTGCCCCGTGACCAACTGGCTCTCCTTCGTGGGGACGACGGACGGCGCCAGCTGGTACCGCAACTTCGAGCACTTCCCGTGGGACGATCCGTCCGAGCACCTGCGGCGCTCACCGCTCATGTACGTCGGCAACGTCACCACGCCCACCATGCTGATGACCGGTGAAGGCGACCTGCGCACCCCGATGCCGCAGACCGAGGAGTATTACCAGGCGTTGCGGGTGCTGAAGGTTCCGACGGCGATGATCCGGTTCAAGAATGAATGGCACGGGACGAGTTCGAGGCCGTCGAATTTCCTTCGGACGCACATCTACCTGCGGGAGTGGTTCGAGAAGCATCGGAGGGGTGGGCCGGTGACGTAGGGGCTACCCAACACCAACCACGGAGGGCAGCATTTCCGGACACGGATCTCCGCTGACCCGTCGCAGCGGGCGGAGGACTACCCGGTTTGCCTGCTGCGAAATGTAGGAGCCTCCTTGATCGGTAGACCCGAAATCGTACTCGAACACGAGGGCGCTATCCTGGTAGATGTGCCATGCGTCGAAGTTAAGTGACGGTCCCGGCTTGCGCACGATCGCATGGCAGCCGGTCTCGGGGTCGACGACGGTGCCCGAAAACTGCACGTTCCGGCCGAGCAACACGAGGTCGCCCCTGTCGTCCAGGGACGGTCTCAGCCGCCGGTTCCATGGGCCGCAGGGCCAATCCACGGATCTCCCGGATGGCATCGTGACCTTCACCGTACAATCCTCGGCCCCTTCGGTGAAATCGGTCGGCACGGCCAGCGTCCGCATCGTGCCGTTGCGGCGGTACACAAACACGGAATCGGGGCCCTACTCGTAGCTCAACGCGACGTAGGCTTCGTCGTCCGTGCACGCGATTTGTGCATCTGCCCTCCATCCGTAGCGGACTGTCCTGTTTCCCTCGACCGTTTCTCTGTCGAAGATGATGCGATCCGCTGCGCGGCCATCCACCTCGTTCGGACCCACGCCCTCGTCGGTGCCGTCGGGCCGACGCCGTATCAGACTGCCCTGGACCGGGATGGCCGGCTGATCGCCGAATCCGCAGACTTTCTGGCGTGGTTCCGCCCGAGGTTGCCAATAGCTGACAAGCGTGCCGAGCGGGTCGAACTCGAGGATCCTCAAGTGGCCGGAAACGTAGAGTCCCCCGTCACGGGCGATCGACATGCCGGTCAGGCCCTCCTAAAGCTCGTGCGGACCATCTCCCGTCGGGGTTGAAATGGTTCGAATCCACTCCCCCGTCTCAAGGGAGAACGCCATGACCCCCTCCGGCTCCTCCGCATCACTGACGTAGAGAATGGCCCTGTTTCGGTCCAGGACGATGTCGTCAACGGAGCTGATGGCGCGCCATATGTCGTCAATGATGACCCGCCCGGCCGCGGTGTCGATCTCCAGCACCTGCTGGGCTTCCACAGCCGGCGCGCCTATGGCGGCTGCAACGGCGAGCAGGGTCGCCGCACCGCAGTTCCTCATCCTTTCCATTCCGAATCCTACGCCGCCGCCGGCAAATCCACCCTAACCGTCAGAATATCCGTGTCATGGTATTTCTGATGCCGGACCGAGGCAGCCAGGTGGCGCAGCAGCCGCAGTGAAAAGTCCTGCTCGCCCGCGATCTCGAACGATTGCTCACCCGCCAGCGCCAACCGGTCCTCCAGGTTGCCCTCACCCGCAACGGCCAGGAATTCCAGTTCGACCGCACCACGCTGAGACCGCACGCTCAGGCGCAGCCGCCGCGTCGCGTCCGATTCCTCTCCCGCATCCCCCATCAGGCTCACCAGCGCCTCTTCGGCAGCAAGCTGGACCCGTTCGACCGCTTCGTCGCGCCACCCCACCCGGGCCCCGAAGCTCTCCAGAAAAGCGCGGATCTCGGCCAGCGCGTCCACGCTCAGCGTCGTCACCAGACGTTTCCGGCGGGGTCCCGTGAGTTCGACGAAGGCGGACAGGACGAGCGCGGTGAGACCGCCCGAGGTCATGCCGTTGCTCAGCATCTCGGCGAAGAAAGGGTGCATCTGGTCGATGAAGAGGCTGCCGCTCTGGAAGCCGTAGCCGACCCAGAACGAGACGCCCACGATCGCGGCCTTGCGGTAGTCCATCCCGTCGTTGACCACGATCCGCATGCCCAGCACGAAGAGGATCGCGATCAGCACCACCACGTAGGCGCCGATGATCGAGTCCGGGATCGAGAGGATGACCGCCACGAGCTTGGGCATCAGGGCCAGGGCGCAGAATCCCACGCCGATGCCGACCCCCACCCGCCGCGCGGCGACCCCCGTGATCTCGACGATCGACACGCTGCTCGAATAGGTGGTGTTGGGAACCGTGGCCAGCAGTCCCGAGAGGAAGTTCCCCAACCCGTCGGCCATGACCGCCCCCTGCACTCCGCGGAAGTCCGTGGCCCGATCGTCGCGCCACGACACCCGCTGCACGGCCACCGAGTCGCCGATGGTTTCGATCGCGCCCACCAGGGTGACGAACACGAACGCCGGCAGCAGCGCCCAGAAGGTGGGCCCGAAGCTGAAGTCGAACCCCGGCCAGCCCGCGACCGGCAGCCCGAACCAGGGAGCGGCGGCGACGGCATCCCACGAGAATAGCCCGAAGAAGCCGGCGACCATGCTCCCCGCGACGATCCCGATCACGGGTCCCCAGAGGCGCATCGCCCCGGCGGCCCGCAGGACGATCACCATTGTGACGCCCAGGGTGACCAGCGCCGTCATGGGCCCGGCGGCCGGGGCGGCTCCCTCCGGCACCCGCTCCACCAGGTCGAGGACTAGCGGCATGACCGTGACCGCGATGAGCATGATCACGGTTCCCGCAACCGTCGGGGTGATCAGGCGCCGGAGCAGCGAAAGCCGCGACGCGAGCAGGAACTGGAAGAGCGCGGAGGCCGCGACGAGCGTGGCCAGCATGCCGGGTCCGCCCTGCGCCAGCGCGCCCACCGACACCGCGATGAAGGCTCCCGAAGTGCCCATCAGCAGGATGTAGCCCGCTCCGAAGCGTCCGAACCGCCTGGCCTGCACCATCGTCGTGATGCCGCTGACCAGGAGCGCCGCACACGCGGCCCACGACAGGAAGAGCTCGCTGGCCCCGGCCGTGCGCACCACGATCGCGACCGTGAGCACGATGGGCCCCAGGGTGAGCAGGCAGTACTGCGCCGCGAGCCCGATGGTGACGGGATTGCTGGGATTCTCGTGGGGTTCGAAGCGGATTCCGAGACTGGTTCGGGCTGGTTGATAGGCCATTTGCGTTCGCTTCCTTTGGTCCGGGGATGGCGGTGCTGCAAAGGACGGAAATCTCAGTACAGGGGCGATTTGCGGCGCAATATGGTTCCCCGCTTCACCGCGCGACAGACTGACTCGGGCGGTCGCAATCCTGGAGTCCCAACACCCCCGGGCAGCCCGGTGGAAAATTCCTCGGCATTCGACCGGCGCTCCCGGTGCAGGGGCCTTGTCCGCGGACGGATGGCCCAAGTGCCACCGGGACAACCGAATGTCCGCCCGGGTCGTCTAATCTCACGCCGCCGCTCGGCTCCCATAACCCCCTCGATTCAGGAAACGCTCCAGATGCCCACAAGATCCGTCACGGCGATCAGCCTCTCGTTGCTCTTCATCACCCTGCCCTCCGCGCTCTCCCTCGGTGCACAACAAGTGATCGACCTCCCCGGCCGCGACCAACCCCTGGAAGCCGACTTCGAGGAAGTCTTCCGGGTCGGAGTGATGGACGGGGAGCCGTGGGAAATGTTCGGCAGGGTACACTACGTCGGGTTCGATCGGAGCGGGAATCTGTACATCGTCGACGGTCTCTCCGGCGGCCGGATATCCGTCGACGATCCGGAAGCGCTGATGAGGAGTGTGCAGGCAATGATGAGTTCCGATGGGATGCGTGTCCTGGTGTTCGACCCATCGGGCAACTTCGTGCGCGAGTTCGGCGCCCCCGGAGAAGGGCCCGGTGAGTTCAAGATGCCCACGGGGTTCGCGGTAATGCGCGACGGCGCAATGGTCGTGAAGGACACTGGGCACGGTGCCTACCACCTCTTCAACGCCAACGGCGAATTCGAGCGCATGGTACGGGGCGCCGTACGCTGGAACACCTTGCTCGCGGACCCTCGTGGCGGAGGCGTCTTCACCGGAGACATTCGCGCGTTCACCAGCAGTGCCGGCGGCACCAGCACCTCGTGGACGTTCAACGTGCTCGGTGACGGGACACTCCCCGACCCGCCAACAACCCGTCCCGTGCTGCGTCTGGATTTCGCCGAAGAAGAGGTACGGACGGACACGGTGGTCGCAGGGTGGCTGCCTCCCCGTGGCGAAGACATCGACTTCCGAGGGAACATCAGCAGAACTCTGAGAGATGCCGCCAGTGCCTTCACCAGGCCGACCATCTTCGAGCCGTCGCTCTTGGCGGGCGTGTTGCCGGACGGGGGCATCGTCCACTCCGATTCGTCTACATATGAGCTCAAGATCACGCCCCCGGATGGCAGTGAGGTAACGCGCATCATCCGGCGGCCCCTGCGGCCCATCCCGGTTACGGCTGCAATGAAGAAAGAGTGGCAGAAAAGCAGGGATGCCGCTGCCCGCCAGGCGGGAGTGGGCGGGGCGGGCTTTCGCAGTATCGTCATGCGCACGACCACGACCACGGTCGGCGGGAATCCCGTCGGCTCGCCCGAGTCGTCGTCCACCGTCGAAGACGTCGAGCCCCGGTTCTACCCCGAAATCCCTGTCCTGCGGTCCCTCTCCACGACATGGGAAGGACGCATCTGGGCGCGGCGCGACGGCGACAAACCGGGTAGCCCAGGGCCGGTCGATGTGCTGACAAGCGACGGGCGCTACGTCGGGACTTTCGCTGACGACACCAAGGTGCCCGATGCCTTCGGTCCGAACGGGATGGCCGCCTTCATCGAATTCGACGAATTCGAAGTGCCCAGAGTGGTCGTGAGGAAGCTGCCGGCAACGGTGCGTTGAGTATTGCCTACCGCCGCGGCCGCAACCGGTTGTTCACCACGTTGTTGTAGATCGACCCGAACTGGTAGCTGAAGCCGACCTCCATGCCGTAGTCGAAGTCGGTCGGCCGCTGCCGGAGCCGCAGCAGGGCTTCCTCGTCGGTCGCGCCCTCCGCGGAGAGGAAGATCTGGTCTCTCACCCACGACACATTCCCGGAGATGTTGACCGAGAAGCCGCGCACGATCCTCACCGACGCCCCGGCCCACAACGAGACCCTGTAGAGATCGGTGTCATGCAGGAATTGCGTTCCGCTGGTCCCGAACCAGGCGCTGCCCCAGGGCTGGCGCTGAACGAAGCGGATCTCCAGCATCTGCTCGTAGCGGGTCTCCTCGGTCTCCAGGTAGACGGTGCGCTCCGTGTAGTCGTGGTACATTCCGGTAATCCCGTACACGAAGGTGAAGGAGCGGCGCGTCGTTTCTTCGTAAGGGAAGACGCTGTATTCGATCGACGGCGTCAGCGCCAGGCGATAGTCCAGGTTGTAGCTGAGAAAACGGCCGGTGGATCCGATAACGCCCACCGACCAGTGCTCGGCCAGCGCGTAGACGAGGCGCGAGTCCACATTCCAGCGGGTGCGGTTGTCCCTGAACGTCCCGTCCGACAGGTCGATCCGCAGGCGGTTGTGTCCCACTCCCCCCGAGATGCTGAACTTCCAGGTCGGCGTCGTGCGCCAGGCGGCGAGATTGCCTTCGACGCGGACGTTGCGGTAGGTCGATTCTCCATCCATGCCGGCTTCGCCGCGTACCCTGAACACCCAAAGGTTCCAGGGATCGTCGACCTCGTCCGGTGACACCAGACCCTCCGGCTGCCCGGTCTCGGCAGGCACGACGGTGGCGAGTCCCCGGTACCCCGACTGGTTCGCGAAGATGGCCAACCCGAGGGCCAGCGTGTTGGCGAGGGCGTCAAGGACTTCCCGGTCGGTGTCGGTCGGGAGCGACTGGTAGGAATGTTGGTGACTGTAGGGGGATTCCTCGTCGGTGCCGATGAAGTCGAACAGGTATTCCCTGCCCCCCGCCCCGGTCCCCTGGGCCGTCATCACGATGTGGACATCGGCGACCTGCCTGTCCCGGACCCAGTTGACCCAGTCGATCTCGGTGCGGTAGTACTCGTAGTTGCACCGGGCTTCCCGGCAGTCGAGGAACACGTTGGGGCGGGACTGCTGGGAGTGCGCATCGCGCCACGTCGCCAACACCGTCCCCAGCGCGGCGACGACGGCGATGCATACTCCGAGGCAACGCAACCCTGTCGACGCCCTCATTCGAGTGCCCCTCACAACGCACCGGCGGCGATGAGTTCCGTCGTGCAATCCAGGCCTGCCGCCAGACTCACGCGGTCGCCTCACCCGCGAACACGCCCACCCTGAGCGGCGGATCGACCCACCAGTGGAAGTGGAAGCGGTTCTCGCCGTCGACGATCACCTTGTCCCGCCGTTCACGCGTCTTGGGCCAGTCGGTGCGCTCGTTCAGCACGACCAGGACCTGCCCGGCCTCGAGCGCCGCCACCCTTTCCCGCAACGCGTCCTCAAGCCTCCGCAGCAGCTTTCGCTCCGCATGGCGCTGGACATCGCCATCGGCTTCCGCGCCCACCTCATCCGTTGTCACCACTCGGTATCCGTCATCGAAATCTGCCGCCGAAACCGAGAAGACCCGGTCGCGCTGGAAACCGATCTCGGTCATCGCGGCGGGATTGAAGTTGGGCTCGACGCTGTGGTACCACTTGCCGTATCGCCGGAGGATCATTCAGCCGCTCGTGGTGAAGGGTTGGCGTGGCAAGCACGCGGTGGACGGTCCGTAGTCGCTCCCATGGGACACGACACGAAGCCGTCGCGTTGAGGCCAGTCCGGCAGCGTGTCCATCGCGGGCGGTCAGCTCTCGTGACTGAGTAGCGCCGCCAGCTCCTCCGGCGCGAGTTGCTCGCCCGCCTTGCTCCCCATCCCGCGCCCCGACCGCGACCGCGTGCGCGAAGGCTCCCTGCGCTCCATGACCACGCCCCCCGCGAAGTCGAAGTCCGGATGGTGCACCTTGTCCAGCCGGCGCCCCAACTGGAATTCGAGGGTACGGAACGCGCCGATGTCCGCCGCGGTCACGAAGGTCACGGCCTCGCCCGTCGCCCCCGCCCTCCCCGTGCGCCCGATGCGGTGCACGTAGTCGCCCGGGTCGAGCGGCACATCGTAGTTGACGACGTGCGAGATCCCCTCGATGTCCAGTCCCCGCTGCGCGATGTCGGTCGCAACCAGCACCCGTACGTCGCCGTTGCTGAAACGCTCCATCGCGCGGGTGCGGTGGCGCATCTGCCGGTCCGAGTGGATCGCGTCACAGGAGATGCGGGCCTTTTCCAGCCGCGACTGCAGCGTATTCGCGCCGATCTTGGTACGCGTGAAGACGAGCACCTGGTCCCATCCCGGCTGGGCCAGGAGGTGAATCAGGAGGTCGGGCTTCAGTTCCGGGCGCACGGAATACGCGATCTCCGAGATCCCCTGCGCCATCGTTCCCGACGGTGTGACCTCGATCCAGGCGGGATCGCGCGTCATGCGCAGCGCCAGGGCGTGGACGGCGTTGGGCATCGTGGCCGAGAACAGCAGGGTCTGCGGCCGCCGCCCGAGCCCGCGCACCACCTGCTCGATCTGCGGCCGAAACCCCATGTCCAGCATGCGGTCGGCTTCGTCCAGGATCAGCAGGCGGACGCCCTTCAGCTTCGCTCTGCCGCGCTGCTGCAGGTCGATCAGGCGTCCCGGCGTGGCCACCACGACCTCGTCGCCCCGCGCCAGCGCGTCGAGTTGCGGCCCGTACGCAACCCCGCCGTGGATCACGGCCGAGCGCACCTTCGAGCCGACGGCGAGCGCCCCGGTGTCCTCGCAGACCTGCTGCGCGAGCTCGCGGGTGGGGCACAACACCAGCACCTGCAACCCGGCCCCCTCCTCGAGTCCTTCCAGCGCAGGCAGCATGAACGCGCCGGTCTTCCCCGTCCCGGTACGGGCGATTCCGACCACGTCCCGCCCACCCATGACAAGGGGAATTGCCTGCTGTTGGATGGAGGTCGGCCGCGTCCAGCCGATGGATTCGATGGCTGCCAGCCGGAGAGGTGAGAGCCCGAAGGCCGAGAAGTTCGTCGATTCGGTCAAGTCATGCGTGACGGTACAATGGCGTGCCGGGCGCGGTCGCCCGACCTAGGGCCCGTGGCAGCAACCCCGCTGCATTCAACCGGCGACAGATCCACGGGCTTGTGAAAAATGTAACAAGCTCGATCAGCGTCGAACAACCGAAGGGTGGACGGGCCTGTCATGCACTCCTCCCGCGATGCCGCATGCGTCGAGCCGCCGCACACACCGGGCACGGGTGACTCCAGCCCACCCTCTCGCCATCTTCAGACATGTCCGATCCCAACACCTCCGTCCTCTTCGTCTGCCTCGGGAACATCTGCCGCTCTCCCCTGGGCGAGGGGATCTTCGCCGCTCTGGCGAAGGAGCGCGGCCTCGCCGGTTACTTCCACGTGGACTCCGCCGGGACGGCCGCGTACCACACCGGCGAACCACCCGACTCCCGTTCGACGGCCGTGGCCGCGGCGCACGGCGTCCGCCTCACCGGGTATGCGCGCCAGGTCACGCCGCGCGACTTCGAGCACTTCGACGTGATCGTCGCGATGGACCGCAGCAACCGCCGCTCCCTGCAGCGCTTGCGGCAACGGCTCGGGCGCGGCCGAGGCGGCCTCGCCGACATCGTCCTGATGCGCGACTACGACCCCGACGCGCACGACCCGGATGTCCCGGACCCCTACTACGGCGGACAGGACGGTTTCGAGCGGGTGTACCGCATCCTGGAACGCGCCTGCGGCGGCCTGCTGGACGAGCTGGCGGGCCCCGGCCGGGACTGACGACCGGACCGAGATGGACCCGGCTGTCCTCCGGAGCGCCTGCCGTGCCGCCGGTCTCGACCCGTCGGAGGTGCTGGGCACGCGCCTGGTGGGTGGCGGCTGCGTCAACGAGGGGCTGAAGGTACGGACCCGGGGCGTCGACGTATTTCTCAAATGGAACGCGAACGTGGGACACCGCTTCTTCCAGGTGGAAGCGGAGGGCCTCGAGGCGCTGGCGGCCTGCGGCGCGGCCAGGATCCCCGCCGTGCTGGCCCACAGTCAGGAGAGTGACTCCGCCGCGTGGATTCTGCTCGAATGGATCGAGGAGGCGGCCCCGAACGAGGACTCCTGGCATCGGCTGGGACGCGAAATCGCCGCGCTGCACCAAAGTTCCGAGGGCGACGGCCGGTACGGCTGGCACACCGACAACGTGATCGGCTCGCTCCCGCAGCCGAACCGGTGGACCGAGGACTGGGGCGACTTCTGGGCCGAACTGCGCATCCGTCCGCTGGCCCGGGAACTGGCCGGGCGCGGCACGCTTTCCTCGCGCCAACTGGACACGATCGAGAGGGCGGCCGACAAGGCCGGCGCGCTGCTTACCCGGGCCGCCGAAGCCGACGGTCCGTCACTTCTGCACGGCGACCTCTGGTCCGGCAACGTCCTCTTCGCCCGCAGGCGGGAGGGGCGGCGCGGGGGCGGGGGTGAACCCGTGCTCATCGACCCGGCCGTGTACGTCGGTCACCGCGAGGTGGACCTGGCCATGACGCGCCTCTTCGGGGGGTTCCCGCGAGCCTTCTACCGTGGCTACGACGAGGCCTGGCCCCGGCAACCGGGCCATGAAAGGCGGCGCCCTGCGTATGAACTGTACCCGCTGCTGGTGCACGCGCGGCTCTTCGGGGGCGGATACGTGGGGGCGGCCGTGCGGGCGGCGGAGGCGATGCAGGCGGTTGGCCGGTAGGGCCCCGGGGGTGCCATGCCCGGTTCCCATCGTCCGAAACCGCAGCTGTCGAGCGGCGAGTGATTCCTGCGGCCGGCGCAACCACCCACCCACGAAACTGCACTCTGAAAGCAACGTAATGTCCCTCGAGGAAACGACTTCACGCGCGTCCTGACGAGGGAAGGAATGTCATCTCAGGCGATGACCCGGTTCGTGTTGCTGCTTTGGGGATTTTCAGCTGGACCGCTCTCCTTGCCGGCGGACCTGGCGGCCCAATTCGGGTCCGGTCGGCCACCCGGTACGCTGAGGGCCTGGATCGAAGAAGCACGGGCGAGCCCGTTTCATGACCTGATTGTGTCCGCCACCACGGCGAAGCCGACTGCGGAATTGGCCGTTGACAAGGGTGCTGGCTTGTCCCGACATGGGCCGGCCCCCGATGACTCGATCCCTCAAATCACCCGGCAACGCGGTCTCGACCGAAGGGTTTTCGTCTATGCCTCGCTCGCGGCTTTCGGCCCCATGGTTCCTGCGTTCATTACGTCCTTTTCCACGTCGATCGACGGTCTGATGTGGATTTTCCTTGGTTCGGCGGTCACCCTTGTCTCTGTTCCCGTCGCCGCGATGGCAGCCGGAGCCACCGGTGGCCCACGGGCGATAGCGGGCTCCGTGACAGGGCTGGTGGCCGGGTCGGTACTGGGTATGATCGTGGCCGGCGACTGGGGTGATTCCTGGTTCGCGCCCATCTACTCGGTGACAATGGGCCTCGTCACCGCGAATATCGCCGTCCGGTAGGGGGGCTCGAGGCCTCCAGTCGGGTGCTAGCACTAATTGCTAGCAGATTTGCCGGTAGTTCTCACCGCGACCAACAACCCGTCCCCCACGGGCAGGATGGTCGCCTCGAAGCGCGGATCGGCGGCCACCCGCTCGTTGAAGCGGTGAATGTCCACCGCCAGCCCCCCGAACCTTTCCGGATCCATAACTTCGCCGCGCCAAAGCGCGTTGTCGGCCACTAACAGGCCTTTGTGGCGGACAAGACGCGCCGCCTGCTCCAGGTAGTCGCAGTAGCGCTCCTTGTCGGCGTCCAGGAAGACGGCGTCGAAGGGAGGATCCGGATCCAGCGCGGTCATCAGGTCGAGCGCGTCGCCGACCCGCACGTCGACACGGTCGGCGAGGCCGGTATCTTCTACCGACTTGCGGGCCATGGCGGCACGGTCCGGGTCGATTTCCAGCGTGATCAGCATGCCGTCGGGCGGCAGCGCCCGCGCGATCCACACCGCCGAGTAGCCTGCCAGCGTGCCGATTTCGAGAACGCGTCGCGCCCCGATCGCACGCAGCAGGATCTGGACGGCGCGGGCGGTGGCGGGGGGGAGCTGGATCGCGGGCAGCGAGGCTTCGGCGGCCCGGGCGCGTATCGCGCGCAGGCAGTCGTCCTCCCTCGCGAAGAGGTTGCGTACGTATCCGTCCAGTTCGTCGTGCGGGAATTCCGAGGGCGCGGGCGCGCCGCTTACGATGGTCTCGGCCGCGCCGGGATCCCCCTCTCCCCTCCTCCCCTCACCCATTCAGCACGCTCGCCATGAGTCGCACGTCACGGGGGCGATCCGGGCACCGTCGCGGACGGCGCGCTCACCCGCCCAGCACCTTGGCCATGCGCCGCACCCCCTCCTCGATGTCCTCGTCCGACGAAGCGGTGCTCATGCGGGCGAAGCGCGGGTCGCCGAACGCCTCGCCCGGGACGATCGCCACGCCCACCTCCTCGAGGATGCGCGTGCAGACGTCACCGGCGCAGGTGATGTCCCCGTCGAAGGCGCCGTCCACGCCGAAGTACAGGTAGAACGCGCCCTCGGGACGGACGTAGAAGCACCCCGGGAGCAGCTCGTCGAAGAGGCGCGTGACGAGGTCGCGGCGGCGGCGGAAGGCGGCCAGCATGACGGCGCGGTCACGCGCGCCCTCCTCGCCCCGGGTGAGGCCTTCCAGGGCGGCCACCTGGGACGGTGTGGCCGCGTTCAGCGACACGTGGCTCTGGAGCGCCGACATCTTCGCGGCAAGCTCGGCCGTGGTGTACGAGAAGCCGACCCGCCACCCGGTCATCGCGAACGCCTTGGACATTCCGTTGGTGACCACCAGGTTGCCCACCGCGCCCGGGGCCAGATCCAGCGCGCCCGGGGCCTTGTCTCCCTCGCCGTAGTAGATCTCCTGATAGATCTCGTCGCTGACCAAGGTGACGCCGCGCGACCTGGCCCATTCCGCTATTGCGCCGAGCGCCGCCTTGGAATACACGCCCCCCGTCGGATTCGATGGGGTCGAGAGGATCAGCCCCTTGCTCCGCTCCGTTGCCGCTGCCTCCAAGTCGTCGGGTGTGAGCATGAATTCGCGGCTCTCGCTCCCGGCCACCGGGACGGGCTCGGCGCGCGCCAGCGTCACCATCTCGGGGTAGGAGGTCCAGTACGGCGACCCGATCAGCACCTCGTCGCCGGGCCCGAAGAGGCAGAAGCAGGCGTTGAAGAGCGACTGTTTCGCGCCCGCCGAGACCACCACCCGGGCCGGATCGGCCGGGTAGGCGGTCCCCGCGGTCATGTATTCGGCGGCCGCCGCGCGCAGTTCGGGGAGGCCCGCGGCTGGGGTGTACCGGGTGCGCCCCTGCCGGATCCCCACGATGCCGGCCTCGGCGATCCCCTCGGGGGTGTCGAAGTCGGGCTCGCCCGCGCTCAGGTTGATGATGTCGCGTCCCTCGGCACGCAGCTTTTTGGCGAGCGTGCTCACCGTCACGGTGGCCGACGGCTGAAGCCGAGCGATGTTCTTGGAATAGGTCATGGGTTGGTCGTTGTTGGTAGTCTTCCTGTGTTGCTCCCATCCGGACGCCGGCCGGAGGGGGAGCGGGGATTCCGGAATTCCGGCCCTTCGCCGGCACCCGGGCGACCCAGGCTGCACAAGGCGCCGCCGATGCGACCGCTCCGGGCTGAGCCGTCGCACAATCGGTTCGCGGAGGTATCTTTGGCAACCCTTTCCGTCGCCCCGAACAGCCCCTGGAAGGAATCCCCCCGGCATTCGGATGGCTCTGTCCACCGACTTCCGGTACCCTGGACCATGCCCACCCCGCCCCCCGTCTTCTACTTCGATTTCATCGATCCCGCCTCGCGCCTGGCCTCGCACCTGGTCGACGAGGCCGGGGCGTCGGACGCCATCGAATGGCGCGGTTTCGAGCTCCGGCCGCCCCCGCACCTGCTGATCGACCCCGCCGGCGCCCGTTGGCAGGACTACCACGCCCGGATCACCAACCTCGCCCATGATCTCGGCGTCCCCATGGAGACCCCGCAGCTGCTGCCGTGGACCCGCAAGGCCCACGAACTGGCCGAGTTCGCGCGCGACAGGGATTGTGACCACACCGTCCGGCGCGCATTGTTCGAAGCCCACTTCGTCGACCGGATCGACATCGGGCGGATAGATTTGCTGGTTGAAATCGCGCACCGCGCCGGACTGGACCGCACCGAGACCAGGGCGGTGCTGGACGTGGACCGCTACACCGATGTCGTCCTGGGGCACCGGGAGGCGCTCCGGACACACGACGTCATCAAGCTCCCGGCGCTGGTCGCGGGCGAACGCCGACTGGAGGGCCTGGCCACGTCGGCCGAAATCGCGCGGTGGAAACGGTGGATCGAGAACGAACTCACAGCGGAAACCAACGAGTAGAGGGAAGACAATGGCGGGATACGAACGCAAGACGGCGCTTCCTCCGGCGGAGGTCCTGGCGCGGGCCGAAGAAATCCTGCCGGTGTACATCGGCCTCACCAGGTCGAAGCAGTCCTCGCACGGGGCCACCTACACCGGCGACGAGGGCACCGTGGTCCTCTCCGTCCACCGTCACGGCCCCTTCACCGATGTGACCGCGCGCACCGACCGGCTCCGCACTTCGCGCATGGACTACGAGATCCAGCGCTTTCTCAACCACCTTCCGTACGAGTACGGCGACGCCGGCGGTCCCGGCTCGGGCGAACTGACGTAGCAGCCCACCCTCCCCGATGAAGTCCTTCGAAGACCTTCCCCTCGGCCCGGAGACCGTGGCGGGCCTAGCGGCCGAGGGCATCGAGACCCCCACGCCCTTCCAGGCGGCGGCAATCCCGGTCATCGCGCGCGGGAACGACCTGATGGGCCGGGCGGGACCGGGCAGCGGCACCCTGGTCGGTTACGGCGCCCCCCTGCTGGACCGGCTTGAGGGCGGCCATGGCGCGCCGGTCTGCCTGATCCTCTGCGCGGGACACCGCCAGGCCACCGAACTCGCCCGGTCCTTCGCGGGCCTGTGCGAGGCGTCGGGCGCACGTGCCGCGGCGCTGGCCGAACACTGGCTGCTCCCCGAACGCGCCGACTTCCTCTTCGTCCCGGCCGACCGTGTGCAGGCGCTATGCGACCGGTCCGTCGATGTCTCCCACGTCCGGGCGCTCGTCCTGCACGATGGCGACGGCGTGGTCAAGGGTGTCCGCCCGGACCACCTCGAGACATTCCTCACTGAACTGCCCCGCGAGTGTCAGCGCATCTTCTGCGGACATCCCTTCGGCCCCCCGCTGCGCTCGCTCGCCGAACGATTCACGCACCGGGCCACCACCGTGCCGCCCGGGCCGCGCCAGGTCCCGGGGGAGCCGGCGAAGACCGGGCCGGAAACCGGCGAATCCTCACGTGAACTCAACCAGGTGGTGATCGAGGGCGATCGCTGGGAGGCGGCGCTGGCCCTTGCGGCCGAACTCCTGGAAGATCCGATCCGCCATGTGCTGATCTTCGCCTCGTCGGCCGATCAGGCCGCGGACCTGGGGGATTTTCTGGCCATGCACGGCTACGTCTCCGGCCCCCCCGGCGACGAGACCGTGCCCGTCTGGCTGTCCCCCGGCGAGGACGAGGCCGGCCGCGAGGCTCTCGACGCCATCGCCGACCCCGCGACCGTGGCAACGCTGTCCTGCTCGGTCCCCGCGGGAGCCGCCGCGGCAACGCTGCGTCACGCGGCCGGCGGCCCCGCCTGGGTCCTCGCCGCTATTCGCGAAACGGGACACCTCAGGGAGGTCGCCGCCGGTGCCGGCCTCCGCCTCAAACGGATCCGCCCCACCCGTCCCCCCCGCGTCTCGGCCACCCTCGACGCCCGCGTCGACGAGCTGCACGAAGCGGCGCGCGCCCCCGAGATGGCGTCCTACTACCTTCTCGTCGAGTCGCTGCTGGACCGGTTCTCGGCTGCCGAAGTCGCGGCCGCGGCCCTGCTCCTCCTCGACCGCAGAAGCGCGAAGAAGGAATCCCCGTCGGTTGGTGCGACGCACGCATCCGTGCCCGAGAGCTGGGTGCGCCTCTTCGTTTCCGCGGGAAAGCGCGACGACCTCGGACCCGGCGACCTGCTCGGCGCCCTCACCAACCAGTCGGGCGTTCCCGGCAGGAGGGTGGGACGCATCGACGTGCGCGAGAGCCACTCACTGATCGAGGTCCGCGAAAGCGACGCGAAAAAGGTGATCTCCGCGATGAACGGGATCACGCTGGGCGGCCGCAGCCTTCGCGTCGACTACGACCGGGCGAAGGAACGGCGGCCGGGGGGGCGGGATTGGGGGACGGGAGGGCGGGAGCGGCGGCCGGGCGCCAAGCAGCGGCGGCCGGGCGCAAAAGAGCGACATTCGGACGCAAAAAGGCGGCAGTCTGGCGCGGAGGCGCGTGGGCCAGGCGCAAAGACTCGGCAGTCGAGGGGCAAGGCGCGCTCGACGGGCGGAAGAAAGTCCCGACGCCCAGGTGGAAAGGAATGGCCCCCGGGCGGCAAGACCCCGCAACCCGGAAGCAAGTAGAAGGAAAAACGGCCGCCGCGCTCATCCCCCGGCGGCCGAACCCGACCTAAGCGACGATCTCCTCTTCCTGCCGCCGGCGGAACATCCGGTACAGGAAATAGGCGACCCCGACCACCAGCCCCACCTTGAGGGCCAGAGCCATGAAGCTGAAGAACATGCCTACGAGCGGCGCCGTGACGGCCGCGATCAGCTTCAGCAACAGGAAACTCACCACACCGGTGGCCGTGAGAGCTCCGACGGTTCTTATCGTCATTCCATCATCTCCTTATCTCGCGTTCCGGGAACGTCCTTTACCCTACCCCCGGAACCGGTAGGAAAGTTTCACGAACAATCCCTCGGCCTCCGGGCGCACATCCCGGAAGCGGAAGGCCTCCATGTCCTCCATGCGGCGCGTGTACCCCATGAAGAAGACCGTCCCCGGGGTCGGTTCGTAGCTCAGCAGCGTCTCGAAAGAGAAATCGTTGGACTCCGACCCCGTCAGGTCGAAGCACGACCCGTCCGAACAGTATACAACCTGGTCGCCACCGGTGGGGGTGAGCAAGCTGCCCCGGCGCTGGCTGCCGTACTCCACGATCGTCCGCAGGTAGAGGGCACGGTTGAACTGGTACTGCGCCCGGAGGCGCGGGATCGTGGCCCGCGAGTAGAGCGACCCGTCGCGCTGTCGCAGGAGACTCGTGTGCCGGACGCCGACTTCGGCGCTGAGGTTCGTCGTGGGAAAGAGGTTCAGGCTGGCGTCGCCGGACCAGGAATCGGCGACGTCGACCGGGGCGTCGCTGATGAAGTCGAAGAGCGGCGACTCCGATCGCGTCAGGCGAAGGTTGCCCCGCACGCGGTCGAAGGAATTGATCCAGAAGAAGATCGTCCCCGAACTGAGACCCTGGAAGAGCGACTGGTCGGGGAAGAAGGCCTGCCGGACACCCCCGGCACTCCTGGAGGCGAGATTGTAGTAGCTGTCGCGCTCGAAGCGATAGTACGAACGCGAGTAGTTGCCCCAAACGGTGATGTTGCCGCGGAAGGAGACGCTGCCCCCGAGCTGAACGCTGGACTCCTGCGGGCGCTGCCGTGCCCGGAAGTCGTCGTGGGTCCACAGCCCCTCCGTCTCGAGGCTCGGGCCCCACCGCTCGATGAAGTCTCCGGGACGCCCCCGGAAGTTGTAGCTCACCCGCGACTGCAGCTGGGCGACGCCGGTGCGCCTCAGGAAGCCGCTCCCCGCCTCGAAGTCGTTGCTGATGTCATGGCCGCCGACCTCGAACTGGAAGTTGCGGCCGGAGCGGGCCACCTGGGCGGAGAGGAGTCCGCCGTTGACGGACTCGGGGCCCCCGTGCGCCGCGCGGCTGCCCGCCGCGAGGAGGGTGACCGTGTACCGCTGGTTCAGCTGGAACCGCCCGTCCACGCCCAACACCCGGTTGAAACGGTCCGGGCCGAAGGTTCTGTCGGTGTATACCATGCCGGCGTTGGAAGTGCTCCCCAGATCGCGCCGCAGACGGAACAGATTGACCACCGCATGCGTGTTCTCGCCCGGATTGTCGGGGTTCGCGACATCATCCAGGGCACCGAGATACCCCGCGTTGAAGGACCCGATCTTGCCCTGCAGCTTCGCCCCCACCACCGGATTCACGATTGAACGCGTGTAGACCAGCTGCCGCGGAAGCTGGAAGATCTCGGTGCCCTCGAGGAAGAACGGGCGCTTCTCGCGCAGGAAGAGGGCGAAGCGTTCGTTGACCCGGATCTGTCCCGCGTCGGCTTCAACCTGGGAGAAATCGGGGTTGTAGGTCGCGTCGAGCGTCAGGTTGGAGGTGATCCCGTAGGTGACGTTCATCCCGAAGTCCCCGTCGATCCCCTCGCGCTGGAACGCCCCCGCGTCGTGATCGTAGGCGCCCTGCTTGCTGAAGGTCTGGACCGGATTGACCTCGAGGAAGAGTCCCGGGTTCAGGTCCTGAAGCCCGGTGAGCGTGCCGAACTGTTCCATCTGGTTCGCGACGTTCGCCGTCACCGGCGCCCACGACTCGCCGTAGCCGTTGCGCGCGATGCGGCGGTGGATCTGGAGTCCCCAGTCCTGCACCGGCACCTTGGGGAAGCGGATGCTCTTGAACGGCACCTTCACCTCGACCGTGTATCCCCCGTCGAAGATCCGCCCGCTCGAATCCCACACGAAGTCCGGATTCCAGTCGATCGGCGGACCCCATCTTCGCCGCCGGTCTCCCCCTCCCCCCACGACCCACAGCCCGTCCTGCTGCACGCCCAGCGGGTTGACCATGATGACGTAGCCCCGCCGGTGGTCGTTGAAGGTGTCGATGATGAAGCGCACGTAGTCGTCCGAACGGGCGAAGGAGTCGCGGTCGCCCAGGGTGGCCCGCACGCCGTCTTTCACGTCGTCCCACGCGGTCACCGCGAAGTAGATGGCTTCGTCGGTGAGGAGCACCCGCGCCTCGGTGCGCTGCGTGGCGGGCACACCCTCGACCGGGTCGAACTGGGTGAAGCCGGTCAGTATCGGCGCGTCCGCCCACACGGCCTCGTCGATCTCGCCGTCGATGGTGATATCGGCATCGGCGACCATGGGTCCGGGGACCTCCAGCTGTCCCGCGCTGCCGTCGTAGACCACCACGTCCGGCCCGGAATCCGCCCCCTCCGTCCCGGTGCCGTTCTCCCCCACCACCACCTCCTGTCCCACTCCCAGGGAGGCGGCCGTCATTGCCGCCAACAGTTCGATCATCTATCCGTAAGCCTGTGTTCGTTGTCCATGACTTTCGCCGCCACCCCCGCGCGACCGGCCCGCTGCCGCTTGCGACGGGCCCCGCCGTACCTCGCCACCAACCCGCAAGGACACGCGAAGAGACGGCGCCGTTGGCCCCACCGCATTCGTGCCGCCGCGATGGATACAATAGCCTACAACGCCCGTGAGCGGCGAATCCTGCTGCGGGAGCTGGCCCGGGATACCCCGAACCCGAAGTGCCCGCGGTGCGGCGCCCCCTGCGCGGTGATCCGCACCCCGCCCAGGGAGGACGTATCCTACGTAAGGGACCGGGTCGTGGCGCGTTGTGCGGCCTGCCGGAGGAGCGTTGCCGTGGAAGCGGGGGAATTGGCGCCGTGAAACCGGCCCCTCGGGCGCCTCGTCGCAACCTGGGTGCGTGCGGCGGGTATCAGGGTTGACCGGCACCTGCAAACCGGCCCACTATGGACCCGCACCAAAGTCGGGTCCGATCCGGAACCCCAACGGGAGAATACCATGAGAGCACTGCTCACCCTGGCGCTTTTCGCCACCGTTTCCGCCTGTGACGCGCCGCCCCCGGACGCCACCGCGGACGAGGAAGACGGCCCCCTCCAGGTTTCGGTGCTCGAGGACGGCACCATCCTCCTCGACGACGAGGAGATGACGCCCGGCGAGTTGACCGAAGCCCTCGAGGACATCGAGGCTACGCGCGTCGTTGCCGTCAAGGTCGACCCCGATGTCGCCTACGGAAAGGTGAACGAGGTGCAACAGGCCCTCACCGAGGCTGGGGTCAAGCGGGTGCTCGTCGAGGACGAACTGGAGTAGACCGGTCCGCGCCCTGATTGCAGCCCGTGGATAGAGCCCCGCGAGCACCGAGAGCGGCGAGGCGCCGGGATGGCAAGGCGCGACGAAGGGCCAATAGCAAGCGCTATTGGGCTGAGCAGCAACGCAGAGCGCAGCCTTAAACCGATAAAATGTACAGCAAACATAACATAATGTAGTGTGTAGTTTACATCATGGAAAGGTAGAGCGAAGCGTCCTGACCGGATGCATCGCCGCTCGAATACCGGGGGGATTCTGTCCACGGGCAGCTCTAGCGTCGGCGTGGTGCGCTCTGGCCCTGTCGTCCAGCGTCGCTTCCCTGCCGGCCCAGGATCGCGAACGCGCACACACCCGGTCCGGGCCACCCATCCTCGGACTCATCGCGAGCACGAGGGCGATGGGGCTCGGCGGGGCTTTCCGGACCGGCGGCAACGCGGACCACGCAGTCTTCCACCACCCGGCGCTGATCTCCGGCCAGGGGTTCGACTTCTCACTGGCGGGCATCTACAGCCGCAACGATGAGGGCGATCGTCACGAGCGGGACCGGGGTCCGGACGACGCCATCCACCTGACCCTGAGCGCGAGCGGCAACTGGCTGGGAGGCAATGTCGCGGCGGGGCTGGCCGTCTTCGACTACGGCGGCGACATCGATGTCCAGCGGGAACGGGGGCGAAGCAATGGCGACGGGAGCCGCTCCGTGGCAGCCCGGGCCGTTTCGTGGGGCGCAACGGAGTTCGTCGGCACCGTGGGGTACAGCCGCGATCTCTTCGGATTCGGCGTGGGGGCTGCCGGCAAGGTGGTCGGGTGGACGGCGGGCGGGGCGCGGGCACGCACGGTCGCCGTCGATGTGGGCGTGTCCCGGACGCTCTGGCAATTGACGACGGCTCTGACCGTGCAGAACCTGGGCCCGGATCTGGAGATGCGAGGACGCGACGTGCCCCTGTCGCGGCGTGTGGTCCTGGGTGTGGGGACGCAGCGCCGCGCACCCGTCGGGCCGCTGGACATCGGCGGCGCCGTTCAGGTCGCGCGGGAGTACGGCGGCGACATCGTGCCGGGCGGCGGGGTGGAGGTTGCCTACTGGCCCGTCGTGCGCCGGGTCTTCATCGCGCGGATCGGGGTGGTTCGGGTGGTGGAGGGGGAAGGTTCGCCGGTGACCTTCGGTGCCGGGTTCGAGGGCGACCGGGTCCGGTTGGACTACGGGTACCTTGATCGCGGTCCGATGACGGGGCCGCACCAGGTCGGGATCTCGATCCGGTAGGTATCCGGGGCCAGCGGGGCTGCTCGCAGTCCGTGGACAATGCCTCCCGCGCCCGGAAGCGGCTATGTGACCGGACTTGGCCAGTTCGCTCTCGTCCCCACTACCTCCGTGGCACCCTCGCCGCCCTGAACCCCGGATGAAGCCGCGCCAGTCCCACGTCATCAACCACCACCGTACCCTTCTCCGTTCGGTCGAACACCAGCAGAACCGCGCGCATCGTACCCGGGTCGAAGGCCGGATTCTCCCCGGCGAAATCCGACAGAGGAATCGAGAAGTGCTGCAGGATCAGCTCCCACGGGTTCGCGAAGCGGTCGTCCTCCAGATCGCGGCGCCGGAGTACGCGGATCGTCAGAGGTCTGCGCAGGGCGCCGTAGTCGGTCAGGCTGACCCGGGCGGTGTCGCCGTCTCCGTCGATGGCCGCGACGGTGAACTCGAGCGGCGGTTTCTCCTCGTCTTCCGGGTCCTGATCGCCACCCTCCTCTTCGGTCTCCTCCGGCTCGGCCTCGGCATCGCCCTCCTCGTCCCCTTCCTCTTCCTCCGGCTCCTTCCGCGGCCCCGGCTCGTCGTCCAACCCCCCCACATGCATTTCCAGCGTCGTTTCGCCGTCCACGGCCCACTCACCCGCCAACCCCTCGGGCAGCGTGAACGTGAACACCGCGGGCGGCGGCGCCTCGTCCGATCCCCGGTAGCTGTTGTTCCACCCCAGCCATAGCGCCTGGTTGAGTTGCGACGAAGAGGTCGTCGCGCGGTTGGCGGAGCGCAGATTGAGCCGCCCCTCGCGCCAGGTGCTGAAGTCGGTGCCGTGCAGCGCCACGCCCGCCGCCGACCCCGTGGTCACGTCGATGTCCTCCTCGAAGTCGGCCAGCGGACGGAAGGACGAGTCCATGAAGCGCGTGATGTACATCGTGTTGGGCAGCCAGTCCCCCACCACCCGGTGGTCCCGGAAGATGGGCCGGTAGCGGTCGTCGCCCCTGAGGGTGACGTCCAGGAAGGACGACACGAAGACGCGGCCGAACTCGCGCTGGTCCTCGGCGGGCAGCAGGCCGTCCAGCTCCAGGATGCGGGGACTGCGAGGCCCGTTGTCGTGAGCGCCCCATACGGTGTTCCACTGCCCGTGGTTGGCCCGGTAGACGTAGACGGCCGACTTGAAGAAGTCTGTCGCGCCCCCGCCCCCGCCGAACCCCACCCGGTTGAATTGGCGCAGCCCGTGGAAGCTCGTCACGTCCCCGTCGTGCGAGCCGTGAAAGACGAGGTAGTTGACGTCGCGCACCGGCGCGCGCTGATCGGCCGGCAGGTACTGTCCGTCCACCGGGGCGATCGCGATCACCGCCCTGATGTCGAAGCCGAAGTCGAACTCGAACGATGCGTCGTCCGGGTAGCGCGTGAGGCGGTTGAAGGCGGCCGCCAGCGCCACCGCCTCCCCTCCGCGCGAGTGCCCGATGAGCCCGATGTTGTCCATGTCGACGCGCCCGTGAAAGGGGTTTTCCGGGTCGTCCGCGAACCGCCGCCACGCATGCAGGTGCTTCAGCATGAGCCAGCCGCGTCCGTCGTTCTCGCCGCGAATGCCCCCGTTGATGAAGTTCATGTCCACCGAGGCGAGGATGTACCCTCGGCTTGCGAGGAGTTCGCCGAGCCAGTCGTAACCGGGGTCCGAGAAGTCGCGCATGTTGTGGTTGCCGTGCACGACCAGCACGAGGGGGTGGGGGCCGGGGTCGTCGGGGTACCAGACGCGCGCGTTGATGGGGAAGCTGTCGGGCGGGAATCCCCAGTACTCGTTCCGGGACTTCGCCGAGCCGCCGAGGCTTACCAGCTTCGAGGCGTCGACCGGCTCGGTCACGATCGTCACCGAGTCGCGGTACTCGGCGCGGTTTTTGTCCGTGCCGCTGCCGTAGTAGAGGGTGAGGACGCCGTGGGGGCCGGGAAGGGCGGGGTTGGGGTGGTCGAGGTGGTGGCCGGAAAGGACGGTGGGAGCGTCCGAGGGGGTCAGCTCGAGCGAGCCGGCGCAGGCGGAGGCGAGGAGGACGGCGAGGACGGTGAGGACGGAGCCGCGCCGAGGGTGGTCCACCGGTCCGGGGCCTCGCCGCTGTCGGTGCTCACAAGGCCCTATCCACGCACTGATGGCCGGTTGGGCGTCTCGCCGCTCTCGCCTCTCGCGGGCGGTCGACAATGGACTGCTCGTCAGCGTGCACATGGGGACAATGTTACGGTCTCGTGGGACCTGGAGCGACCGCTACACGATTTCCCCGGCGTGCAACTCCTCCAGGAACTGCCCATACGGAATGACGTCGATGCCGTCAACATGGCGACGGTCGTTCTCCGCGGTCACGATGATGGCCCTGCGGGGCCGGAATTCATCGCGGAACCCCCGCATCGCCCTGAGTGCCCGGGCCCGCATCCGGCTCTTGACTTCAACCGCCACTTCCCCATGCCCCAGGACGAAGTCGACTTCAAGCCCCGTCTTGGTCCTCCAGAACCCGATGGGAAAGTCCCCCTCCCGGTAGCTCCGGAAGGCGATGATCTCCAGCAGAATGAACTGCTCGAAGGCCCGCCCGAACTCCGCTCCGGCCGCGTCGGTGAGCCTTCGACCGCACACCTGCCCGGCCACCCCGACATCGAAGAGGTAGAACTTCGGGGCCGACGTGATGCTCTGGCGTCCCGCACGTCGATGGAACGGTTGGATCAGGTAACCTACCAACGTGTCCTGCAGGATCTCGAAGTATGTCCGCACCGTCTTGGCGCTCACACCGCAGTCGCGGGCGATGGAGGCGTAGTTCAGGAGCTCGCCGTGACAGAATCTGAGCGCCTCGAAGAATCGCACGAAGGCGGCGGTGTTTCGGGTGAGGGCCTCGCTGGCCGATCTCGTGGGCGAGGTAATCCCGAACGTACGCGGCCAGGGAGCGCCGTGCGTGCGGCTTGCCGTAGATGCCCGGCAGCAGCCCGTCGTTCATCGCCCGCAAAAGGTCGAAGCCGGGAACTTCCGCCCATGTCAGCGGAAACATCTCGAATCTCCAGGCCCGTCCCCCCAGGAGGTTCACTCCGGCCCGGCGGATCTTCCGGGCACTCGATCCGCACAAGATGAAGGAGATGCCTCTGGATTCGATCAGACGGTGTACTTCGTCGAGCAAGCCGGGGACTTTCTGGATTTCGTCGATGATGACGGGCTGCGCCCGCCACGCCGATTTCGAGTCCGACTCGCCGCGGCCGACTCCCGGCAATGGCGAACCGGTCTCCTCGGGCACATCATGAACGGTCGCCACTCGCCTGCACGATCCACCCTCCACCACGAAGAGTCAGGAAAATGAGTGCACCCAGGCTCTGGACCGGAACCAGCGGCTTCTCCTACAAGGAGTGGAAGGGGAGCTTCTACCCTGACAAGCTTCCCGCCAACCGGATGCTCGAGTACTACTCGCGGCGCCTCTCCAGCGTCGAGATCAACAACACCTTCTACCGGCTGCCCCGGGCGGAGATGCTCGAGAGATGGGCCTCGCAGGTGCCGGAGGACTTCGCGTTCGTGCTCAAGGCAAGCAGGCGCATCACCCACATGAAGCGCCTCAAGGACGCCGGCGATCCGCTCGACTACCTGGTGCGGACCGCGGTGGGGGCGCTGGGCGACCGGCTCGGGCCGATCCTCTTCCAGCTGCCCCCGTACCTGCGCGCCGACGTGCCCCGGCTGCGCGACTTCCTCGCGATCGTCCCCGACGTGGTTCGCGCCGCCTTCGAGTTCCGTCACGAGAGCTGGTTCAGCGACGACGTTTACCGGGCGCTGGCCGATCACAGCGCGGCGCTCGTCACCGCCGACACCGGCGAAGACGAGGCCCCGGTCGTGGAGACGGCGTCGTTCGGGTACGCGCGGCTCAGGCGGCCGGGGTATGACGAGGGCGAACTGGAAGCGTGGGCGGCGGCGCTGGCGCGTCCCGAGTGGAGCGATGTCTTCGTCTTCTTCAAGCACGAGGACGAGGGGGCGGGACCGCGGATGGCGGCGGGGTTCAGGGGGGTGTGGGGGGAAGGGATGTAAACTCCACCCTGCCCGAAGGACGGTGAATCACCGACGGCACCACCCCGCAACTACCTCCCCCCCACCACCCCTCCCACCCGGTGGTCCAGCTCCCATCCGGCCAACTCCCGCAGCAACACCTCGTCGGTCCAGTCGAAGCGAAGCGGCGCGATCGTGATCATGCCCGCCATGAAGGCCTCCGTGTCGCTCCCCGGCGGGTGCGTCTCCGCCGGATCGTACCGGGGCCGGAACACCCGCACATCGTCCTCCGGCTCGACCTCCTCGTAGCCGAAGCGGATGTAGCTCCCGCCCATCCTTCCGATGGCCACTCCCGCCGTTCCTTCCTCCGTGGCCGCGGGGAAGTTCACCGACAACACGGCCCCGCTCAGCGGCGGCCGCGCCCTCAGCACCTCGACGAAGCGGGCCATGAAGGCCGCCGCGTACGCGAAGTCCATCTCCTGGCCGCCCAGGGACGCCGCCACCGAGGGCACGCCGTAGTACGCCCCCGCCATGGCCGCTCCGACCGTTCCCGACATGTGCCCGAGGTCCCCCACGTTCGCCCCAGCGTTGATCCCGCTGACCACCAGGTCGAAGCCGCCTTCCGGGACCATGGCCTCCATCGCGAGCATCACCGCATCGGCGGGCGTGCCATCCACGCAGTGCCCATGGTCGCGGTCCTCGTCCGCGATCGATCTGAGGCGCTTCCCCTGGCCCAGCTGGACCGAAATGCTGCTCCCGCTGCGCTGCCCGCAAGGCGCCAGGACGGTGACCTCGCCGACCTCGCGCAGCGCGTCGGCGAGCTGCTGGATGCCGGGAGACCGGATTCCGTCGTCATTGGTGACGAGGATGTGATAGGGTCCCTCGCCGGAGTCCGCCGGAGCTTCCGGGGCTGGCGCGGTGCAGCCTTGCAACGAAACGACCAACGCTGCGGCAGCACCCGATACCACGTCTGGCGTCGAAGATCTTTTCACGATTCGGTCTCCTGTTCGACTCGTCCTCATGTCCTGGCCTCTCTTAAGCCAACCCCAAAACGAACACCACCGCCACCCCCACCCAGATCGCCACGTAGAGCGGCACAAACTTCTGCCTGGTTTTCAGCATCTCCGGATGGGTGATCGGCTTCCCGGCGAACTTCCCGCGCGGTTTCGACGGGAAGAAGAACGTCTTGTACGTCTCGAGGGTGGCGATCGTGTAGCCGGTTGCCGCGAGCGCGATCAGCACGTAGCTGGTGGTGAATTGCGACACCAGGAAGCCGTAGAACGCCGCCCACAGGGGGCTGCGGAAGAACTTCAGCCACTCGAACCCCTCGATCGGCGCGTCCTTGAAGGCGCCCGCGCACGCCGAATACCAGCCCCCGGCGCTGGCGACCAGCAGGATCTGCCAGAGCGGACCCTCGGTCCCCGCGGCCGGTTGCACCCTCATCACCAGCCACACCAGCAGCACCCCCACACCCACGTACCCCAACCCCACGAGCAGCCGCGTGACGCGACCCCGGGGAACGTGGCCGAAGACGTGGAACTGCATCGGGATGAAATACTTCGACTGGTCCTCGTCGCGGATGAAGGTCTTCCAGAACTCGGTCGTGGCCCGCTCCACCGCGTAGGTCAGCCCGAAGAGGATCACGATTCCCGCGGCCGTGGTTGCGTCGAGTTCCGCCAGGCGCGCCAGGATCGGTGCCCACACCAGGCTGATGATCGTGCTGCGCAGGTAGCGGGGGACGGTGAACCCTTCGTGGATCGCATCCTTGTACATGCCCCATGTCGAGGTGTGGGCCCCGGCAGCCGCCCCCACCAGCAGTTCGCAGACGAGATTCACCGGCTCTGCTCCTTGTCGGTGCCGTACGTGTGCCGAATCAACTCGATGCACCTGCGCGCATCGGCGATCGTGTATTGGGGCTCCGCTCCCGTCTTCAGCACCCTGACGAAGTCGGCGAGCATGGCCCGGTACCCCAACATATCCGAGAGCCCGGGGAACGAGAGCCGGCGATGACCGCGCAGCAGGAAAACCCCGTTGGACTCGAAGAGGAGCGAACTGCGGGTCCCGTAGATCCGTGAGAGGCGCAATCCGCGGAGCAGCCCCGGGACCTCCCACGAGTGATTCAGGACGCCGATCGCACCCTCCTCGTACTCCACCACCAACGTCACGCTTCGTTCAAATCCCCCCGGCGCGTCCGGGAAGAAAGCCTCGGCACGGCGAACCGACAGCCCGAGCGCGTCCATGAAGGCGACCCAGTGGATGCCGCTCTCCATGAGCGCGCCGCCGCCCGCCCGGGCAGGATCGGCTCGCCAGCCCTCGGCGGACTGGTGCTTGACCGCGTCGATCGCGACGAAGCGTACCTGTCCGAGCACGCCGGAACGGATGTGGGCGCGAATCGCCCGCAGCAGGGGCTTGTACAGGTAGTTCTCGGCCACCAGCACCTGGCGGCCGTGGCGCGCGGCCGCTGCCTCCACCGCATCGAACTCGCCGCTTTCGATGAAGGCGGGCTTCTCCACGATCACGTGGCTGCCCGCATCCAGCGCCGCGACCGCGATCTCGCAGTGCGTGTGCGGCGGCGTCGTGATGAAGACGGCGTCGACCCGCTCGTCAAGCACGGTCTCCTTCCAGTCGCCCGAAACCCTCTCCCCGCCGTATTTCGCCACAAGCCCGCGCACCGGTGCCGCCGACCGTCCCCAGAACATGAGCGACACGTCGCGGTGGTGCTTCGCCAGGAGACGAGCGTGCCACCTCGCCGCCCATCCCGAACCGACGATGAGGATACGAAGCGCGGCCCGTCCAGCCGTCACGCCAGGCTCCCCACGAGCCGGGCCTGACGCGCGATCCGGCTCGCCCTCCGCACCCCGGCGATCCGCTCCGCCACCCGCAACGCGTTGGCCGCGATCGTCAGACTCGGGTTGACCGCCGCCGAACGGGGCATGAAGCTGCCGTCCGTCACCCAGAGATTGTCCGTTCCACGGAAGCGGCACCACCTGTCCAGCGGGGCCATCCGCGGATCCGGGCCCATGCGGAGCGTTCCCACCGCGTGCGAGAAGGTGTGGATCGCCAGGGTCGGAATCACCCGGGCCCCGGCTGCCCGCAGCACCGCCCTTGCCACGCCGGCGAGGTGCCTTCGCGCGGCCAGGTCGCGACGCGTGTAGCGATGCGTGATGGTCGCCCGCGGGATCCCGTAGCGGTCGCTGCGGATACGGCTCACCTCCACCCGGTTCTCGCGCCGGGGCTCGTCCTCGGCGATCGCCAGAAGGCCCGTGCACCATGGAATCCACGGATCGAGCACGTTCGACATGAATCCGGGCAGCCTGTCGGCGATCACTCCGGGGGGAGGCGCATGGATGGACTGGATGATGCCGAACTTCGGCTCGTCCTCTCTCAGCCCGTAGTGGTCGAAGATCCCGATCTGCTTGTGAAACGCTTCACAACCGTCCAGAGGCCCGCGGAAGATGCCGTACGCGATCATGTTGCAGTGCCGCATCAGGCACCGCCCCACCCATCCGCCCGCGGGCGAAGCGCTCGCCAGCCCGGAAGCCAGCGCCAGGTGCGCCGACCCCAGCGCCCCACCGGCCAGAATGTAGCATCTCCCGGTGAAGACGGTGCGACGGCCGCTCTTCCGGTCGATCCCGACCACACCGGCGATCCGCCGCCCACGCCAAAGGATGCGAACCGCGACGGTATTCGGTACAAGCGTCAATCCCCGCCCGACCAGCCCGGGCAGGACGGCCGTGGCCGGCTCCCGCTTCGCGCCCACCGCGCAGACATACCCGTCGCAGGTGCCGCATTTCAGACACGGCTTCATTCCGCTGCCGGTCCCCTCGAAGTCGATCGCGAGGGGCAGGTGTGACGGATGAAGTCCCAGACCCGCGGCCGCGTCCCGGATCACCCGCGCCGGGCCCTGCATCGGGGGAGACCTGAACGGGTACACGGCTGCCTCGGCGGGGTCGGCCGGGTTGTGGGCGTTCCGGCCTGCGACTCCGAGGATTCCCTCTGCCACCCGGTAGTACGGCGCCAGGTCCTCGTAGGAAATCGGCCACGCGGCGCCGGTCGCCCCCACAATCTCCGGCCTTCGATCAAAGTCCGTCGACCGCAGCCGCAACGCGATCCCCCCGTAGAAGAGGGAGGGTCCGCCGACGCACTGGTAGCTCCCCTTGCGGCCGCGGCTCGTGCCCCGCAGCCGGTAGTGGCTCTCCATGCTGTAATAGGGGCTCAGTTCGATCGCCGCGTCGCGGGCCCAGTTCTGTTCGCCGCGCTTGACGGGAACTCCCCGCTCGATCATCTGCACGTCCAGCCCGGCGCCGATCAGAGCATGCGCGGCCATGCTCCCGCCAACCCCGCTCCCGATCACGACCACGTCGGGTTTCCGCTTCGACGGTAGACGGCGGGCTGTTGGCAGCGCGGGTAACATCGGTGGCACCCCATGTGATGGAGGACGACGACGTGGCAAGGTGGTGGCCCCTGGGAGCCGTGGAAAAACCCCCCACGCCCCCGTAGCGATAAGCCCCGCCAGGGAACCGCGCAACCCGCGCGCGGGTACCTTACAACGACGAGGTTTTCGTCATCCGCGTTTCGCGGTTCGCCCCCAGCCCGCCGACGACGATCCCCATGCTCCCGATGAACGGTCCCGCCCGCCTGACAACACTCGTCCCGGCCATCCTCCTGGCGGCGGCCTGCACCCGCTACCAGGCTCCGCGCGGTCCCCAGGCCCAGGCCCTCTTCGAACTGTACAACGGTGACTGGATGCTGGATGCCGACGCAAGCGATCCGGAACCCGGGCTCGCCGGCCCCCTCGGGTTCTCCCCCGTATCCGTCATATCAAGCGCCGGGCACGGGGGTCCCACGCTGGGACCGCCACCATGCCCGCGGGGTCGAATCTGCGTGGACAGACCGAGATCCTCGGGAGAAGCCAGGTCGGAGTCGTCGAGTTCGGTTGCGGACTCGGCCCTTTCGCGCACCCACCGAAGTGTGGCCTGGTCGCGGCCTCCGCGACTGACGCTCCTGCTTACCGAGTCGGTCATCCGCGTATCGCCCTCCGGCCTCGGCACGCCACTCGAAGTGCCGATGGACCCACGGAAGACGGAGGTGGATCACGACTTCGGTGATTTTACGGTCAAGGCCTGGTCCCGATGGGAACGGGAGTCACTTTCGTTGGTGATCTCCGTGGGCGACGACAAATCCTGGGTGTCCGATACCTACGAGTTGTCGGGGGACGGCACCCTGGTGGTTACGCGAGAACTCGGGGGTGGATACTCCTTCTGGCCGAATCAGACGCCCCGCTTCGTCTACCGGCGCCCGTAGCCGGTCCGGGGGCGCCCTGCTCCCGGCGCGCGAGGTTTGCCCACGGACCGTTCACCCCCCGCCTTGACACGCCCCGCACCCCGGATCGATCATCCACGCTGAGTGTAAGATCAGGCGTCACATCCGCGTGCGCGCGCCGCACCCGACCACGCCCGCCCAGAAGGAGTCCCCATGATCATCCGGACCCGGAAGAACAGCGATATCCCCTCTTCGGAGATCACCCCGGAGTCGGCATACATCAACCGCCGCAAGTTCCTCGGAGCCTCGGCCGGAATCGGCGCCGCCGCCTTCCTGTCGCGCGACGCGGCCGCATCCCCCCTCTCCACCCTCCACCAGGACGACGAACCCAACACCTGGGATGAGATCACCACCCACAACAATTTCTACGAGTTCGGGCTCGACAAGAAGGACCCGTCCCGGAACGCCCACACGCTCGTCACCAAACCCTGGACCGTGAAGGTCGACGGTCTGTGCAAGAAGCCCGGCGACTACCAGCTCGAGGACTTCATCAAGCCGTCCACGATCGAGGACCGGGTCTACCGGTTCCGGTGCGTCGAGGCCTGGTCGATGGTCATCCCGTGGCGCGGTTTCCCGCTGGCCGACGTGATCAACCGCGCCGAACCCGATTCGAGCGCCAAATACGTCGCCTTCGCGACGCTGTGGGACCCGGACCAGATGCCGGAACGCCGCTGGAAGCCGCGCATCGGCTGGCCGTACCGCGAGGGACTTCGCCTGGACGAGGCGATGCACCCCCTGTCGCTGCTGGTCAACGGGCTGTACGGCAAGGAGCTCCCCAACCAGAACGGCGCCCCGCTCCGGGTCATCGTCCCCTGGAAGTACGGCTTCAAGAGCATCAAGTCGATCGTGCGCATGACCTTCACCGAGGATGAGCCCCCCACCACCTGGGCCACCCAGACCCCCGGCGAATACGGCTTCTACTCGAACGTGAACCCCGACGTCAGCCACCCGCGCTGGAGCCAGGCGACCGAGAAGCGGATCGACGGCAGCAAGTTCTTCGGCTACCGCCGCATCGACACGCATTTCCTGAACGGGTACGCGGACGAGGTCGCGCACCTCTACGAAGGGATGGACCTGCAGAAGTACTTCTAGCCCGTGCCCAATCCCAGGCGCAGGATCCTTCTCCTCAAGACGGCCATCTGGCTCATCGGCCTGGGCCCCATCGCGTGGCTCACGGCCGGGTTCTTCCGCGGCACCCTCGGCGTGCTTCCCGTCGACACGATCATCCTGGTCGAGGGGCGCTGGACGCTCGTCTTCCTGCTGGCCACCCTCGCGGTCACGCCCATCCGCCGCCTGACCGGGTGGAACCGGGTCATCCAGGTACGGCGCCTTCTGGGACTGTTCGCCTTCTTCCACGCCTGCGTCCATTTCCTGGCCTACGCGGGCATCGACCAGGCGTTCGCGCTCGGGTACATCATCGACGACGTGGTGGACCGGCGATACATCACGGCCGGGTTCGCCGCGCTCTTACTGCTCGTCCCGCTCGCCGTCACGTCGACGAAGGGATGGATCCGCCGCCTGGGGAAGCGGTGGCTGAAGCTTCACCGTCTGGTCTACGTTGCTGCTTCGCTGGGCGTCCTCCACTTCTATTGGAAGGTCCGGGCGGACACCTTCTGGCCACTGGTGGCGGCGCTTACGCTGGCGGGGTTGTTCGCCGTGAGGCTGGCTCACCGGGCGAGGGCGCAACGGAAACCGGTTCGCAAGTGATGCCCCGAGTAGCGGCGACTCCTCCGTCCCGTTTACGTTTCGGCGCCCCCACGTGTCCTTGCTGGTGTAGCCACGCGATGGACGGACATCCCGCTGACCCGAGCAGAGGAAGGCGAAGTTGACGCGTTCGCAGTCGGGCGATCCCGCGCTGTCGCGGAGGAGCGCCGCGGCCCTCGTCGCGGTTCTGTGCGGCGTCGCGGCCCTCATCGGGGTGGTCGCGCCTTCCGGACCGGATCCACGCCCGGCACCCACGACCCTCTCGGTCGCCCCGCCCGCTACCCCCTCCCCCGGCTACCTCCACTTCGCGTCCCCGCAACCGACCATTCCGCCCACCATTCCCCCCACCCCCGTCCCCCAGCGCCCCGACTACGAGTGGCACGAGTTCTACTTCACCCGGGCCGCCTACTCCGGCTGGCGCGGCTGGGGGCGTGGCGGCGGCTCCTGGGCCATCGACTACCCCAAGTCCGACCGTCAGTTCGTCACCGTCCTCAAGCGGCTCACCAACCTGGACGCCTTCGACTGGGAGAACGCGGTCGAGCTGGACAATCCCGCGCTCCGCCGCTTCCCCTTCCTCTACGCCCTCGAAGTCGGGTACATGAACCTGAGGGACGAAGAGATCGAGGGGCTGCGCGACTACCTCAAGGCCGGCGGCTTCCTGGTCATCGACGACTTCTGGGGATCGCAGGAGTGGGCCCAGTTCGAGTACCAGATGGGTCTGGTCTTCCCCAACAACCCGATCATCGATCTGGACCTCGATCACCCCGTCTTCAACACCTTCTACGACATCGACGAGATCCTCCAGGTGCCGGCCTACGGGCGGTACTGGAGCGGTCGGACCCACGAGCGCGACGGATACGTGCCCTACGTGAAGGGGATCGAGGATCACGACGGCCGGCTGATGGTCATCATCAACTGGAACACCGATCTGGGTGACGCCTGGGAGTGGGCCGAGCAGCCCGACTATCCGCTCCAGTACTCCACCTTCGCCTTCCAGATGGGCGTCAACATGATCGTCTACGCGATGAGCCACTGACGCCGAACCCATGAGCACATGAGTATATGAGCAGCTCCCCGCCCGGATCCTCCTCCGTCCCGCATGCCGCGCCGGACCGGACCGCCCCATGAGCAGCCTGTTCGAGTTCCTCTTCAAGTACCGGCCGGTACTCTACCAGGAGGGCGACTTCTCCTTCCTGTCGCCGTGGCCGCTGACCGCCGCCGCCCTCGTCGCGGCGGCCCTGGCCGTTCCGGCTGTTCTCACCTACCTCCGCGCCCGCGGCAAGAGCAGCAGGGCCGACCGCTGGGTGCTGGGCGTACTGCGCGGAGCCGCGTTCGTGCTTCTCTTCTTCATCGTGATGCAGCCGGGGCTGATCCTTACCTCGGTCGTGCCGCAGCGGAACTTCCTGGCCGTGCTGGTGGACGACTCCCGCAGCATGACGATCGACGACCGCGACGGAACCTCCCGCGCCGAAAAGGCGGCCGGGCTCCTGGACCCCGAGGGCGATCTGGTGGCTGCCCTCAGCGAGGAATTCACGCTCCGCCATTTCCGCTTCTCGTCGCGGCCAAGCCGGGTCGGCGGCGTTGACGCGCTCACATTCGACGGCAGCCAGACGCGGATCGGCGACGCACTGGCCTACGCCCGCGATGAGCTGCAGGGGGTGCCGCTGTCGGGGATCGTCGTGTTGTCGGACGGGGGCGACAACAGCGACGAGGCCATCGGCGAAGTGCTGCTGCCGCTGCGCGCCGCGTCGGTGCCGGTCTTCACCGTCGGGCTGGGCGACGAGGATATGGAGGCCGACGTGCAGGCCACCCGCGCCGACATGCCCGAACGCGCTCTGGCGGGCACCTCGACGATCGTCAACGTCATCGTCGAGGCGACCGGGTACGCCGGCCGCGACGTCCCGATCATCGTCGAGGACATGGGGACCATCGTCACCACGGAAGTGGTCACCCTGCCGCCCGACGGACAGTCGCTGGTCACTCCCGTCGCCATCACCCTCGAGACGCCCGGCACCCGCGAACTCACCTTCCGCATCCCCGGCCAGCAGGGCGAGCGGGTCCTCGAGAACAACGTGCTGCACGCGATCGTGCAGGTCCGGGACCGCACCGAGAAGATCCTCTACTTCGAGGGCGAACCGCGCTACGAGGTGGCCTTCATGCTGCGTGCCGTCCGCACCGACGAAAACCTGCAGGTCGTCCTCCTGCAGCGCACCGCCGAGAACAAGTTCTTCCGCCGCAACCTCGACGACCCTCTCGAACTCGTCGAGGGCTTCCCCACGACCCGCGAGGACCTCTACGGCTACCGCGCCCTCATCCTGGGTTCCGTCGAGGCCAGCTTCTTCACCCACGGCCAGCTCGAGATGATCGCCGACTTCGTGAGCGAGCGCGGCGGCACCCTGCTCATGCTGGGCGGGCGCCGCTCCTTCTCCGAGGGCGGTTACAAGGGCACTCCGCTCGAGGATGTCCTCCCGGTCCTCCTCGACGAGCCCCGGCAGAACACCCCGACCGAGCGTCTCGCCGTGGTGAAGGTCACCCCCACCCCTGCCGGTGCCAACCATCCGGCCACCCGCATCGACGGTTCGGCCGAACAGTCGGCGATCCGCTGGGATTCGCTGCCGCCCGTCTCCACCACCAACATCGTGACGGGGCTAAAGCCGGGCGCGACCGAACTGCTCGAGGGCACGGTGGTGGCGGGCGGCCAGAGCGAACCCGCCGACCGCGTGGTCATGGCGTTCCAGCGCTACGGCAAGGGCCGCTCGGTGGTGCTCGCCGTGCAGGATGTCTGGATGTGGCAGATGCACCACACCGTGCCGCTCGAGGACCAGAGCCACGAGACCTTCTGGCGGCAGCTGCTGCGCTGGATCATCGCCGAGACCCCGGACCCCGTGGAAGCCGCCCCAGCCCGTGAATCGGTCGAGGCCGGCGAGCCCGTCACCCTTGAGGCCACCGTCCTCGACGAGGGCTTCGTCGAGGTGAACGGCGCCCGTGTCACCGCCCGCATCACCACACCGACCGGCGAGGAGCGGGAGCTCCCAATGGAGTGGTCGGTCGCCGAAGACGGCAGGTACACCGTCCCCTTCACCCCCGAGATGGACGGCATCTACGAAGTCTCCGTGAGCGCCGGGCGCGACACGGTTGCGCTGGGGACCGGCCTGACCGGCATCCGGGTGGCTCCCGGCACCGGAGAGTTCCGCGATCCCCACCAGCGCCGCGGCCTGATGGAGCGCATCGCCGACGAGACCGGCGGTCGCTACTACACCGCCGAAACCGCCAGCCGGCTGCCCGAGGACCTGCGGTTCACCGGCGGCGGCGTCACCGTCACCGAGGAGCGCGACCTGTGGGACATGCCGATCCTCTTCCTGCTGCTGGCGGGGCTCCTGGGGGCGGAGTGGGGGTATCGAAGGAAGAGGGGGTTGGCTTGAAGGGCGGTGTGGGTGTTGCGGCGGTGTTGGCGGGCGCCGTGCGGCGAGTGACTGCCGCGGCGGTGGGCCGAGAACGGTCGGTGGAGGTCGCGGCGCGGGCCGCGACGGAGCCGACACCCGCTCCCACCTCGGCGGGCGGAGGTCACCCTGCCGCCGGAGGTCGCCCCCCGTCCACCCCGTGCCTCCTCATCGTGGCCCTTCTCGCAATCGCCGCCGTCTCCCCCGCCCCCGCCCAGGCCCAGAACACCCACATCCTCCTCATCTCGGGCATGGGCGGCGATCCCGAGTACACCGACGCCTTCCACGGCTGGCTGAGCCGCTTCGCCGACGCCGCCACCGAGAAGTACGGAGTCCCCCCCGACCGGATCACCTACCTGGGCGAGAAGACCGAGCTGGACCCCACCCGCATCCGCGCGCGCTCCACCGCCGAGAACATCCGCGCCGCCTTCGTGGAGATCGCGGCCGCGATGTCGCCCACCGACAACCTCGTGGTCCTGCTGGCGGGCCACGGCACCTTCCGCAACGGGGCCGCGCGCTTCAACATCCCCGGCCCGGACCTGACCGCCGAGGACATGGCGGGCCTGCTGGCCGGGCTCGGCGACCGCCGCGTCACCTTCGTGAACACCGCGAGTGCGTCGGGACCCTTCGTCGCGGCGCTGTCCGGCCCCAACCGCACGATCATCGCCGCTACCCGCACCGGCCGTGAACGCAACGTGACCCGCTTCGGCCTCCACTTCGTCGATGCCTTCGCCGACGAGGGCGCCGATGTCGACAAGGATTCGCGCGTGTCCATGCTGGAGGCCTTCTCGTACGCCCTGCGCGAGGTACAGCGCCAGTACGAGAGCGCCAACCTCCTCATGACCGAGCACGCCATCCTGGACGACAACGGTGACGGCGAGGGCAGCCGCGAGCTGGACGACCTGGAGGGCGACGGGGCGCTGGCGCGCATGGTGTTCCTGACGTCGATCGGGGGGGCGGGGGGGGACGAGGCGGTGACCCCAGAGCTGCGCGCGCTGTACGAGGAGAAGGCGGCGATCGAGGCGCGGATCGCGGATCTCAGGCGCGTGAAGGGGCAGATGTCGCAGGAGCGCTACGAGAACGAGCTGGAGGAGTTGCTCGTGGAGCTGGCGGTCAAGAACAGGGAGATTCGGGCGGCTGGGGGCGGGGGGTGATGAGGCACCTCCACTACCTCGAAATCCGCAACTTCAAGGGGTTTGGCGACAGGGTCCGCATCGAACTCGACCATCCCGCGGTCCTGGCCGGTCCCAACAACTGCGGGAAGACGACGGCGCTGCAGGCGATCGCGCTCTGGTCCCAGGCGGTGCGGATCTGGTTCGACCGGAAGGGTCGGGCGCCGCCCAGGGAGCCGAGGAGTCGATCGTCCAGCCCGGCCGGATCGATGTCATGCTGGGGCAGGGTCAGACGGCCCAGGTCCTGCGCAACCTGTGTCTCATGGTGGCCGGGGACGACCCGTCCGCCTGGTCGCGGGTGGCAAAGCTGATAGACCGGCTGTCCGATGTCTCCCTGGAAGACCCCACCGAGACGGGGCGAGGAGCGATCGACCTCTTTTACCGGGAGGCCGGCGTGCGCAGACCGGCTGACATCGCCCTCGCCGGCCGGAGGCTCCAGCAGATTCTCCTGGTCCTCGCCTATCTTCACTCCCACCCTCATAGCGTCCTGCTGATCAACGAGCCGGACCCACACCTTGAAATCCTTCGCCAGAGACAGGCGTACGTGCTCCTGCGGGATGAAGGCGCGCGGTCCGGCTCCCAGGTCGTTCTCGTCACGCACTCCCAGGTGATTCTGGGCGAGGCCCTCGACTGCAACCTGACGCTGCTCCTCGACGGGCGGACGGACGAGCTGGCGTCCAGGACCGAAATCGTCACCGCGCTGCGGCACTACGGAGCCGAGCACTACCTCCGGGCGCGGCAGCGCGAGTATGTCCTTTACGTGGAGGGGGAACCGATCTGGCTGTGCTGCAAGCGCTTGCAGAGAGACTCGGTGATCCCGCCGCCGATGTTTGGGACGAGCGCGCCAACGTCTACTATGTGCAAGACAACCACCCGGGGCCCAACCCGGACGCAGAGCTGGAGCGAGTTGAAGGGGGTTTCGGCTTGACCCCGCGCCGGCGTTTCTTTGCACTCAGGCCCATCCTTCCCGAACTGAGAGGGCCGGCAATTCTCGATGGCAACGCCCGCCGGAGGCAATTCCAGAAGAGGTATCCGAGAAGCTGGGGTTGCTGGTGGAGTTGTTCGCGGAAGTAAGCGGTTCCGGCACTAGGCTAGGCTAGGCTAGGGAACGCGTAGAACTTGAACAATCGGTACCCCTTCGTGTGCGGTCAGATCGACCCGTCGCTGTTCCCGCTCGGGCACTGGAGGGAGTGCGTGCGGGATTCGGTGGACATCGTGGGGATTGGCAGCTGCGCCACGGATTTCTCCGAGACCGACGACGAGATGCTGATCGAGCAGTTGATCCATCGTGTGATGGCCGGGCGCGGCATCTTCGCCCGGCCCGACGAGATGCTCGTGACAGTGGGTGGTCAGCACGCCCTCTATATCGCGATGCGGCTCCTGTTGGCGCCGGGCGAGACGATCGGCGTCGAGGATCCCGGCTACCCGGATGCGGTCGCGCCATGGCCAGAATCGAAGGGATCAACGTCCAGTGGCCTCCCGTCGACGAAGAGGCGGAGCGCGGCCCTGTTCCTTCAGAGGGGCTACTGCGATCGTTTCATTCATCGCCCGACTGATCGGCATCCACCGCAAGTGCTGCGACGTGATGCACGAATCGCTCGAACGGCACTTCCCCGGTGCCGCCGCCAAGCCGGAATACGGCGGTGGCAACATCTGGGTCAAGCTGCCCGAGGTAGTGGACGCGGGGATCCTGCACGACCTGGTCGAACCCGACGGCGTGTTCCTCGAGACCGGCGGAATTGGTCTTCTCCGACGAGCAGAGCAACCGCAACCATATCCGCCTGGGATACTCGGTCATCGACGAGGCGCTCATCGCGGAAGGGATCGACAGAATCGCCCGGGCCGTCCCGAAGGCGCGCGGCGCCGGTGCCGCACTGGGGAAGGCCATCAAGTCGGGAAAGCCTGAACGGCCATCGGGCGAACCGACCAGCCGCACCCGCTGGAACGCCGCCCGGCCCGCTTTCCTCAGCGATGCGTCGTTCCAGAAGGCGGCATGCTGAGTGGCTCTGTGTTTGTGGGTCGACTGCTGCACCGTTGATGGTCAGCCCCGGGGACAATAGAGGCGTTCTGGGGCCTTTCCCGGTCTCACTGTTTGGGCCCGTGTCGGCGGGACCAACGCGAGTGGCGGGCTCGTCTAGAGCTCTCCCCACCTCTGTGTCTGGTCGGACCGGGCGCTGCCTTGGCTTGTCGTTCAGGCCCGCTCTGAATCGCTGACGGCCGCAAAGTAATCGAGTGATATATACAAAACATAGAATCATATAAGTACAGATTGCGGGGACAACCGCAATGGCAAACCGGAATATGCCCTCGTCCGGCGAATCCATCGGAATTGTTTTTGCTACATATGATTCTCAAGCATCGAGTGCGATCCGAGAGGGTGGAGTTGTCGCGGGAACCGGTGTATCTCGGCTGTATATATAGCATAAATATTTTGTGTATAGCACTAGTGCGGCGGAGTGGTCCATCTTGTCGGCGATGACTGGATCGGGGAGGTCAGCCGATGACAGAGGCTACGAGGAGGGGAACGGATACTGAGAGGATGCGGGTCTCGCTCCGCTCCTCACGATGTCTCGCGGTATTGGGTGTGGGGCTCCTGTTGGCGGGCGCGCCCTCGAGTGTCGCGGCTGCCGGACCGTTCGGCGAGGCACTCCTGCTGCCCGCCGCTGGTGAGCGCGTGGATGCCACTCCCGGCGGTCACCGCGCCGAGGTGGGCAAACCGCCCGCGGACCCGCGAGCGAAGTTGGCAGCCACGGCGCGTGCGAGCAACGCACGGAAGGCCGCGATGGAGTCGCGCGGGTCGGGGCCGGTTCCCAGGGTGGAGAGCGGAACTGCGGATGTTTCGACGGGTGTTACTGTGTTGCGCGAGGCGCCGATTGGTCGGGCCCCCCGGGTGTTCCTGGGGGCGCGAGCCCATTCCGCCACATTCGCCCTCATGGGAGGTAACGCCGCGTCGGGCCTCGGGTTCTCCGCCCGGTCCGTCGTCGGTGCGCCAACCTTGGCCGCCACTGCGCCCGGAGCGGTGACGAACCTGGAAGGCGTGGCGGACGGAGATTCGGCCATTCTCGTGACGTGGGATCCGCCGGCGGATACCGGGAGCAGCGCGATCACGGGTTACGAAGTCGGTGTTTCGCCGAACGAAGTCAGCTGGACCTATGACACCATTCCCGCCGACAGCACCGCGTTCAGAGAAGCGGGGTTGGACGCCAACACGACCCGGCACTACCGGATAACCGCGCAGAACGCCTCCGGGAACGGTAGTACGTCCAGCGTTTCGGTCACGACCGCGGGGGCGCCGCCCGGACCGCCGACCGATCTGACTGCGACCGCCAGTGCCACGGAGGACTCGGTGATCGAGTTGGCGTGGCAGGCGCCGGCGGACACCGGAAGCAGCGCGCTTACCTGGTACCGGATCGAAGGGTCGCAGGATGGTGGGAGTATTTGGACCTACTTCTCAATCGTCCACGCCGGCTCGACCACGCACAGACACGCCGGACTGGAGCCCGGCACGACATGGACGTACCGGGTGTCGGCGCA
>JAPPGM010000071.1 GCA_028874995.1 Gemmatimonadota bacterium | reverse complement strand
TTCCGAATGCGCAAACGCGAAGCGCCATGGCCGAAATCGACGAGATGGTGAAGACGCGCGCGGCGCGATTCGCGAGCGCGGACGAGATGTTTGCGGAGCTTGAAGAAGCCAGCGGCGAGTAGTTCACCCCCGCCAGCGACTACCGGGCATGATCCGCCGCATGAAGCCGTCGAAACGCGGAACGGTGAAGGCGGTGTCGCCGTGGGCCGGGCTCCAGACCATGCCTTTCGCGATCAGCTTGGCGCGAACCGGAGCAAGCGACGTCACCCCGCGACCGAGTTGCCCGGCGATTTCGCCGGAGCGATGCGGGCCGGCGCCCAGCTCGGCCATTGCCCGCAGATACCGCCGTTCGGCCTGGGTGAGCCGATCGAACCGCACCATGAAGAAGCCTTCGTCGAGTGTGGCGAGGGCCGAGGCGGATGCCGACCGCACATCCTGCACCGTAATCGGCGGTCCCTCCGCGGCGTCCCAGACGTGCTTGCCCCACTCCTGCAGGAAGTAGGGGTACCCCTCGGCCTCCCCGAGGATAATCTCGACGGCATCCTCCCGGAACTCCACTCCCAACTCCCGGGCGGGCTTGGTGATCGCATGCGCGGCGGCGGTTGGCGGCAGCGGGCCGACTTCCGGATAGTCGAACAGCCGCTCGGCGTAGGACTTGGCATGCCCCATGCGTCCGCGAAGCTGCGGGAGACCCGCGCCCACGAGCGTTACGGGAAGCCTGCGCTGCGCCGTGCGGTGGAGCGCGACGATCAGTGCCGCCAACTCGCTCTCGGTCACGTATTGGAGTTCGTCGATGAACATCGCCAACCCGGTGTCGGCGCTCAGGCAAGCTTCGCCTACTGCTTCAAGGAGGGCCTGCAGGTCGAGTTCAAGGTCCCCGTTGTCCGCAAGTCCGGGTTCGGGATCGAGGTCGAGCCCGAGTTCGATATCGTGATACTTCACCTTGAGGGCGCCGGCGAACCCTGCAAGACCCCGGAGCGCCCGCCTCGCCAGCTCACGCGCACGCGACCGTCTCGCCAGCTTGATCATGGCCGTACGCAGCCCGGGGGCCAGGAGCGCGGGAAGCGAGCGGGACTCCGGCGCCTCGACACGGGTGACCAGCATTCCCCTCGATTCCGCGTAATCGCTCGACTCGAGGAGCAGGACCGTCTTGCCGACGCCGCGAAGGCCGACCACGAGGATGCTTTTGGCGGGACGGCGTGTCCGGACCCTCTCGAGGGTTATCCGAACCCTTTCCAGCAGGTCTTCACGCCCCGCCAATTCAGGGGGAGGCATGCCGGCCCCGGGGGAATAGGGGTTGAGAATCGGGTCCATGGGTCTCGATTTATAACGAGATTAGCAGGTTTATCTGGGAGAGATAATATCGCTAAACGCGCTATAAATCCATCCTGGCGGGCGGTTCACAACCGCACCCCGTTGTCCACCGACCGATGCGCCACCGCCGCCATTTCGAGGAATCACCTAGCGATTCCACGACCATCTCAGTTGCGATTCCACGACCTGGACGATTGCAATACCACGGCTGTCACCATTGCAATTCCACGATTGCCCTGATTGTGGTCGCGGCGGCACCGTTCGGGCCGGGCCGAAGTCACAACCAGGTGATGACCGGCTATATCGCGCGGTCGCGGGGTCCGGTGTGCGCCGCGACATCACTCCGCATCACCAGACCTTGCCTCCCTTGAAGCACTCGGGCTCCCGCTCCTTGGGCCCGGGCTGTCCATCGCGCCCCACCGACTCCCATCCCGCGGGCTCCTCTCCCGCGAAGGCAAAGCAGCGGTATGCCGCGCCAGGGTTACGAAAACCAGTGAACCAAGCCTTCTCCGGTTCCAGCCGCGCCTGCCAGCCACCGCCGGTCCTGCTCAGGTCGAGTTGCAGGTGGTCCGGAAGTCCGTAGTCGGACAGGGCACCGAAATCCGGCAGGTCCTCGACCCGCGCCGCGTATTCTCCGGTCATCTCCCAATGCCGGTCCTGGGCGGAGACGAGCGCTTCCAGGGCGGCGACCCGGTCTTGCCGAGTCTGTTCCAGCCACTTCTTTGTCAGGATGAAGACGCCACCCCAGCGAACCTTCACGCCGTAGTTCGCTTCCACCCATTCCCAGCACACGATCTCCCACAGGCCCATCTCTTTCGACCTCAGGGCTTTGAGCTGCTCTCCCAGTTGCAGCGTGTCACCCTCAAGCATCTCGAGGTCAACGAGCAGGACCCACTCCATCATGTCGGGATCATCTCCGGGCCGGGCCATCATGTCGGGATCATCTCCGGGCCGGGCCGGCATGTCGGGATCATCTCCGGGCCGGGCCGGGCACTTGAAATCGGCATCGTAGGGCGCCGACCCGCCCGCGGACGACGCGATGGCGGTCACGAGGAACATCGTGGTAAAGAGACTGGGCATCTTCGTCCTCCTGGCGCTGGTGAAACCGGGACGGGTTTCCGGGCGGTCACACTACGGAGAGCATACCCCTGCGACGAGGCGAAGGTCCACGGAATGGAGGCTGGTGGCGCATCGGTCCCCACCCTGAGGGGATTCTCCCGTCACGAATTCCAGGAAGATCCCCGTGGCGACGCCGGTGTCCGTGGGCCGAACTTGGGGTAGCGCCGACTTTCCACACCCCGGGAGAGGCTGTCCCATGACTCCGAGACGCCTGTTCGTGTTCTTCAAGCTGACCCTCCTGGCTTCATGCCACGGCAGCACGCCGACGCCCGCCGAATCCGAGACGGAGCCATCGTCCCAGGATATCTGGGAGACTCGGTTTGCGGAGAAGGGCGAGGGCGACTCCCACACGCTCACCACGGCGTCCGCCGACGGTTCGCAAAACACCGGCCTCACCGGTGCGGCATTCTTCCATACCCCCCCACAGTACAAGACGAAGAGTGAGAGGAGAGAAGCCCCATGAACAGCATCCCCTTCACCCCTGCCATTCCTTCTGCCGGTACCCACCTAAAACGCGGACGCCAGGTCCTTCGCCACCTGACAATGCTGGCGGTCGCGATCGGTGCGAGCGGCCTCCTCGCCTGCGAAGACCCCGAGTTGTCGCGCGGATTTGTGATCGCGAAGATCGACTTCGACGACCCCACCTGGCCGCTGCCGCAGATCCCCAAGACGGCAACCGTCGGGGTCCCCGTCGAGATAGCGGTTTGGACAGGGGGCAACGGCTGTTACGAGTATATGGACACCCGTGGAGGCGTCGACGGCCGGTCGGCCAGCGTGATTCCGCACGACATCTTCATTGTCGGCGGTTGCTCGACCGATCCCCGGTTCGTCGAACACAGGACAACGAGGGTCTTCGCCGAACCGGGGACCGCGGAGATCACGCTCTGGTACAGCGACGGCGGGGCGATTCTGCGCAAGGATCACAGCGGGGAGGGGAGGAAGGTGTATACGGTGGAGGTGTCGCCCTCGGGGGGCTAGCGGTCCCCTCGATCCTTCCGCCCGAAATACATCAGCCCCTCCGAGTCATCCCCGGTCAGCGAACAGTCCTCTGACGTGCCCAGCGCCGTCCCGACAAGCACCATGTCCCCGCCCTCGGTCACATGGCCGTGGTACGTGTTCCAGACGCAGCCACTGTTGAACGACACGGTCAGCCCGGGGGGATCGCCGGGAACCACGGTCCCGCCGAACACATAGTCGTTCTCGTACGTCACCGTCCCCTCGCCGCTCGTCAGCATCCCGGAGATCAGGCCGCTCCCGTGGATCGAGTCGGCTTCCTGGTCCACCGTCAGCACCAGCACCGAAAGGTTGTGCCGGTTCTCGGAGCGCCACACGCCCGTGCCCACATAGTCGCCGGACAGGTCCGGGTACGCGGATGGGGCGGTGTCGGTGCACGCCAGGAGCAGGGCAGCGGCGAGGACGATGGGCGAAATTGTGATGCGTCTCACGGATGGCCTCCGGTGGGTGCGGGAGATTGGGCGAGCCAACCTACTGGGGGAGTGGAGGTTGCGACAAGCCGGGGGGGGTTGAGATCCGGTGGCTGTGGCAGGCGGACAGTTACCGGCCACCGCGGACCACGGGCTCGTCGATGGGGTATTCCTTACGTATGTTCCCCATCCTGAGGCAGCCAGAACGACCGTAGCGTCTGTCCGACGGCCCCGCACTGACAACCCGAGTTGACAAAACGTCAAGCGGAGTTTACACCCATCCGGACATGGAGACCCCCATGAAGCGCCCCCTCGTCATCACCGCAATCGCCCTCCCCTCCCTCGTCGTCGGGGGCGTCATCTCGGACGCCGCCAACTGGCCGGACCTGTTCGCCGAGAACCCGGACGGGGAGATCCGCGTCGAACTCCCCGCAGCGGTCACCGGGACGTGGCTTCGTCCGATCGGAGACTACGACAACGGCGGAGAGCCGATGGACGACGCGCTCTTCGACGAGCTCATGACGGCACTCGACGTGGCCTTGACCGCGCCCGAGACGCTGGCCGACTTCGGGAACGAGGGCAACCTGCACCTCACCAACTTCAGCAATCGTCTCACGATCGCGGAGATCACCGAGGAGCAGCAGGAACGCATCTCCACCTACCTCGACGGCCTCCTGGAGCAATACCCGGAGCACCGTCACATGATCGAACAGCGGAGGATCCTGATTCGCTTCGACGCCTCTCCCGCCGCATACATGTGGCCGCTGATGAACGAGATCAACCTGTTCAGCGACGCGGCCCACCTGGAGCCTGAGGGGGGATCCTACGAGGACCGCCAGATCGAGGAGATTCTCGCCCGGCTCGACGCGATGTTCAACATCCCCGGCGAGCCCATCGAGGACTTCGAGGCGGACGCCATGTTCCCCTTCTTCATGGTCATGCACATGCTCGAACGGGGGACCCTCACGCCGGAGCAGACCGAGTTGGTCGTTTCGTACTTCGAGGGGTTGAAGGAGGAATACCCCGATGGCGCGGAGTTCCTCGACGAGAAGAGCTACGTGGTCGAGAATCTCATGCCCGGCAAGGTCGCTCCGAATACGATCGGGAAAGACATCGACGGCGTGGAATTCGCGCTGGAAGAGTACCGCGGGAACATCGTGGTGCTGATCTTCACCGGGCAGTGGTGCGGACCCTGCCGCTGGGAGTACCCCTACCAGCGCGCAATGCTGCAGATCTACGAGGATCAGGATCAACCCGTGGTGCTCCTCGGCGTCAATTCCGACGAGGTGCTGGACACCGTCCACGCGGTCAAGGAGAGGGAACGGCTCTCCTACCGCACCTGGTGGGACGGGCACGAGGATGAGAACACCGGCGGTCCGATCGCCACGCAGTGGAAGGTCGAGGGATGGCCGCAGATCTACATCATCGACGACCTCGGCGTCATCCGCCACGCGGGGAAGCGGGGCGGCGACATGATCACGGCGGTGGACAAGCTTCTGGAGGAGAAGCGGACGCGGGACTATGCGTCGTCCATGCAGGTCGAGGTGCTGGAGCTGGGGGATGAGGTGGAAGGAGTGGAGGAGGCGGGGAAGGGCTGACCAAAACCGACGAGATGGTGAAGACGCGCGCGGCGCGATTCGCGGGTGCGGGCCGTGAGGCCGCCAATGTCAGCCATAACCATCGAGAACACCGACGACGGCAACCTGCTCTTCGTCTTCGGCGACCTGCCGCACTTCGATCAGGCCGAGTACGAGCAGGCGCTGGCCGAGGCCCACGCGCTGGGCATGGCGGACGCTGCCGACGCCCTCGCGGAGAGCGCGGACCGGCTGGAGGACGCCGAGCGGCGGTCCCGGAGCGACTCGCGCGGGTCGTCCATCCTGCGCGGTGCGGTCGCGGATTTGACGGCGTTCGAGCTGCATTCCATCCTTGACGACGATGATGAATGACGTGGGATGCAGGCGTTGTCTGCCGGTAGCGCGCACGCTGGCCGTGGCCATGGTGCTGGCGTCCGCGGGTACGCCGGCCCATGGCCAGGTCGCGCCGATGTCGTGCGGAGTGCCGGCCGCCGAGACGCGCTGGTTGGCCGAGTCGTACACGGCGACGCACACCTACGGTCTGGGCGACGAGGAGTGGATCGAGTCCTACGGCGGGTTGGCGGCCGCGGGCGACAGTGTGTTCCTCTACGACCAGTTGGGACGGCGCATTGTCCATCTCTCCGGAGAACTGGAAGAGCGGCATGCCTTCGGGCGGGAAGGGGAAGGTCCCGGCGAGTTCTACTCTCCCATTCCCCTCAGCTGGCTGGACGACCTCTTCGAGGGACATGTGGCCTTCAATGGTCGTCAGCTTGTAGTCTACGACCGGCTCCGCCTGGCATCCTTCGATCCCTCGGGCGAACACCGGTGGTCTGCCCGGCGGCCGGCCACAACCGTTCGCGAAGGCGTGCGGTTCGTGAGTCCGGTGGCCGAAGGGCAGATGATCTTCGGGGTGGACTCGCTGGATTTCACGAGTCGGCACCTTGCGCTGTGGAGGGTGGGGCGCACGGACCCGCACCATCACGAGCTACTCTGGCAACGACCGGTCCCGTGGCGCTCCGGCAACGATCCTTTTCCCATGCTCCGCACGAGAGAGGCGGCGTCCCGCTGGGCGCGTTACCGGGACTGCGTCGTCGTTTCGGATGGCGGTCGGCGCTTTCTCTGGGTGGTCGACCTGTCGACGCTGGAGACGGACTCCGTCGCCCTTCCGGAGTGGGAGGTGCCTGCGTTCGGAGAGGTCCCTATCGACCGCGGCGTGATGAACTTCGGGGGCCGCGAAGTGCAACGGGAATCCCAAGGGCCGGCGCTTCTCTCGCGGTGGAGGGGACTCATCGTGGATCCGGACGGTCACGCCTGGATACGGGCCTGGACGGAAGCCCGCGACGAGTTCGAGGTCATCGTCGTCTCGCTCGCGTCCGGGCAGTCCCGACGTCTGGTGAACCCGCCCGGCTTCCCAACCGCATTCGGTCCCCCGGGCGTCTTCTACACGGCGCTGACAAAGCCCGAGACGGACGAGCAATATCTCGTGAGGTTCGAGGGTGAGCGGTAGATGTGGCTCCTGCCGCTTGGCTCGGAGGTCAAGAGCGACATCTGGGAGCCGGTATTCATTCCGGGCGGGCTCTCGCTACGGTTGGCCGTGGGCGGCCGGACCTCCCTCCAAGCCTCTCTCAGTCGCGACTGAGCGTCCATGATGTGCGCAGGAGAGGCCCCCGGGAACTAATCTTCGGCGGGGGTCCGCCCTCTCAACCCCACAGCGCCCCGATCGGCACCGCGAACAGCCCGTCCCCGAACGCCGTCGTGTGGTCCCCGTCGTACAAAAGCACCCCCATCCGGAACCGCTTGCCCGCCACGCGCCGAAAGCGCTTCAGTCCCGTGAAATCCGGCGCGCGCAGCGAGGCCGCCGCCTTGACCTCGACCCCGTAGCATCCACCCGATGCGCTCTCCAACACGATGTCCACATCGACCTTGTCCTTGTCCCGGTAGTGATGGAAGTCCAGAGGCTCGTCGACCCAGAAAGCCTGCTTCCTCAGTTCGTTGTACACGAAGGACTCCAGCAGCGACCCCAGGTCGGCGGGGCTGCCAGCCAGCCTTCGCCGATTGATCCCGCGCACCGCGCACATCAGACCGGTGTCGACGGCGTGCATCTTCGGCGTCTTGACCAGGCGGGTGACCTCGGCGGCATGCCAGGCCGGGACGCGCTCCACAAGGAAGAGCTGTTCCAGGAGGGCCAGGTACTTCCCCGCGGTGAGACGGTTCAGGCCGAGTCTGCCTCCAAGGTCGGTGAGGTTGACCAGCTGTCCCGAAAGGACGGCGGTCAGGCGGAGCAGCCTGATCATCGATTCAAGATGGCCGATCCCGGGCAGGTCGGTCAGATCGCGCTGAATGAGGGTATTCACGTACTGGCGATACCATGCACCCGCCCGTCGCTCACTCGTCCGCAACAGCGGTTCCGGAAAACAGCCCGCCACAATCCGCCGCACAAGGCGATCCCTGATCCGCACATCCTCGGACACCGGCGCTTCGCCCCGGAGCAACGCATCGAGGAACGTCGGCTCGCGGCCCGCAATCTCGCATTCCGACAGCGTCGCCAGCTGGACGGCTTCCATCCTGCCGACGAGCGCATCCGAAACCCTCGGGCGCAGCATCGCGTTGGCCGACCCCGTCAGCAGGAAGCGCCCCGGCGTCCGGTCCTCGTCCACCGCCTGCTTGATGGCAAGCAGGGTCTCGGGCACCCGCTGCACTTCGTCCAGCGCAATCCTCTTCGCCGGAAGATTGCGGATGAAGCCCACGGGATCCGCGCGAGCCACCTCCGCCTGCGCGATGTCGTCGAAGGTGATGTACTCCCAGCTGTCGTCGATCAGGTTCTGGACCAGGGTCGTCTTCCCCACCTGCCGCGCGCCCATGACGAACACCACGGGCGTGTCGGCCAGCGCTTCGCGCACCAGACGGGCGCTGAACCTCGGAAACATGACGCGGGGCTCCTGAGCTGGGGGGAAGGAATCTGGAGAGAGCGGACGCGGCTCCGGCCGACTGTCAATCGTAATAGCGTCCAATCGTTATCGACGGCACGTCACCCGCCTGAATCCCCCAAGTCGACCATGTCACACCCCCTCCAAACCCTAACGTAACGTCAGAGTTACGCCCCAATTGCAACAGGAAACTTGCCCAAGGTGTTATACTACCGGATCCCCTGTTCCACGCGACATTTTCGCCGCAACGATGCCGAGACGACGCCGCTTCATCCCCCTGCTGGTGGCCGCGCACGCGGCGTGCGGCGACGACACCTCGACGACCGCCGACATCCCCGTCCAGATCGCGGACAGCGCGGGCGTGCGGATCGTCACCTACCAGGGGACCCCGCCTGTCAAGACCGCCTTCCACCTCGCGGCGGTGCCACGATACCGCCACGGCGCCGACCCGGGTGGCTACACCTTCCAGGAGGTGAGCATCGGCCGGCTCCTGCCCGACGGCGCCGCGGTTGTCTTCGACCCGTGGATCAACGAACTGGTCGTGCTCGACCGGGACGGCGCGAACTACAGGGTACTCGCCGGGGAGGGCGAAGGGCCCGGGGAGGTCGGGAGCGTCGACGGTCTCTTCTTACTCTCGCGCGACAGCATCCTGGTGGCTGACCACAACCTCCACCGGCTGACCCTCTTTGTCGGCGGTTCGGCCGTGCGCACCACGGCCCTCAGGCTCGCCCAGGGTCTGAGTGTGCACGGAGTCGGTTCGTCCGGCGAGCTGCTGGTGGCCAACCACTGGGGCCCGTCCGGACACGACGTGGACTGGCTTCCCGGGCACATGATCCGGCTGGACATGGAAACCCGCACCCTCGACACGGTCGCGTCGTACGACTTCATACCGCGGATCCCGCAGGGGCTGGAGTGGAACCCGATCGCGGCCGTTGGCGAGGTCACGGTCGCCGCCGGACACTACGTCTACACCAGGTCCGACAGGCCGGAAGTCACCTGGCGCCTGCCCGGCGGAACCGTTACGCAGATCGTCCGCTGGCAGGCCGACCCGACTCTTCTCGCCGAGGACCTGCTGGCGCCGATCGAGGCCGAACGCCGATTGCTCCTACGCCAGCACAACTCCCAGATCTCCGATGCCCAGCTCGCGGAGGTCACCCGGGAACAGATGGGCGTCTTTCGCGCCGTCATCGGCCGGCCGATGCCGCTCTTCGGTTCCCCGTTCGCCGACTCAGAAGGAGCGATATGGCTGCCTTCCTACAAGACGGGTGGTGAGAACATCAGCACTTCGCCCTACACCGTGATCGGGCCCGATGGTGAATGGCTGGGCACGGTCGAGACTCCGCCCCGATTCCGGATTCTCGATGTGGCTGGAGGGCTCGTCCTCGGGGTGGAGCTGGACGAAATGGATGTGGAGAACGTTGTGGTGTATGAACTGATCGAGGGATAGGCGCTACCGCACCAGCGGCCACAGCTGCACTCGCTCGACCCCGAGTTCGTCGCGCGCCACCCCCAGGATGTAGTCCTCGCCGATTTCGGAGATGCTCAGGCCCTTCGGCGTCTCCAGCAATCCCAGCATCCGCCCGCCGGGGTCGAACACCGTCCACAGCGGCGCGGGCCTCGGCTCGAACGGGAAGTCGTATTCGCGAACCCAGAGATAGCCCGCCGCGTCGCTCCTGGCCCCGCGGTAGGCGGGATGGTACTCGGCGACCACCGCGGCCTGGCGCCGGCGGCGCATTTCTTCGGGCGTGGTTCCGGGGCGGGTGTTCTCCTCGATGTGAGCCATGACCTCTTCTTCGGTCGGCGCACGCAGGTCGTGGCCGCGCCGGACGATCCGGGCCAAGGTTCCGTCCGTGGTGAAGGCCCGCAGCTCATAGCGGTAGTTGGTGCCGATGATGACGAGATCGCCCCAGCGTGCAACGACCGATGCTCTGTAGTAGATCGTGGCCCACTCGGTATCATTGCTCTCGATGCCCGGGTGCGTCCCCAGTTCGCTCAGCAACTCCCCCTCGCCATCCCGGATCTGCACCCTGATTTCGTCCAGGATGCGCGCGTCGTCAACACCCCGTTGCTCCCGATTCGAGACGACGATCATCCCGCCGTCCGTGGTGGGGTAGTACGGACGCCAAAGGAAGCCCGGGACCGATCCGTGGTCCGCCAGGGTGAAGGTGCGCGCGTAGTTGCCGTCGCCGTCGAAGATGGAGATGCCCTGCTGCGGGGCGTTCCGTGCCAGGATCGAGTCGCCCGGCCAAGGGTCTATCCGCAGGAGGCGTTCGAATTCGCCGGGCCCTTCGCCGCGGCCCCCCGTGGTCGCCAGGTGGTTCCCCATGGCGTCGAAAAACCGGAGTTCGTTCGAGCCGCCGTTGGGCACCACGATGCGCCCGTCGCGCAACCTCATGGCGTTGCGTACGAAATGCAGCAGGTAGGGCTCCTCGCCTTCCCGCTCGCCGATGGACAGGGTCGGTTCGCGGCCGATTTGCCAATCCAGGCGTGAGTCCCCGGGGGGAAGGGGGTTTTCGATGATTCGGATGCCGGCGCTGTCGCGAGACGTGATGCCGGAATCGCCGGCCACCGGGTCGCCCGCCTGGCAGGCCGGGGTTCCGAGGGTGAGGGCGGGGAGGAGGAGTCTTGCGACGATGAGGGGGCTGAGCGACTTCATCCATCGTTCTCCGCAACCGGGGTTACTCGGCAGGCTTGTTGCGGTGAACCGTAGGAGGAAGACGCCACTGTGACAAGCTGTGATGAGCGACCCTCGGATGGCGGCCTCCGAGACGGTCGCCTGACGGGCTCGGGTTGACCGGGGCACGCCGGAATGGCACTCTATATCGCAATTGCGACACAGGAGATGGTCAGATGAAGACGCACAGTTCGATGCTCCACGTCCGAATGGACACGGAGATGAAACGGAAGGCGACGGCGGCGCTCGCGGCGATGGGGCTGACGGCCTCGGAGGCCGTGCGGCTGTTCTTCCATCGAATCGCGGTCGATCAGGCTTTTCCCCTCGAACTCAAGGTGCCGAACGCCCGAACCCGAAGGGCGATGGCCGAGTCGGAGGAGATGATGAGACGGGGGACGGCCCGATTCGCCAGCGCTGACGAGATGTTCACGGAGCTTGACGAAACCTGCGGCCAGTAAGCGGACGCGCCCGCCACGGCGTGTGGACTTCACCCGGGATTTCCTCAAGGACTGGGAGCGCCTTTCGCGTTCGGGTCGATACGACATGAATCGGCTCAAGGCGATCATGCTCCACCTCATCGCCAACGAGGCCCCGCTCGGTCCCGAACGGAGGGATCACGCGCTGAAAGGCACGTGGGCGAATCAACGCGAATGCCATGTCGGCGGGGATTTCCTTCTGATCTACCAAGTGGATGATTCGCCGAAGCCGAGCGGCTCCATCAACTTCGTCCGCGCTGGCACCCACGCCGAGTTGTTCAAATGACCTCCGCCAAGGGAATCCCGTCCGTCTCTGTACGCTACTCCCAGACGGGACGCACCACCGCATCCAACGAGTTCGGGATGCGCCCGATGCAGGAGCCGGCGTGGGAAAACACGGCTACGGAATCCGCAAGATCGAGTAGGTCCCGCCAACCTCCAGCCGCTCCGCCAGGAACCCCCAGTTCGCGAAGCCGTCGTCGGACCGGGGCTCCAGCAGGCTGAAGAGCAGGCGTCCCAGCGGCTGGTCCGCCCGCGCCCACATGTCTCCGGGGGACGGTGTGACCTGGGTCGGTCCGTAGCTGCCGAAGAGAGTCTGCTCGTTGCGGCCCTGGAAGGGGCGGGCGGCCGTCAGCACCGAATCGATTTGGAACGCTTCGACTTGGGTGGGCGTCGGTTCGGCCGGTTCGAGGGTGATGCCGTGGGCGGCGAGCCGGGTCAGGATGTCCCCCAGTTCGGCGGGCACCAGATACGCCTGGGGGACGCGTTCGGTGAGCGTCGGCGCGAAGGTCCCGTACTCGTACATGGTCTCGACGTACTGCGTGTCGGCGCGCAGGAGCAGAGGGCGCCCGGTGAGCGGGTGCGCTTCCTCGACCGTGGCGCCCATGAGGATGTCGACCGGCTCGGCCGAGCGCTCGGGGACGGCGCGCAGTGCGAGCGAAGCGCCCACCACGCTGGCGGCATCGGTATCCGCGACGATTCGGCGGACTTCTTCCCCGTGCTCATGCACGTAGTCGAGGATCTCTTCGACGAAGTACAGCGTCGCGAGCACGCGCTCCTCGAAGGTCGCGTACGAGTAGGCCTCGCTCAGGATGGCGATCCGGTTGCGCAGACCGATGTAGTTGTTGTTGAAGCGCGGGCGGTGGTCGAAGGTGTACCAGGCGGGCTCGCCGCCGCCGCGCGCGAACGCGTTGCCGTAGTAGTAGTACTCCCAGCCGTGCTCGTCGCGGATCTCGTCGGTGACGTGGGGGAGGAGGCCGTCGCGCAGAAAGGCGTCGATTGCGGGCGGGGTGTTGGGGTGGAGGGGGGGCGAGTACGTGAGGTGGTAGGCGTGCCGCGTCCCGTTGGTCGTGTGCAGGTCGACGGCGACGTGCGGATCGTACTCCGTGAACAGCCGCGCGACCGACCGGGCCTCGGGCGATTCGAGCTTCATGTGGTCGCGGTTCAGGTCATAGCCCTGGGCGTTCGGGCGCTGGCCCATCCCGCCGACCGGGCCGTGCTGGCGGCCGCGGTTGGTGAGGGTCACGCGTTCGTTGCCGTCGGCGTTGTAGATGGGGGCGATGAGGAGAACCATCGATTGGCGCCATCCGCCGTGACGGCCCGCCATGAGGTCGCGCAGCAGCATCTGGAGCGCCTCCTTCCCGCACACCTCGCCGGCGTG
>JAPPGM010000043.1:13158-13421 GCA_028874995.1 Gemmatimonadota bacterium | reverse complement strand
TGGAGCCCCAGTTCGAGGGGCAGACCAAGACCAAGCTGGGCAACTCCGAGGTGCGGGGCGCGGTCGAAGTGGCCGTCAACGAGCACCTGTCGGCGTTCCTCGACGAGAACCCCAGGTCGGCGAAGGCGCTGATCGAGAAGTCGCTGCAGGCGGCGCGTGCCCGGGAGGCCGCTCGCAAGGCCCGCGATCTGGCCCGCAAGAAGAGCGGTCTGGAGGGCGGCGTGCTGCCGGGCAAGCTGGCCGACTGTTCGATCGCCGACCCG
>JAPPGM010000043.1:0-13087 GCA_028874995.1 Gemmatimonadota bacterium | reverse complement strand
CTTCGACATCAGCAAGGCGCGCTACCACAAGATCATCATCATGACGGACGCCGATGTGGACGGCGCGCACATCCGCACCCTTCTGCTCACCTTCTTCTTCCGCCAGATGCGTGAGCTGATCGAGCAGGGGTACGTCTACATCGCGCAGCCGCCGCTCTACCGCGTCCACAAGGGCAAGACGGAGCGCTACGCCTACACCGACGACGAGCGCGATCTCGAGATCCGCAAGCTGTCCAATGGGAAGGACGGCAGGGGCATCTCCGTGCAGCGCTACAAGGGACTGGGCGAGATGAACCCGGACCAGCTGTGGAAGACCACCATGGATCCGGAAGCGCGCACGATCCTGAAAGTAACAGTCGAAAGCGCGACCGAAGCGGACCGTATCTTCTCACGGCTCATGGGGGACGAGGTGGAGCCGCGCCGGGAATTCATCGAGAGAAACGCGAAATACGTGAGGAACCTGGACGTGTAACGAGGGGGTCTACAACTCTTCGGGCCGCCACCGAGTCATAAGTGGCAGGTGCCGGATACGCAGCACGGGAAACCGCCTCACGCGGGTTTTCCCGGAATCACTTGAACTTCCAGTACAAGGAAGGAACCGATGCAATTCAATCGAATCGTGAGCGGTGTCGCTTCACTCGTCGCCGTTGTGGCGCTGGTGGGCTTCACCGCGATCCCCGCCGCGGCCCAGACCGGGTCGGTGCAGGGATTGGTGTTGGACGGGGCGTCAAGCCGCCCCCTGGCCGATGCCCAGGTGCACATCGTGGGCACCGGGATCGGGATGCCGACCAACTCGGCGGGCCGGTTCGTGCTGGTGGGCGTACCGGTCGGTGAACAGGTCGTACGGGTCAGCCTGATCGGGTACGGCGACGTGGACAGAACCGTGACCGTGACGGCCGACGACGCCGTTTCGCTCGAAATCGAGATGACCGTGACGGCCATCTCCCTGAACGAGATCGTGGTGACCGGTGTGGGGGCCGAAACGGAACGGCGAGCCCTCGGCACCACGGTCGAGGTGCTCACGGCCGAGGACTTCGAACTCGCGCCCGTGCAGTCCATCGACCAGGTGCTGCAGGGCCGCGTGTCGGGTGCCACCGTTAGCGCCACCTCGGCGCAACCCGGGACGGGTTCGCTGATCAACTTCCGGGGCGTGTCGTCGGTCTTCGGCGCACAGACGCCGGTCATCTACATCGACGGAGTGCGGGTGGACAACGACCAGTCCACGGCCGCCGGGACGGGCGGCGAGCAGTCGTCGGCGCTGTCGGATCTGCTCACCACCGACATCGAGCGGATCGAGATCACCAAGGGAGGCGCCGCCTCGACGCTCTTCGGGTCGGATGCGGCGACCGGGGTCATCCAGGTCTTCACGAAGAAGGGGTCGCCCGGAGCGCCGCGGGTCACCGCCCGCATGGAGCAGGGACTGGAGTATCCCGAACTGAAGTACATCTTCGACACGCGCGTGATCTTCCCGGACCGGGTCGAGTCGGGCGAGGTGGCCGGGACCTTCATGGAGGACCTCTACTTCAAGCGGGGCACCAGCCAGAACTACTACCTGGGCGTGACGGGGGGAACCTCCGACGTGACCTACAATGTCAGCGGCCGTCTGGAGGACAAGACGGGGACCCAGCCCAAGGACGGCAGCACCAACTACAGTCTGCGCGGCGGACTCCAGGCGTCGATCACCGACGACTTCACCATCGAATTCTCGGGCAGCTACGTCCGGCACAACTTCCAGCGTCTCTACAACGGCGCGGCCATCGCTGACCCGCTCACGACCTTCGAAGTCGGCGACGCGCTCTTCTTCTCGGGTGCCTCGACGCTCCTGGAGGCGCTGGACATCTTCCTCCTCCCCGAGATCGACGAATCGGTCAACCGCTTCATTCTGTCCGGCGGCGCCCGCTGGAACATCCGCGACGACCTGACTGCGCGGCTTACCGTGGGTGCCGACAACCGCTCGAACCAGCAGCGGGTCTTCCAGCCGATCGGATTCACACCGGGCGAGCCCACGGGCCAGCTCAACCGCCGGGACCGGTCCTTCACCTCGGTCTCGCTCGACGCGGGGGCCACCTACAGCTGGCAGAACGACGCGCGTTCCATCGGCTCCTCGCTGACCGTGGGCGTCCAGGGCTTCCGCGAGGAGGAGAGCATCATCAACGGCAACGGACGCGGCTTTGCGCTTCCCGGAACCACCGACTTCGATGCGGCCGCGGTCATCACCGCCTTCGAGGGGAACGTGGAGGTCTTCAACGGCGGCCTCTACGTGGACGAGCAGCTGAGCCTCTGGGACAAGCTCTACCTGGGCGGGGGATTCCGGATCGACGCCGGTTCCAGCTTCGGTGACGAGATCGACACCGAACTCTACCCCAAGGCCACCGGATCGTACGTCCTCTCCGACGACGTATCGCTTCCCTTCGTCGACGAACTCAAGCTGCGCACGGCCTTCGGCCAGACCGGCAAGTTCCCCGGCGCCTTCCTCAAGGACCGGACCTTCTCGGCAACCCCGTTCCGGGGCGAGTCGGCACCGCGGTTCTCCAACCCGGGCAACGCCCAGCTGCGGCCCGAAAAGACCTCGACGATCGAGGCGGGCTTCGATGCGGCGATGTTCTCCAATCGCGTCGGACTCGATTTCACCTTCTACGACGCGCGCACGACCGACGCGCTCTTCCAGGTGCCGCGCCAGCCGGTGACGGGACAGGGAACGCAGCAGGAGAATGTGGGCGAGATCTGGAACTGGGGCGTCGAGATGGCCCTCAACGTGCAGGTGCTGAACACCCGCAGCCTGGCCTGGTCCATCGGCGGCAACTTCCAGTTCAACCACAATGAAGTCACCGACATGGGCGGGGTTCCCGACTTCTCGGTGGACGGTTCCCAGAAGCGCGTGACAGGATGCTGGATGGTCGAGGAGGAAGGCAACCTCGACACGTGCATCGGCGGTCCGGTGGGGGCCTGGTGGGTTACCACACCCGTGGACACCAACGGCGATGGCCTGCCCGACGGCACCGAGCGCCGGTTCAGCGGCGAGGGCCCGGTGCCAAACAAGAGCGGTGGACTCAACACGACCATCTCGGTGGGGAACAGCCTGACCGTCAGCACATTGGCCGACTGGGCCGGGGGGCACCAGGTGTTCGACTGGGGGTCGGTGTGGGCGACCTTCAACGGCATCCTGCGGCGGGAACGGGTCCGTTGTGGACTCGAAGACAACGCTGCCGAGGGATGCGACTACGCCTTCCCGGTCCAGTACAACCTGGACGGCACCCCCCGCGGCCCGTACAGCCAGTCCGCCGCCCGCAGCGCCTTCCTCTACGACGGCGACTATTTCAAGCTGCGCGAAGTCTCGGTGCGGTACATCCTGCCCGAGAGCGTTGCGACAACGGTCAACGCCAGCCGCGCCACCCTGTATCTCAGCGGCCGCAACCTGTGGATCTGGTCGCGGAACCAACTCATAGACGGCGAGCTCAACGGCCGGAGTGGCGGTGGTTTGGTTCTGGGAAGCGAAAGCAGCGTAACCCTGTCGCCGAACCGGATGTACCGGTTCGGGGTCGAGGTGGCGTTCTGATGGCTGCCGAGGAGAATGGAAAGATGAACATGAAGAAGACACCGATCAGCGGGTGGGGAATGAACACGGCCGCGCTGGCGCTGCTGGCAGTTCTCGCCGTCGGCGCCTGCGACGCGATCGACCCCACGAGCGTGAACAACCCCACGACGACCGACGACGATCTCGCGGAGGCGAAGAACCCCACCGAAGCCCTCATGCCGGGCCTGCGCGCGCAGTTCGCCCGCATGATCAACGCCTACGTGGTGGCGGCGTCGGTCATCAGCGACGACTACTCGATCCACGGCACGGGCATCGTGGTGGACATGGACGAACCCCATCTGGTGACTCCGGATCTGGTCAATTCGACGGGGACGAGCGCCAGCGGAGCGTACTGGAACGTGCAGGAACTGCGCGCCCTGGGCGACTTCGTGATCGACGTGATCATTCCCAACGATCCAAGCCCGGATCCGGCCCATGTCGCCGAGGCCCACTACTACCGCGGGATGGCCTACCTGACGCTGGGAGAGGTCTTCTCCCACGCGCCACACGAGGAGGACGGCGATGCCCAGCCGGCTTCGGCGGCCCTCGGCAAGGCCCTGGCCGACCTGCAGAATGCCACGGCCTTCGGCCCGCAGACGCACGCGGCGCTGGCTCGCACCCACCGCCTGCTGGGTGACGCCTCCGCGGCCGAGACGGCAGCCAACAACGCGCTCGGCAGCTCCGCGGACCTCCTCTTCGCGCCCGCCTATGACGGCGCGTTCCTCGCCAACACATCCGTGTTCTTCCTGGTGCTCAGGGCGCTTCAGGAGATGCAGCCGCTCCCCCGGCTGGACTTCCTGGATCCCAAGTACACCGAGCGGGGGTCGCCGATCGCGATCGCCAAGGCCGAGGAGATGCACCTGATCCTGGCGGAGGCGGCGCTTGCCAGGGGCGATCTGGACGCTGCGCGGACCGGGCTCGCGAACGCCATCAACATGGCGGGGACGCGCGCCACCGTCAGCTTCGACGATATCGATGAGCGCCGCAACGCGGACCTGAGCCTCAGGCCGCGGAGTGCGGAGATCATGATCCGCGCCGATGCGGACAGTCCGTATCGCGCGGGCCTGGTGAAGGACCGTCCGGCCGACGGATTGACGGTTCCCAGCGTCTCGGCGACCTCGCTCGACGCCGACAGCGTGGCCGGGCTGGAGAGCGCCGACGAACTCTGGCACGCGCTCTGGCTCGCCCGCCAGGAGATCATGCTGCTGGAGGGACGGCGGCTGGCCGACCTGGGAATCAAGCTGCCCATGATGCGGCGCGAGATCGATCAGAATACCGGCATCAGCGAAGGAGATCCGGGGACCGTTGCGGTCGTGCCCGGGTACATCCCGCAGACCCCGCGGTACGCGATGGACATCTACACGCCGGTCGAGATCTACGACGGGACGGGACCGGATGCCCAACTGCTGGTGACCGAAGTGACGATGCAGGTGGACATGAACAGGGTGTTGGTGCGGAACAACGCGTCGCCGTTCCAGTAGGCGGCTGAGCGTGGGTCGCGCCGGACCGGGCGCGGCGGCCACGGATACCGGCCGGCAGGAGCCTGCGCGGGTCCTGCCGGCCGGTTTCTTGTCGGGGAGGGCGAGGTGTGGCACCGTAAGGACATGGAGGCCGATCGGTTGAAAGCGGAGAGGAAGCGGCGGCTGCTCGCGCGGCCGGTCGAGCACATCGACGTGACCGCCTTCGACGGGCGGGCCGTGGTGGACTCGTACCGCAACGCGGCCTTCCAGGCGCGCAACCTGGCCGAGGCGGCCGACATCTTCGCCGAGATGGCCGAGGAGCCCGCCGGTGTGGTGATTCTGACACTGGCGGGGTCGCTGGTGTCGGCGGGCCTCAAGGAGGCGCTGCTGACGCTGGTGGAGTGCGACATGGTCGACGTGATCGTGGCCACGGGGGCGATCGTGGTCGACCAGGACTTCTTCGAGGCGCTGGGGTTCCGGCACTACATGGCGCCGGGGTCGCCCGACGCGCCGGTGGTGGGGGACGAGGAGCTGAACCGGCTGGGGATCGACCGGATCTACGACACGTACGTGGACGAGGCGGAGCTGAGGGTGTGTGACGAGACGGTGGCGGGCGTGCTGGACGGGATGGTGGCGCGTGATGACGGCGAGCGGGGAGGTGATGGTGAGATGGGGGATGCTCGGGTGTGGTCGAGCAGGGAGGTGGTGAGAGAGTTGGGAGCGTACCTGGATCGCCGCCACGGGGATGCGCGCTCGATCGTGCTGGAGGCGTACCGCCGTGAGGTGCCGGTGTTCGTGCCGGCGCTGAGCGATTCCTCGGCGGGGTTCGGCGTGGTGTCGCACCGGGTGAGGGCGGTGGGCAGGGGGCAGCCGCATGTGGCCTTCGACTCGGGGAAGGACTTCCATGAGCTGGCCACGATCAAACTGGCGGCTGCCGAGACGGGGTTGCTGATGGTGGGTGGGGGGGTGCCGAAGAACTTCGCACAGGACGCGGTCGTGGCGGCGCGTATGCTGGCCCCCCCTCCCCCCCACGTCCCCCTGCACAAATGCGCCGTTCAGCTCACCGTGGCGGACGTACGCGACGGCGGCCTCTCGGGCTCGACCCTGCGCGAGGCCGCGAGCTGGGGCAAGGTGGCGACGGCACGGGAACAGATGGTCTACGCGGAGGCCACCCTGACCCTCCCCCTCCTGGTCAGCGACGCGTACCACCGGGGCCACTGGCGCGGCAGGGAGGCGCGGCGCCTCGGCCGCCTCTTCACGCGGGAGCGGGCGGCCACCGCACCATGAGCCAACTCTACCTCGACTTCGACGCGGACGGCCCCGCCCCCACCCCGCCCCCCTCCCCCTCCCCAACCACCTCCATCCTCGTCCACGAACTCGAGCGCATCGCCCGGGACGGCGGCCGTGCCCGCAAGGTCCTCGTCGCCCGCACGCGCGGCGAGGGAAAGGAGCTGCTCAGGCAGGCGGTGGTGCGCGGCACCTCCTGGGTCGGCTTTGAGGTCAACACCTTACGACCCCTCGCAACGGAAATCGGTGCGCGCTCGGGTGCCTTCGCGGGCCGCGCGATCATCGACTCCTTCGACGAACACGCGCTGGTCGAGCGCGCCATCGACGAGGCGCTGCGCTCGGGGCGGGACATCCGCTTCCCCGGTCTCGCCGAGAAGGTGGGGTTCCGCGAAGCGGTGCGCCATTCGGTGGCTGCGCTGCGCCTGGGCGGCGTCCGTGCCTCCTCGCTGGCAAGCGGCGCCGGCGCCCCGCGCACCCGAAGGCAGGCCCTCATCACCGCGGTCCTGCGCCGCTACGAGGACCTCCTCGATGCCGGCAATCTCGCCGACAACGCCCACGTCCTGGCGACCGCCATCGAGATCCTGCGGGACGACACCGCGCCCCCACCCCTCCGCGCCCCCACCTTCCTCCTCCCCGGCCTCCCCGACCGCGGCCTCGCGGGACGATTCGCGCGCGCCCTGCAAAGACGCGGCGCCACGCTCCTCAGGACCGACCCGGTCGAAGGTCTCCCCGTCCCCAAGGGGATTCTGTGGGACGTCGCCCCACCCATCGCGCCCGGGAGCTTCCTGCACGCCGTGGAACGCTACGAGGGGCCGCCCCCCCGCATCGAGCTCTTCGCCGCCGGTTCCGTCCAGGACGAACTCCGCGGCGTCCTGCGCCGGGTCGCCGACCTGGGTGCCCACTGGGACCAGGTCGAGATCATCGCCACCGATCCCGCGGTCTACGGCTCCGCGCTGCACGCCCTCGCGGACCCGCTCGACATCCCCGTCACCTTCGCCGTCGGCCTCCCCGTCGAGCGCACCCGTCCCGGCCGCGTGGCGACCGCCTACTTCCAGTGGATCGAAAACGACTTCCATGAGGCGCGCCTGCGTGCCCTGGTCGAGGCGGGCGACGTAACACCTCCCCGTCCCCACAGCCGGATCCCCGGCCCCCGCCTGGCCCGGTCGCTAAGGAGGCTGCGGATCGGGTGGGGCAGGGAGCGCCACACCGCCAGGATCGAGCGTGCGCTCGAACACGTGGAGAAGCTCGAACCCCGCCGGTACCAGACCGTGGAACAGTTGGAGCGCCACAAGGAGCGCACCCGCGAGGACCTCCGTGCGCTCCGCGCCCTGGTCGCCCCCGTCCTCACCGCCACCCCGCAACTCGACGATCGCGTCTCCCCCGCCCGGGTCGCCACGGGCGTCAAGAGCCTGCTCGCCCGGACCGCCCCCGGCACCGACACCGACGACACCGCCCGGGACCGCCTCCTCCGCCAGCTCGACCGCATCGAGGCGACGCTGACGAGGCCCACCGACTACCCCTCCGCCGCGGCCATCGTCAAGTCCTTCCTCCAGATCCGCATCCCCGCGCCGCGGGCCGAAGGCCTGGCCCCGTGGAGTTCCGCGGCGGGCCACCTCTACCTGACCGATCTCGCCCACGGCGGCGCCACCGGGCGGCCCCACTCCTTCATCGTGGGCATGGACTCGGCGCGTTTTCCCGGCTCCGCCCAGGAAGACCCGCTGCTCCTGGACCGCGAGCGCTGGCGGCTCGGCCGCGGCCAGCTTCCCCTGGCGAGCGAGCGCATCGGCGAGCGCCGCTTCGGCTTCGCCCAGCTGGTGGCGCGTCTGCGAGGCGCCGTCGTCCTGAGCTACTGCCGCTGGGACCCGCAACAGTCGCGCGAACTCTCCCCGGCCCCCGAACTTCTTCAGGCGCTGCGGCTCCGCCAGGGTGACCCGGCCCTCAACTTCGAGGACCTCGAGAAGCACCTGGGCCCCAGCGAGTCCCGCCTTCCCCGACCGGAGGTGCGCACCGACCTCGACGAAGGCGATGTCTGGCTCCGGGCACTGGCCACCTCGGACGGCAGGCTGCGGGACGGGCTGGAGGCCGTGGGCCGCGAATACCCCCGCCTCGCCCGCGGCATGGCTGCGGCGAGAGCGCTCCGCCGCGACGAAGCCACAGTTCACACCGGCTTCCTGGGCACCCCCTCGCCCCCGCTCTCCTACCAGGACCTCTCCGGCCAGGCCTTCTCGGCGAGCCGTCTCTCCGATCTGGGCGCCTGTCCGAGGCGCTTCCTCCTCAGGCACGTCCTCAAGGCGTATCCGCCCGACGACCCCGAGTTCGACGCGCACCGCTGGCTCAATCCGCTCGAACGGGGAAGCGTCCTCCACAAGGTCTACGAAGAGACGCTGAGGCTGGCGCGCGAGCGGGGGCTGGATCCCGGGTGCGACGAGTTCCTCGCACTCGCCCTGTCCGTGGTGGACCGCGAGGGTGCCCGCAAGCTGTGGGAGGTACCCACGCCGAGCCACGCGCTGCACGAGTGGGAGATGAACGCCCTGCGCGACGACGCCCGCTCCTTCGTCGAGATGATCCGTAGCGACCCGCCGCCCTGGACCCACCTGGAGATGCCCTTCGGGATGGGCGACGACCCGGCCATGATCGAGGCGGGCGGACGGGCGGTGTCGGTGCGCGGCTTCATCGACCGGCTGGACGACAGCGGTGGGGAGCTGCGCGTGGTCGACTACAAGACCGGTGGGGACTACGGGTATGGCGGCAAGTCCGGTGTGTACAACGGTGGGCGCCGCCTGCAGCACGTCATCTACACCCTGGCCGCCGGCGTGGTGACCGGCCGGCCGGTTGCGGGCATGGAGTACCATTTTCCCACCCGGAGGGGCGAAAACCGGGTGCGGGCCTTCGAGGCCGCCGAGCTGGGCTCGGGCGGCGGCCTGGTCTCCGCCCTCCTCGAAGGCGTCGCGGCCGGGTGCTTCCCCGCGACGGAAAACGCGAAGGAGGACTGTCGCTACTGCGACTTCGGCGAGGTCTGCGGTGTCCGGGCCGACAAGTGGGGAAGGAACGCGTCGTGCCGGCACTCCGAGTGGACGGTCCGCAACCTGGACACGCTGCCCGAACTGGCGCTGCTCAGGCGGGTGCGCAACTGGGAAGACGAGGAGCCGGTGTTTTGAACAGGGCACGGGATCTCTCGCCACCAGTGCCGCGCCGCCCCTCCGGGCAAGAACCTCCGGACCAACCCGCGCGGCTCCGGATCGTGGAGGATCTCGAGCGCAACCTGCTCGTCGAGGCGGGGGCCGGTTCGGGCAAGACCACCTCGCTGGTCGACCGCATGGTGGCGCTGGTGCGCAACCGCGCCTGCACCGTCGACCGGATCGCGGCGGTGACCTTCACCCGCAAGGCGGCCGCGGAGCTGCGCCAGAGGTTCCAGGTGAAGCTCGAGCAGGTCGCGGCGCCGCTCGCGCCCGGCCACCCCGACCGCGAGGTCCTGCGGAAGGCCATCCGCGACATCGACCTGGCCTTCCTGGGGACCATCCACGCCTTCTGCGCGAAGCTGCTGCGCGAGCGGCCGCTGGAGGCCGGGCTCGATCCGGGCTTCCGCGAGGTCCAGGAGTCGGAGGCGGAGCGCATGCAGCGCCGCTTCTGGGTCGAGTTCCTGGAACGCATGGCCACCGACGGCGATCGCCGCCTGGGAGAGCTGGAGCGGCTGGGCATCCAGCCCGACCTGCTCGAGGACGCGTTCGTCAAGCTGGTGGCGAATCCGGACGTGGACTTCGGCTTCGATGCGGCGGACCCCCCGGACCCGGAGGAAGTGCGGAAGGTGCGGGCCCGCTTCGACGAACTGCTGAACCGCGCCGAACGGCTGATGAGGGGACGGAACCCTCCGGAGGGCTGGGACCCGTTCGGACGCCGCATGCGGACGCTCCTCTACTGGCGCCGTTCATTGGACTGGTCAGACCAGTCAGCGTTTTTCGACGCCCTGGCCAGGGTCCATCTGAAGAAGGGGAAACCGGTCCAGAAGCGTTGGGCCGACAACGCGCAGGGGAAGGCCGCGGCCAAACAGCTGGGTGCGGCCGTTGCCGCCTTCGCCGGTGCGGACGGCGCGGCGGACAAGGTGCTGCGCCAGTGGTGGGCCTACCGGTACCCCGTCGCCATCGGGGTGGCCAGGGATGCCGCCGGCGCATTCGCCCGGCAGCGCAAGGACCGGGGCGAGGTCGACTTCCAGGACCTGCTGGTCCACACGGCGGCGCTGCTCCGCGACGATCCGCGGGCGCGCCGCGACCTGGGCAGGCGCTACCAGCGAGTCCTCGTCGACGAGTTCCAGGACACCGATCCGCTGCAGGCCGAGATCCTCCTGCTTCTGGCCAGCGACCCGGAGACCGGCAGCGACTGGCGCACCGTCACGCCGCGGCCCGGCGCCCTCTTCGTGGTGGGCGATCCCAAGCAGAGCATCTACCGTTTTCGGCGCGCCGACATCGCGCTGTACGAGGTGGTCAGGAAGCGCTTCGAGGACTTCGGCGACGTGCTCCTGCTCGAAGCCAACTTCCGTTCCCTGAGAGCGATCGAGACGCTGGTGAAGGGCGTCTTCGACCGTGAGGAGTGCTTCGGGCGGGAGGACACGGACCGGCAGGCGAAGTTCGCTCCGCTGCTGACCAGGCGCGACGAGGGTCCCGGGCTGCTCGCCGCCTACGCGGTCGAGGGCGGAAGGCAGGACGACGTGGCGGAGGACGAGGCCGCGCGCATCGCGGCGGAGATCGCCCGCCGGGTCCAGGCCGGGGAGCGCGAGCCCGGCGACTTCATGATCCTGACGCGCACCCGCAAGTACCTCCCGGTCTACGCGCACGCCCTCGAGGACCGCAACCTGCCGGTGGAGGTGTCGGGCGCGGGGGTGGGTTTCGAGGACGAACTCGCCGCCCTTCTGCTGCTCTTCCGCTGCCTCGAGGATCCCGTGCACCAGCCGCGGGTGCTCGGGGTGCTGGCAGGTCCGCTCTTCGGGATCACGCTCGACCGGCTGGTGGCGTACCGGGACGCCGGAGGCCGTTTCGCGATCAACGGTCCCGCCGAGGGCGACGGCGACGTGGCCGGTGCGATCAACCTGCTGCACGGGTGGTGGAGGCGGGCGCGCCGGGAGCCGGCGGATGTGACGGCCGAACGGCTCGTGCGGGAGATCGGGCTGTTTCCGCTGGCGGCGGCGGGGAAGCTGGGGGGACTTCGTGCCGGAGCGCTCGCGTATCTGCTCGACGCGGTGCGCGCACGGGCGATGGAGGGCGACACCTCGATCGCGGGGGCCGTGGACGCCATCGCGACCGCCTTGGACTGGGAGGACGCGGAGGCTCCGCTCGTGCCGGGACGCGGCAACAGCGTGCAGGTGATGAACCTCCACCGCGCCAAGGGGCTGGAGGCGAAGGTGGTCTTCCTGGCGGCGCCATTCGGGGAGCGCGACTGGCCGCCGAGCATGCGCGTGGCCCGGGATGGGTCGGGGGTGGCCCGGGGGACGATTCCCATGACGGTGAAGCGCGGCTTCACGACCGAGATCGTGGCGCAGCCGGGGAGCTGGGAGGAGGACCGGGCGGCAGAGCGTGAATTCGAGGAGGCGGAGAAGGTGCGGCTGCTGTATGTGGCGGCGACGCGGGCCCGGGATGAGTTGTGGATTGGGCGGGGGGCGGGGTTGCGGGTGTGGGGGAAGTCGCCGTGGGGGGTGCTGGAGGAGTGGGTGGTTGGGCGGGGTGGGGAGGGTGGGGTTGCGCGAGTGGTGGAGTTGCCGCGCGAGGATCCTCCCGTGCCGGATGTGCTGGATGCCGGGACGGATATGGCGGGGGCGCTGGAGGCGATGGTGGCCGCGGCGGAGCGGACGCGCGTGGCGACGTACCGCTTGGAGACGGTCACGGGGCGGGTGAGGGGGGCGGGGGGGGTGGTAGCGGCGCCGCCCGACCCGTCGATCCACGTCGAGGATTTCGCGGAGCCGACCCTCCGCCCCACCAGCGGCGGCTTCGAATGGGGGAGCGTCGTCCACGCGGTACTTGCGGCGGTGGGGGAGGGTATGCGCGGCGAACCCCTCGCGCAGCTGGCCCGTGACCTTCTGATAGAATTCGAGCGTCCGGTCGACAGCACGGGTGCGCCCACCGAGCTGCAGGCCCTTGTCGCGCTGGTGGATGCGGTGCGTGGCTCGGCCGTGTGGCGCCGTGCGATGGAGAGTGACGAGCGTTACACCGAGGTTCCCTTCGCGGTGAACTTCGGGGGGGAGCGGGAGGTGTTGGAGGGCGTGATCGACCTGGTGTTCCGCGAGAACGGCCACTGGGTGGTCGCCGACTACAAGACGGACAGCGGCGAGGACCCCGAGTTCGAGGAGAGGGTGGGGCGGTACCGTGCCCAGGTGGACCTGTATGGTGAATGTTGGGAAAGGTTGACGGGTGAGGTGGTCGGGGAACGGGTGTTGGTGTTCACGGCGCAGGGGAGGGTGGAGGGGTGGTGAGGGGGGTTGGGGGGGCGCGATACCGGACGCAGGATGACCCGAGAATCCGGCAGGCGTGACAAATCGGGGTCTTGGGCTACCAAGTGTGGGCGAGTCGTTTCGCGTTCAGGAGCTGGACTTACCAGAGCTGTGTGTCCGTTAGAGCCGAGTGATCGAGATCGCGTACCACCCGAATCACTTCCGATCGATCCCGCGCATCTGCCGAGGCCAACCGTCTTTCTTCCTCTGTCAGGTCGCGGAGCCACGCATACAGGCGGTGGAGCTCCGCTTCCAGCTCGCTCAGGGACGGCGGCGGGTGGGTCAACAGTC
>JAPPGM010000135.1:1553-13466 GCA_028874995.1 Gemmatimonadota bacterium | reverse complement strand
CCCCGGACCTGCTGATTACAAATCAGCTGCTCTACCAACTGAGCTACGTCAGCGAACCCCGAAACTTGGCGCCTGGGGGAGGCTGGCGGAAGCCCCCTGACCCGCGCCGGTCCGCAGGGACTACGGACCGGTGCGGATGCGGGTCCAGCGGGTGCCCTCCGCGGTGTCCTCCAGCCTGATCCCCTCGGTCGCCAATTCGTCGCGGATCCGGTCGGCGGTGGCGAAGTCCCGGGTGGCGCGGGCCTGTTCCCGGGCATCCACCAGGGCCTGCACCCGCTCCTCGTCGGTATCCGCGACCTTCCGCGACGACTCGGCCAGGTCGATGACGCCCAGTACGGCGTCCATCCCGGCCAAGGCGTCGAGCACGGCCTCGCGGTCCGCCCGGGCCATTCCGCCTCCCGCGGCGTCCAGCGCCGTGTTCACCTCCCTGACCAGCGTCCAGAGCGCCGCCAGGGCGCGGGGGACGTTGAGATCGCGGTCCAGCGCCCGCCCGAAGGCGGCGAGGTGCTCTCCGGCGCGGGGGGCCAACTCCGTCGCGCCACCGGGTGTTTCGCCCGCGTCGCGCACCCTGCGGCGGAAGTCCACGAGCCGCTGCACCGAGGCGGTGGCGTCGTCGAGCCCGTCACGTGTGAAATTGAGTTCGCTGCGGTAGTGGGCCGAGAGCAGGGTCCAGCGGATCGCGGCGGGGTCGTAGCCCTCGTCCAGGAGCTCGCGCACCGTGTGGAAGTTCCCCAGCGACTTGGACATCTTGCGGGCGTCGACCTTGAGGTGCTTGACGTGCAGCCAGAACCGCGCGAAGGGCTGTCCGGTGGCCGCCTCCGACTGCGCGATCTCGTTTTCGTGGTGGGGGAAGAGGAGGTCCTCGCCGCCGAGGTGGATGTCGATCGTGTCGCCGAGCAGGGAGGTCGCCATGACCGAACACTCCAGATGCCAGCCGGGGCGGCCAAGGCCCCAGGGCGAATCCCATACCGCGCCGACGTCGCGGTCGACGGGCTGGGCCGGCTTCCAGAGCGCGAAGTCGCGCGGGTCCCGCTTGTCGAGGTCCTCGGCGTCGATTCGGGCGCGCCCGGCGTCGTCGTCGCCGCCCTTGCCGGACAGGCGACCGTAGGCGTCGAAGGAGGGCACCGCGTAGTAGACGGAACCGTCCGCCGCGAGATAGGCGCTGCCCCGTTTCACGAGGCGTTCGATGAACGCCACCATCGCGGGGATGTAGGCGGTCGCCCGCGGGTGACTGGAGAACGGGAGGAAACCGAGTGTTTCGGCGTCGTCCAGGAAGGCATCGACGAAGGTCTCGGTGTGTTCGCCCAGGAGCAGACCCGCGTTCGCCGCCCCCGTGATGGTCTTGTCGTCGACGTCGGTGAAGTTGACCACGAAGTCGACCTCGTGGCCGTGCCGGCGCAGGTGACGGTGTAGGAGATCGTAGACGGCGAAGGTGCGGAAGTTGCCGATGTGCGCGAAGTCGTAGACGGTCGGGCCGCACCCGTAGACCGCGACCCGGCCGGGCCGGAGCGGTTCGAAGCGGCGGGTTTCGCGCGTCAGCGAGTCGTGAAGGTTCATGCGGCGTCCTCTCCCCGCGCCTCGGCCGCGATGCGCGCGAAGGCGGCGGCCGGGTCCGCGGCAGCCGCAACCGGACGCCCTACGACGATGTGCGTCGCCCCCGCAGCGAAGGCCTGGCTCGCCGTGCGGACGCGGCGCTGATCGTGGACCGCGTCGCCGGCAAGACGAATGCCCGGAGTCACAATGCACGCTTCGGGCCCCATGGTTTCCCCTACCCGCGCCGCCTCGGCCGCCGAGCACACCGCCCCCCCCAACCCCCCCTCGCGCACCAGACGCGCCAAACGGTCGGCCTCCGCCCCCGCATCGTCCACGCGGCGCCCGAACACCGCCTCGAGCCCCGGTCCGTCAAGCGACGTCAACACGGTCACGCCCAGCAGCGTCAGCGAGCCGGGCGCCGCCCCCGACGCCGCCACCAGCATCTCACGCCCACCCATGGCGTGCATGGTCACGAACGTCACCCCGAGTGCGCCCACCCGGGCCACCGCCCCCGCCACCGTGTTCGGGATGTCGTGCAGCTTGAGATCCAGAAACACACGTTTCCCCCTCCCCGTGAGCGCCTCCACCACCCCCGGCCCCTCCGCCGCGAACAGCTCGAGCCCCACCTTGTAGAACCCGCACGCCGGGCCGACGCGGTCGACGAGCGACAGCGCGGTGGCCGCGTCGGGCGCATCCAGTGCGACGATGATCCGGTCCTCCATTGAGCTGCTCGTACTCGCCTCCCGATATGTGAAATCGTTCACAATGTAATATATAGATTACATATTGTCATGCGTAGTTTACATTTCCTTGGCCGAATCTCGGGCAGCATTGCCGCTCGGGCGCGCCGCCACATCCACCGCCAGTCCCCTCGCCACCCGGGCCGCGCATCGCGGATCGGCGAACGAACCCGTGCCGACCTGCACCAGCGACGCCCCCGCCCGCAGATACGCCCGCGCGTCCCGACCCCTGAGAATTCCGCCCACCCCGATCACCGGCACGTCAACGGCTCCCGCCACCTCCCGCACCGCGGCCAGCCCGACCGGAAGCAGCGCCAGCCCGCTCGTCCCCCCCGTCCCCGCCCCAACCCGCGTCGCGCCATCGCGTCCCGTGAGGAACCCCGGCACGGTGTTGATCGCGGTGATCCCGTCCGCGCCTTGCGTTGCCGCCACGGCGGCCGTGGCTGCGATCTCCGGGTCGTTGGGCGCGAGCTTGACGAGCAGGGGCTTTTCGGTGAGCGGGCGCACCGTATCGAGCACCAGGCGCAGGGCGTCCGGGTCGAGGCAGAAGGGACGCCCGCCCAGATGCGAGTCATTGGGACACGACAGGTTGAGCTCGAAGCCGAGGAAGCCCTCCTCCCCCTCCAGTCCGCTCACGACGGCGGCGTATTCCTCCACGGACGCGCCAGCAACCGAGACGAACACCGGCAGTCCTTCGAGGTTCCGCCGCATCCACGGCAGCTTCTCCGCCCGCACCGCCTCCAGCCCCGGGTTGGCCAGCCCCACCGAGTTCAGCATCCCGCCCTCGAACTCGGCCACCCTCGGGGCGGGATTTCCCCAGCGCGGCTCCACCGTAACCGACTTGGTCACCAATCCCCCGATCTCGGACGGCGACATCACATCCACCACCGGTTCCCCGAAGCCGCAGGTGCCGGCGGCCATCAACACGGGGTTCGAGAAGCGCGTCCCGAAGAGTTCCGTCGCCGGCGGCACATGGGAACCCATCCGGCCTTCGGCCACTCGCGGTGCTCGCACAGGTTGATCCACGGGCTACCGGCCGCCCCGGTCCTTCATGGCGCGCTCCGCATCGCGATCCATCGCCCTGCGCTTCAGTTCCTCTCTCCGGTCACGGTGTTTCTTGCCGCGGCAGAGTCCCAGCGTCACCTTCGCGCGGCCCCTCCGAAAATACAGATCCAGCGGAACGATCGTGAGTCCCTTCTCCTCCGACCGGGACGCGATGCGGCGGATCTGGTCGCGGTGCAGGAGCAGCTTGCGCGGCCGCGTTTCGTCGTGGTTCCAGCGGTTCCCGGCCTCGTAGGGCGCGATGTGCAGGTTGTGCAGCCACATCTCTCCGGACCGGGCGAGCGCGTGAGCATCCTTGAAGGCCACCTTGCCGGCGCGGATCGACTTGACCTCGGTACCCACCAGCACGAGCCCGGCTTCCAGCGTGTCCAGGACCTGGTACTGGTGGCGGGCCTTCCGGTTGCGGGCGACGACCTTCCGCGAGCCATCGGGCGGCGGCGCGCCCAAAGCGGGTCAGTCCCCGGCGGCCGCCAGCGCCATCGTGGCCTCGCGGGCCCGCCAGTCGGCGAGGAAGGCGGCGTTGCCGCTGTCGGTGAGCGGGTGCCGCATCCCCTTCTTGAGGACGCCGAAGGGGCAGGTGGCGATGTGCGCCCCGGCCAGCGCCGACTCGATGACATGGCGGGGATGCCGGATCGACGCGGCCAGGATCTGTGTGCGGATGCCGGCGTCCTGTTCGAAGACGGCCGCGATCTCGCGGATCAGCTCCATCCCGTCCTGGGAGATGTCGTCCAGCCGCCCGATGAACGGCGACACGACGAACGCGCCCGCCAGCGCGGCCATCAGCGCCTGGTTGGTGTTGAAGATCAGCGTGACGTTGCAGCGGATGCCCCGGCGCCCGAGGCGGGCGACCGCTTCCAGACCGGCGGTTGTGGCGGGGACCTTGATGATCACGTTGGAGTGCCAGGCCGCGTACTCGACCCCTTCCCTGACCATCCCGTCGGCGTCTTCCGACACCGTCTCGGCGCTGATGGGCCCGTCGACCAGCGACGCGATCGTGCGGATGGTGTCCTCGAAGCCGGCGCCCTCTTCGCGCGCCATGAGGCTGGGGTTGGTGGTCACACCGCTCAGGATGCCCCACCGGGCCGCCTCGCGGATCTCCGCCAGGTTCGCCGTGTCCAGGTAGATCTTCATGCCGGGGCCTGATTCTCCTTGATCTTGTCGAAGTGTGCCGTCTATGAACCGTCGGTCGTGGATCCGTTTCCGCCGCCGTCCCCGAGCTGCCGCCTGCTTTCCTCGCGGGCTGCGTCGATTCCGGCCCGGTACACGGCCTTGGAACGCTCCAGCTTGTCTTCCAGCTCGGCCCGCGCCTCGGCCGCGATCTGGCGCCCCTGCTCGACCACGCCCTGGGCGGGCGCCATCCGGGATCCCAGGTCCTCGCGGAGGCCGCGCACCCGTTCGCCGGTCATGTCCTTCAGCTTCCTTGCGTGCTCGCGGATCCGCTTCTGGGTGTCCGCGCCGCTCGCGGGAGCGAACAGCAGTGCGATTCCCGCTCCGACCAGCGCCCCCAGAAGAAAGGCTCCGATCTCGGTCCCGTGGCCCTTTTCTATGATGACCGTATGGTCGTCCCCCGTGCTCATCCTCACCTCCCTGCTCGTTTTGGAGTGGTTCATTGCGCACCGGGACGCCCCTTCGCGCCATTGAATCGCCGGTGCAGGAGTAACTTAACCCGGCGACTCACACGCGCCAACGGGGATCGGGCGGGGGGATCGAGGGCACTTCGCCGCCGCTACCGCCCAGGAGACCGCGGGTGAGCACCTTGCCCAGTTCCACTCCCGGCTGATCCAGGGGATCGACCTCGTAGAGCGCCCCGGCGTACACGACCGCGATCTGGAAGAGCATGAACAGGGCTCCGAGCGAGTGCGCATCCACCCGGTCGACCATGACGGTCATGTTCATGCGGCCCTCGCGCCGCAGCGCCTCGGCGGTCGCGCACCGCTCGCGGTCGAGCAATTCGAAGAGCGTGTGGCCGCCCAGGTACGCGAGGTCCGGCGTGTCCGGGCAGGGAGCGGGGATCTCCACATCTTCGCCGGGCGCTGCACGGGCCAGGAAGACGACCACCTTGTCGCGGGGACCCTCCATGAGGAGTTGCAGGATCGAGTGCTGGTCCGCCGCACCGAAGGCGGGCACCGGGGTGGGTCCCGTCTCGACCCGCCGTCCCGCGCGGTCCACGGCCTTGCCGAGCGACTCTGCCCAGAGCTGCCGCACCCAGTACGCGAAACCGCGAAGGCGGTCGGCGTACGGCATGAACACCTGCACGGCCGCGCCCATTTCGGTGTCCGCGGCGTGCAGGAGCGTGGCCAGGGTCCCGGCCGGGTTCGCCCCCAGCTCCGATGTGGAGCAGCGGCGGGCCATCGCGGCGGCGCCGGCCAGCACGGCTCCGATGTCGATGCCCACGGCCGCGGCGGGGAGGAGGCCGACCGGTGAGAGGACCGAGAAGCGTCCGCCCACGGTATCCGGGATGGGCAGGGTGGGGATGTCGTGGCGGGCGGCGAGCTGCCGCAGCGTGCCCCGCTCCGGCGAAGTGGTGAACAGGAAGCGGGTCCGCGCCCGCTCCGCGCCCAGCGCGGTTTCCAGCCAGCGCCGGATCACCAGGAACTGCGCCATCGTCTCGGCGGTGGTGCCCGACTTGCTGACCACGTTGAAGAGGGTGCGCGCCGGGTTCAGGCGGGCGAGCAGCGCCAAGGCGGTGTCGGGATCGGGGTTGTCGAGAATATGGAGCCGGGGGGCGCGGCCGCGGGCGCCGTCGTCCAGTTCGTTCCAGGCGGGGGGGAGAAGGGCGTCCCGGAGCGCGGCCGCGCCCAGGGCCGAGCCCCCGATGCCGATTACCACGAAGGCGTCGCATTCCCGGACGAAGCTGTCGGCTGTGCGCTGGATCCTGGTCGCCAGAGGGAGGTCGTGCGGGAGGCCGAAGAACCCCATCTCGCCGGCCACCCTGCGGGTCTCCACCTCCGCGTGGGCGTCGCGGAACCGCGCGGCAAGATCCCCGCGCAACCGGCGCGGATCCATCCCGGCCCCCTCCAGCACCCCCGCGACCATGTTCCCGAAGTCGATCACCGGCTGACGCGCGCCGGCTCTCACGCTACCCCCCGGGAATCCGCGTATGGATCCTCGCGGCCACGACGTGGGCCGATACGGCGGGCAGCCAAGGCTTCCAACGGCTACAGCTCCACCCTCAGCCCGTCGTACGCCGGTTCGATCCCGTCCGGCAGCGACGCCGCCAGCTCGCGGTGGCCCACGAAATGGGTGAGATGGGTCAGGAAGGTGCGGCGCGCCCCGATCTCTCGCGCCACCTCCACCGCTTCTTCCACATTGAAGTGCGTCGGGTGCACACGGCCCCGCCAGAGCGCGTTCAGAACCAGCACCTCGACCCCGTCGAGGATCTCGCGCGCCGGCGCCGGAATTCTCTTCGCATCGGTCACGTACCCCAACCGCCCCACCCTCAGCCCGAAGGCGTCCACCGGCCCATGCGGCACCCGAAACGGGGTGACCTCGGCGCCCAGCACCTCCACCGGCACGCCCTCCTCGTAGCCGAGCAGCGAAATCTGAGGTCTCGTCGTCCCCTTCGGCGGGTGAAACCTGGGGTCGAAGATGTACGAAAAGCGGCGCTTCATGGACCCCACGAGCTCCTCGGGCAGATACGCGGGAACCGGCCCGCGGTTCCGGGTCGAGAAGACCCTCACGTCGTCGATGCCGTGCACGTGGTCGGCGTGCAGGTGCGTGTACCACACCGCGCCGACCTGCCCGACGCCCGCGGCCAGCAGCTGCAGCCTCAGTTCCGGCGGCGTGTCGATGAGGAGGTTCCCGCCGTCGAGCGCGAGCAGCGCGCCGTGGCGGGTCCGCCGGTCACGCGGATCGTCGGAGGTGCAGTTGGCGCAATCGCAACCGATCACCGGCACGCCGATGGAGGTGCCCGTTCCGAGAAAGGTCAACCGCAACTACAACTGCTCCACGCGCATCGTGTTCGTCGAACCCGGCTTGTGGAACGGCAGGCCCGAGGTCACGATCACCGGGTCGCCCGTCTTTCCGATCCCCGAACCCAGCACGACCCGCTTCCCGAAGTCGGTCAGGTTCTGGTAGGTGATCTCGCCCTTGTCGGCCAGAACGGGGCGCACTCCCCACACCCCGCACAGCTGGCGGTGCACCTTGGGCTCGGTGCAGACGGAGAAGACCGGGATCGGCGCGCGGTACGAGGCCACCAGGCGCGCCGAGAAGCCGCTGCGGGTGATCACGATGATCGCGGGCGCGTTCAGATCCTGCGCGGAACGCACCGACGACGCGGCGACCGCGTGTTCGCGCGGCGAGGCGCCCCGGCGCTGCACCGGTCCCATCTGGTCCAGGTAGTGGGGACCCTGGCTCAGGACGCCGCTGTCCTCGATCTCGGCCGCGATCCGCACCATGACCTCGAGCGTGCGCACCGGGTGCTTCCCCACCGCGGTCTCGCCCGAGAGCATGACCGCGTCGGTCCCGTCGAGGATCGCGTTGGCGACATCCGAGGTCTCCGCGCGCGTGGGGCTGGGGTACATGGTCATCGACTCGAGCATCTGGGTGGCGGTGATGACCGGGCACGCGTACCCGTTCGCCGCCTGGATGATGCGTTTCTGGGCCAGCGGCACCGAGGCGAAGGGCAGCTCCACCCCGAGATCTCCGCGCGCCACCATCACCGCGTCGCTGAAGGACAGGATCCCGTCCAGCTCGTCCAGCGCCTGCGCCTTCTCGATCTTGCTGACCAGCCAGGCCCGCCCGTTGATCCGGTCCTTGAGTCCCAGCACGTCGTTCACGTTGCGGACGAAGGAGAGTCCGATGTACTCGACGTCCATCCCCAGCGCGAAGTCGAGATCGCGCTCATCCTTCTCGGTCAGCGACGGGGTGTTCACGCTGACGCCCGGAAGGTTCATCCCCTTGCGGGACCGCAGCAGCCCGCCCCGCAGCACCCGGAAGACCGCGCGTTTCCCGTCGGTGTTGACGCACTCCAGCTCGATCTGTCCGTCGTCGAGGAGGAGCCGGGTTCCACCGGTGACCTCCCGGGCGAGACCGGTGTAGGAGGTGGGCAGTTCGTCGCTGTGATGTTCTCCCTCCGGAGCGATCGTCACGATGTCGTCGTCGTCGAGGCGCACCGGGTCGTCGAGGTGTCCGATCCGGAGCTTGGGCCCCTGCAGATCCGTCAGGATGGCCACGGGACGGCCTACACGGCGCGAGGCCTCCCGGACCAGCCGGACCCCGCGTTCGTGGTGCTCGTGGTGGCCGTGGGACATGTTGATCCGCGCGATGTCCATTCCGGCGCGCACCAGATCGGTCACGACCTCCAGCGTGGAGGCGGCGGGACCCATCGTCGCGACAACCTTCGTTCTCATCATCGGCTGGGAACACCTCCTCGAGTGTGGGCCGGATCGGGCGATCTCGATCCGGCCGGGAGCAACGGTCAAGCTACCGAAGCGTCCGGTCCGGAACCATATTCACCGAAAGCTCGCCGGAAAGTCGCACGGACCGGGCTCAGGCAGGTAACAGTAGAGAAAACCCATGGGAGGGTAACGGCAGGGAAAGTCCCCCCGTCGAGGCAGGACAGGGAATTGATCGGTCGGTAACGGTAGAGAAGACCGGTAACGGTAGAGAAGATCCATCCCGGGTAACGGAAGGGAAGACCCGGTAACGGTAGAGAAGCCTTTGAATCATCGCGTCCAATACATCGACACCGCGGACGGCCTGGAGCAGGTGTCGCGCTCCCTCGCGGGCGGCGGCGACCTGGCCGTCGACTGCGAAGCCGCCGGCTACCACCGCTACTCCGACCGGCTCTGCCTCGTGCAGCTCTCCACCCCGTCGGAGACCTTCGTTCTCGATCCCCTTGCTGTGGATCCCACCCCGCACCTCAAGCCCTTCCTGGAAGATCCTGCCCGCCGGGTGCTCATGCACGGGGGCAGCTACGACCTGCGCCTCCTGCGCCGCGACCTGGACATCTCGGTGGCCCGCCTTGCCGATACGCAGGTGGCCGCCGGCTTTCTCGGGGAACCGGCGATGGGCCTGCAGAAGCTCCTTCTCAAGCACCTCGGGGTCCGGCTCGCGAAGAAGTACCAGAAGGCCGACTGGGCCAGGCGTCCGCTGTCGCGCGACATGATCGAGTACGCGGCGGGCGACACCTGTCACCTTCACCGCCTCACCGCGGTGCTGGAGGACGCGCTACGCAAAATGGGGCGCTTGCACTGGGCCGAAGAAGAGTGCCAACGGCTGGTGGAGTCCGCGGCCGGCGCCAGGGAGCCCGACTCCCCGCCCGACCCCGTGACGCGCTTCAAGGGCGCGCGGCGGATGGACGCACGCACCGTCACCGCGCTCCGGGAGGCGATCGCCTGGCGCGACCGGATCGCGCGTTCGCTCGACCGCGCCCCCTTCCGCGTGGCTACCGACGCGGCGCTCCTGGCTGCCGTCGCGGCCCGGCCCACGACCGTGAGCCAACTGGCGGACGTGAAGGGATTCTCGCCCCGTCTGGCCGCGCGGAGCGGCCGGTCGCTGCTGAAGGCGCTCGGCGGGGTACGCCGACTGGCCCGCCGCGATCTGCAGCCCTACCCCGTTGTGCGAGGGGGACGGGGGCGGCCGACTCCCGAGGAAGAGGCGACGCTGGACCGGATCACGGCGGTGCGGAACAGGGTCGCCGAACAGCTGGGGCTGGATCGGGGCCGCGTGATGGCCAATCACCTTCTGCGTGAGGTGGTGGCGGTGCGGCCGGGTTCACTCGCCGAGCTTGAGGCGATGCCCGGCGTGCGGAGGTGGCAGGTGGAGATACTTGGGCGAAAACTGCTGGGCGCGCTGGCGTAGAACCCCTCAGCCGCCCCTCGCCTCCAGCTCCCGCTTGTACTCGATGCAGTAGCGCGCGTGCGGCAGGGCATCGAGGCGCTGGAAGCTGATCGGCTTCCCCGTCGCGTGACAGCGCCCGAAGTTGTCCGGGTCGCGGTAGAGGCGGCGCAGCGCCTCCTGCAGCCGGTAGAGGTAGCGGCCCTCCTTGGTCGCGAAGAGCGCGGCCTTCTCCCGCTCCATCGCCTCGGTGCCCTGGTCGGCCATGTGGTCCGTGTAGGCGGCAAGATCGGAGTCGCCCTCCGCCCGGTCCGCCTTGGCAACCATGTCGAAACGGCCGAGAGCGCGCAGCGCCTTCTTTCGCTCCTGGAGAAGCCTTTCTTCCAAGTGCTCCAGCTGTTCCTTGGAAAGAAGGGGACCGGCGCCGTTCATCGCGCCATCCATCCCGGTCGAGTTCCGTAGCGACATCGTTGCCTCCCTCTCCTGCGGTCGGACGTTATGCAGAAAATGTATAGAACCCCGCACCGCCGTCCAATTCCCACTGGAATGTTATCTTCGGGTCCCGGCGGGGCGCCACCCCGTCGCAAACCGAACCCCGTTGCCGAGAAACGACTTGGAAACCATCGACTGCCGCAGGCATCCCGGCACCCCGGGACCGGCCCTCGCGCGGCCCCCCTTCCGGTCAGCGCTGGGGGACCGCATCCAGCGCGAGATCTGTGCGGACTGCTGGCGCGACTGGCTCCAGCACCAGACGCTGCTGATCAACCACTACGGGCTCGACCCGCGGAAGGCCGAGGCGCGGGAGTTCCTGTACGGGCAGGTGAAGGCGGTGCTGTTCGACGAGGGTGAGGCGGCCGAGATCGACACCTCCAAGCAGGGAACGATCGGGCCTCCCGGCGGCTGACGTCAGCTCAGCACGGCCTCGATCTCCACCAGCGCTGCCTCCAGGTCCCCCCTGGCCACCGTCAGCGGCGGCGCGAACCGCACGACCTGGTGGTGCGTCTCCTTGGCCAGGATGCCGCGCTCCTGCAGCGCCTCGCAGAACGGCCGTGCGGCCCCCGAAGACTCCCGGATCACCACGCCGATCATGAGCCCCCGTCCCCGCACCTCCTCCATGTGCGGCGACGGAATCGCACGCAGCCGATCCATGAACCAGCTGCCGAGTTCGTCCGAACGCCGCGCGAGATCCTCCTCGATGATCACCTTGAGGGACGCGCTCCCCACCGCCGCACCCAGCGGGTTGCCGCCGAAGGTCGACCCGTGGTCCCCCGGCCGGAAGACGTCCATGAACTCCGCGTCCGCGATCGCGGCCGAGACCGGGTAAACGCCTCCGCCCAGCGCCTTTCCGACGATCAGGACATCGGGGCGCACCCCCTCCCAGTCGCAGCAGAACATGCGGCCGGTGCGGCCCAGCCCCGTCTGGATCTCGTCGGCCACCAGCGCCACGCCGTTCGCGCGGCAAACCTCCGCCGCCTCGCGCATGTACCCGTCCGGCGGCACGATCACCCCCGCCTCGCCCTGGATGGGCTCGACCAGGAAGCCGACCGTGTTCGGCCCGATCGCGGCCCTGAGCGCGTCGATGTCCCCGTACGGAATGAGCGTGAAGCCCGGCGTGAACGGCCCGAACCCCTCGCGGTACTGGTCCTCGGATGAGAACCCGACGATCGTGGTCGTCCGCCCGTGGAAGTTGTCCTCGCAGACGATGATCTCGGCCCGGTCGTCCGGGACGCCCCTCACCTCGTACCCCCACTTCCGCACCATCTTGATCGCGGTCTCGACGGCCTCGGCGCCGGTGTTC
>JAPPGM010000135.1:0-1543 GCA_028874995.1 Gemmatimonadota bacterium | reverse complement strand
GTCGTTGTGGAAGGCGCGCGACGTGAGGGTGAGGCGGTCGAGCTGTTCGCGGGCCGCGGCGACGATGGCGGGGTGGCGGTGTCCCTGGTTGACGGCCGAATAGGAACTCAGCATGTCGAGGTAGCGGTTGCCCTCGACGTCCCAGACCCATGAGCCCTCGCCGCGCTCGAGCACAACGGGGAGGGGATGGTAGTTGTGGGCGGAGTAGCGTTCGGCCTCTTCGAGGTAGCGGTCGGTGCGGGAGGTGGTTGGGGGGGCGGTCATGGTGGTCATCTTGTCGGTGATTCCTTCGGGTGGACGTGCTTGGGGGGGCGGGCGGTCCCGGGCTTGCAGGCGGGAAATCTAGCGTAGCAGGCGGTGGAGAGAATCCCCCTTCCGGCGCTACTGCGAAAACGACGCCGTCTGATGTCGCGCGGTCCAGGCCCAGGGGGTGGCCGTCTGCGGTCGTGCGAGTTTCCAGCGACGACGCCATTCGGCAGGGCCGTTTCGCTCAGCCCGATAGCGCAACGACAAGTATACTTGACATTGTGGCAGGAGGTCGCGGGATCGTTTCTGCTTGCCCTGATTGAAGTTCCATGATTTGCGGGCGCGATTCCCGCCGATTGACTCCCGCTAATCGGCGGAGGAGGTGGTTCGCCGCTCGTCGAGCGCCTTCTTGAGCCGCTCCTCGTCGGGCCTCTGGTAACACTGGAGCACCGTCTGTGCCGCTCGCCAGCCTCCCAGTTCGCAGAGCACCTTGAGTGGCTGGTCCATCAGGTCGGAAGCAAACTTCCGCCTCAGCGAATGCCAGCCCCTGCCAGGCTTGCGGTCCAGCCCGGCGAGCCCCTCGGCCCTTTCCCACCAGTAGCGCGCCACCGCGTAGCTGATGCTCCGGGCGGGGTCCCTGGGCGCGGGCAACACAGGGGCGTCGCCGGTTCGCCGGTTCTCCTTCCGTGCCTCTTCCGGGACACCAATTGTCTCGGCGGTCACAGGCGTCCGATGTTCGAACCCCGACTTCTCGTGCTCCGCACGCCACCGAATGACCCCGGCTCCCATGTCCACGTCGGACCACCTGAGTTGGCGGATTGCGCCGATCCGGTGTCCGGTCTCGTGCGCAGCCACGAGCGCCACACGAAAGCGCCAATCGATCTCGGCGGACACCCGGAGCAGGGCGTCGTACTCCGCCTGAGAGAGTGCCACCCGGGTTGGGTTCTTCTGCCGCGGCACCCTCAAGCCCTTCAGGGGATTGGAGTCGAGGAGCAGTCCTCCCGCCTCGTCCCTCGACCGCGCGGCCCAGTTGAGGACCGCAAGCAGGAACCTCAAGTCCCGTTTGATCGTCCTGTCCGAGACGGCCCGGCCGCTCGGTCCGACCTTGCCTGCTCGCCGCGCCCGGATGAACCGGTCCCAGTCGCGCTGCGAAAGCGTTGTCGGCTTCCGGTCCCTTCCGAAGAAGCGACGGAACATCTCCAACGCGGCCCGGTCGTACTCCCGGCTTCCCTCGCCCTTCGTGGGCGTCACCTCCTCACCGTAGATGTCAAGAAGCCCCCCCAGCGTGAGCGGCTCG
>JAPPGM010000090.1 GCA_028874995.1 Gemmatimonadota bacterium | reverse complement strand
CGAACACGGCCTGACCGTCGTCACCCGCAACACCCGCCACTTCGAGCCGACAGGTGTTCCGGTCCTCGACCCCTCCACGCCGACGGACGCGTACGGCCGCACCCGTCGGCAGCGCGCCCGCCGCCGGTCCTCGGCCGGCGAATAGCCTCCCGCGAAGATTGCGCCGGCTTTGTTTGCGGGCCGGCAACTACCGCGATGCGGTGCGGCACATCGAACCTGTCCCATTCCGCCGTTGCTCCGCCCCGCACCCGGGTGCATCCTTCATGGCATGACGACCCCCGAAGCCGAAACCCGCCGCGCCCTGGCCAGGCTCCGCCGCGCGATCGAAAAGGCCCGCCGCGAAATCCGCGGTCTGCGCGAACTGCTGGACCGGTCCGAAGCCGAGGGCTATCCCGCGGACGACTACGCCGAGATGGACGAGCACCTGTCCGCGGTCACGGACTTGGTGGGTCGCGAACAGGCCCGCCAGCAGGCCAAGATCCTGCGTTCCGGAGGCATCTCCGCGAACCGCCTGCGAGGCTCCGCGGGCCGCTTTGGCGGAGGTTCGAGGGATCGAGGGCGACGATCTTGAAACGGCGCGATTTCGTCACCCGCGGCACGAAGAGCGCGCTCGTCGGGCTCGCGGGGCTCACGGGCCTCGGGGCGAGGCCCGCGACGCCCTCCGTCACGGCAACGCCCGACACACGCCGCCCGGCCCGCCAGCAAACGCGCCCCGCCCCCACCTCCGCCCCACGCACCGACCTCGTCATCCGCGGCGGCACCCTCTTCGACGGCACCGGAGCTCTCCCACGCACCGCCGACATCGCCATCACCGGCGACCGCATCAGCGCCATCGGCCAGGTCCCCGCCACCGGCACCGTCGAGATCGACGCCCGGGGCATGGCCGTCGCTCCCGGCTTCATCGACATCCACTCCCACGCCGACCTCTCGCTCCTGGTCAATCCCCGCGCCGAGAGCCGAGTGCGGCAGGGCGTCACCCTGGAGGTGGTCGGCCAGGACGGAAGCTCGATCGGCCCCTGGAGCGACGGCGCCTTCGAGTCCACGCGCGACCGCTACCGCCGTAGCTACGACGTAGAGATCGAATTCCGCGACATCGGCGGCTTCCTCGACCGAATCGACCGGGAACGCCCCGCCGTCTCGGTCGCCTCGATGATCGGCCACGGGACCGTGCGCGGGTACGTGATCGGGGGCGCGGACCGCCCGGCCACCGCCGCCGAACTGGATCGCATGCGCGCCCTGGTGCGGGACGCCCTCGCAGCCGGGGCGGTGGGCCTCTCGACCGGGCTCGAATACACGCCCGGCGGCTTCGCCACCCGGGACGAACTGGTCGCGCTGGCCGCCGAGCTGCGCGGGACGCCGTACCCCTACGCATCACACATGCGCAACGAGGACGACCGCCTCCTCGCGGCCCTCGAAGAGACGTTGCACGTGGGACGAATGGCAGGCGTCCCCGTCCAGGTCTCACACCTCAAGGCGCAGGGTCAGCGCAACCACTGGAAGGCCGACGCCGCTCTCGCCGCGATCGAGGCTGCACGGGCCGGCGGCGTGGACGCGCACTTCGACCGCTACCCCTACGTCGCCTACGCGACCGGCCTCTCGAACCTCTTCCCCGCCTCGGCGCGGGCGGGCGGCACGGCGCGCTTCCTGGAGCGGCTCGCCGATCCGGACACAGCCCCGGCGCTGGAGCGGGCCTGCCGGGACAAGATCGCGCTGCTGGGCTCCTGGGACGCGGTCCAGATCACCCGGATCGGCGGGGCGCACGCATACGCACGCGGGCGGCGGCTCGGCGAGCTGGCGGCTGAGCGCGGCGAGGACCCCTACGACCTGACCGTGCGGCTGCTGCGCGACGCGGGCGGCAGCGTGGGCATGATCGGCTTCGGCATGTCCGAGGCGAACACGGAGCGGATCCTGGCCCACCCGCTCGGGATGGTGTGCTCGGACGGGGGCGCCTACGCGCCGTACGGTGCGCTTTCCGGCTCGTCGCCGCACCCGCGCGGCTACGGGAGTTTTCCGCGGCTGCTCGGCCATTACGTTCGCGACCGGAAGTCAATGGCGCTGGAGGCCGCCGTGCACAAGATCTCGGGGCTGCCGGCGCGGAAGCTCGGGTTGGGCGATCGGGGCGTGCTCAGGGTGGGGGCGGTCGCCGACGTGGTGGTGTTCGATCCCGACAGCGTGGCCGACCGGGCCACCTTCGAGGATCCGCACCAGTACCCGGTGGGGATCGGGCACGTGGTCGTGGGGGGCGTGCACACGATCCGCGACGGGGAGCAGACGGGGCGGATGGGGGGGCGGGCGGTGCGGGGGGCGGGGGTTGGCAGGTAGGCTCCGGCCATGCAGCCGATTCTCAAGGAACTCGCGGGGGTTTTTCGGGGATGGGACGCCGTCTCCGTACCGGGCGCCGCAGCCGGAGCCGCCGCCCTCACCGATGACGCCGCCTTCAACGACCTCGCCATGCGCGTCCACAGCGCCCAACGTGCGGCCGTTCCCGTACTGCGGCGCTTCTGGAAGGCCGCCCCGGGTGGACCGCCCGCCGTCTGGCACGAAATCCCCCCGGTCCCGACAGCGGCCTTCAAGGACATCGCGATCGTATCGGGCGCGCCCGAGGTGGTCTTCCGGACGAGCGGCACGACCGGCGGGGACGGCGTCCGGGGCGAACACCACGTCCCCTGCCTCGACCTCTACCGGGCGGCTGCGCGCGCGAACTACCGCCGCCACCTCATGAACGGTCTCACACGGCTTCAAACTCTGTCCCTGATCCCCGGTCCCGGCGATGTACCGGATTCGTCGCTCTCCACCATGGCGGGCTTGATCGCCGCGGAGCCGGAGGTCTCGGATACGGTTTGGGCCTTCCACCCGGTGGATGGCGTGAACCTCGGGGCCGTGCGATGCGCCCTGGCAACAGCCGAACCCGTCCTCCTCCTCACCACAGCCTTCGCCCTCGTCCACCTCCTCGACGCAATGGGCCGCGAACCCGTCCGCTTCCCCGAAGGCTCGCGCATGATGGAGACGGGTGGCTTCAAGGGCCGCGCGGCCGAAGTGGATCGTATCACCCTCTACGAACGTGCCGAATGCATCCTGGGCATCCCGCGGCCCTTCATCGTCAACGAGTACGGCATGACCGAACTCCTCTCGCAGGCGTACGACGGGGTTGCCGGGAGCGCCCCGCCCCTCCCCGCCCGCGTCCATCGCTTCCCCCCATGGGTTCGCACCCGCGCCCTCGACCCCGCCACCCTCGCGCCGCTCCCCCCCGGCGAACCCGGCCTCCTCGCGCACTTCGACCTCGCCAACGCGGGCTCGGTCTGCCACATCCTGACCGAAGACCTGGGCCACACCACCGAGGACGGGGGGCTGTGTCTCATGGGGAGAGCCCGGGGCGCCACGCCACGAGGGTGCTCCCTGGCCGTGGAGTCCTTCCTGCGCGCGACCGGATCGGCCCAGTGAGCGCGTGGGCCCCGCCTCCGGTGCCCGTCGAGTCGTGCCCTGGTCCTCAGCCGCCGGACCGGTCCTCATGACCCCGCACCCCGCCCCGGTCGACGCCTGGCTGCTGCCACCGGATATTCCCCGCCCCACCACCTTCGAGCACACCGCCGCAGGCACCGTAACGCTACGTTATCCCAAGTCCGACCATCACTTAGCCCATTCCCTGATCACTGCGTTGCGAGATTCGCGCACAAACCTCGCAACCCTTGCCACGGCAGACCTGATCGACCTCCTCGGCTGCGTGGGCGAACGCTTCTCCCGCACCATCGACGACGCGGCCATCGCGGAAATCGCCGCCAACAGCGGCCTCACCCGCCCCATGACCCGGGAAGTCGTGACCGGGATGGCCGCATCGTGGACCAGCGAGGCGCTCGACCGTCTCGTGCGGGCCGAGTTCCCCGACCCTCGCGTGCTCGACGGGTTCGTCACCGAGGGCGACCGCGCCGTCCGCGCGGCCGCGCCCGGGGTCACCCTCCACTTCGGCGCGGGCTCCGTTCCCGGCGTGACCGTCACCTCGCTGCTCCGGGCGCTCCTCGTCAAGTCACCCGTGCTGGTGAAACCTGGCGCCGGCGACGCGGCGCTCACGACCCGCTTCGCCCTGGAACTCCACCGCGCGGACCCCCGTATCGAGGCCGCCCTGGCCGTCCTCTACTGGCCCGGCGGCGCCCCCGCGTGGCAAACCTGGGAACGGGAACTCCTCACCCGGGCGGACCAGGTCGTCGTCTACGGCGGCGACGACACCATCGAGTCCCTTCGCTCGCGTACTCCCGCCTCGACCCGTCTGATCGAGCACCCCCACCGGATCGGCGCCGCCATCGTGAATCCGGTGGCGGCCCCTGGTGCGGCGGCGGCAGCCGCGAGAGCGGTTTCCCTCTTCGACCAGAAGGGGTGCGTGAGCACGCATCTCGTCCTCCTGCTGGGAGACCGCAGCGAAGCGCGGCGCTGGTGCGAACGCCTGGCCGAGCACCTCAGGCGCTTTGCCGCGACACATCCCGCCGCACCCCTCTCACCCGGCGAATCGTCCGCCCTGCACCAACTCAGAGGCCGCCTGGCCATGCGTGCGGCGGCCGCCGAGGACCTCGGTATCTGGTCCCCCGCGGAGACCGGCTGGACCGTGGCGCTCGCCCCCGCCGACCAGTTCGAGCCGACGGGCGGGCGCACGGCATGGGTGGTGCCGGTTTCCGACCACGGGGCCTGCCTGCAGATCCTTGCTCCCCTGTCCCCGGTCCTGCAGACCGTGGGGCTGGCGGGCGTTCACGACGACGACCGCGAGAGCCTTGCCGAAGCGCTGTTCACAGTCGGCGCCACCCGCATCGTGCCGCTGGACGAAGTCCCCTTCCCCCACTCCGATTGGCTCCACGACGGGAGCCGCCCGCTCGGGGAACTCGTTCGCTGGAGCGAAGTCCGTTCACCCGGCGAGCGTGATGTCGGTCAGGAGTCCGTGGGGGTTTTTTCCACGGGCTCCTAGTCTTCCCGGTTGGCCTTGGCCCTCCACATGACCAGTTGACGTATTCCCTCCGGGTTCTCCTCCACCCGGACTGTCAATGTATCGCCGGCACGGATGCCGCAACTCTCCCTCATCGAGAGTGGAATGGTCATGCGTCCGCCGGTTCCAACCGTCACATCTCCGTAAAAGAGCGTTCGGTAGATTGCCACTTGGACTCCTCGTGCTTGGGCCCCTCCTGAGGCGACCGGCGACCCCCTGTGGGCCGCATCCCCGGTCCCCGTTTCCGACCCCTTCGGCATCGTCCGATTGGGCCCGTCACATTGTGTAAGTGTGAATATATCCCGAACCGTGCCCACAAGGTTCCGCGAGGTTCCGCGCGGGTCACGGAACCGGGTGCCGGGCGAAGGTCTCCGTCCTCCAAAAGACCTTGTGGTTTCTTGGTTTTGCCGTGCCCCGCCGCCAGGATTCCGACTCATCCCCACGCCCCGGTGTCGGCCGCGGTTGGCATCCAGTGGTGAACATCAGGCCGTCCCATCGCGTACATTTGCCGGGTTGCGGACGAACCCTTCCCACCGGAGACGAGCCTCCGGGAACGCGAACTGAACCAGGAACAGACCATGGCGGAACCAGCGGTACGCCTCGCCGGGGTGACGAAGAGCTTCGGCGCCCACACGGCGGTCTCCGACTTCGACCTCGAGATACCCCGCGGAGCCATCCTCGGTCTGCTGGGGCCGAACGGCTCGGGGAAGACCACCTCGATTCGCATGATGATGGCCATCCTGGTCCCCGACCGGGGCACCGTCGAGCTCTTCGGCGGCTTCCCCGACTTCGCGCGGCGCAGCCGGGTCGGATACCTGCCCGAGGAACGGGGCGTCTACGAGAAGATGAAGGTGCTGGAGCAGCTGGTCTTCCTGGGCGAGATCAGGGGGATGGAGCGGAAGATTGTTCGCAGGCGGGCGATGGAATGGCTGGAACGGCTCGACCTGGGGGAGTGGGCGGCCAAGAAGGTCCAGGCACTCTCGAAGGGGATGCAGCAGAAGGTGCAGTTCATCGGCACCGTGCTGCACAACCCTGAACTGCTCATCCTCGACGAACCGTTCAGCGGACTGGACCCGATCAACCAGGAAGTACTCGAGTCGATCGTCCTGGAGCAGCGGGAGCAGGGCGCGACGATCCTCTTTTCCACGCACCTCATGGAGCAGGCGGAACGCCTCTGCGAGCGGGTCTGCCTGATCTCGAAGTCCCGCAAGGTCCTCGACGGGAACCTCAGGGAGATCAAGCGCCGCGAACGCTCGAACGTGGTAGCGTTGGAGTTCGAGGGCGACGACCGCTGGCTCACGCGCCTGGGCGTCACCGAGATCGAGAGGGTCGGCTACGCACACCACCTCACGTTGAACGCGCGTGTCGACCGCGACCGCATCCTCGCCGCGGCGGTGGCCGAAGGGGTGAGCCTGCGGCGCTTCGAGCTCCTGGAGCCCACACTGCGCGAGATCTTCGTCAGGCACGCGGGGGCAGACGCGGCCGACGAACCGGCGTTGATGGCCGCGGGAGGTGCACGATGAAACAGGCGCGGAGGCAGGTATGGGCCGTGCTCCGGCGCGAGTACGTCGAGCGGGTGAAGACGAAGGGGTTCATCTTCTCCACCATCGCCATCCCGGTGATGATGCTGGGGATCATCGGTCTGATGACCTTCATGGCCGTGCGAGCGGAGCAGTCCAATCGGCAGATGGCGCTCGTCGACTTCACGGGACAGGTCGGCCAGGAGGTCGCCCGCCGCATGGATGAAGCCGGGTACGATGTGGAGATCGTGGACGCGCAGGTGGGGCTCGAGGAGCTGGATCGACGGGTCCTCGAGGACGAGATCGAAGGATATGTCGTTCTAGACGAGTTGACGGTGCAGGAGGGGGCCTTCGCCTATCGGAGCAAGGACTCGCCGGGGCCGGTTCGCGGTGCGCTGCTGGAGAGCATCGTCGTTGAGACGGTGCTGGAGTTGCGGCTGTCGGCTACCGAAAGCGCGGGCGGTGTGCGTGCGTTGCTCGGCGGCGACCGCCTGAGTTTCGAGCGCCTCGGGGACGAAGCACAGTCCGAGGTGGAAGAGGCGGCCGGGCTCGTCTCGGGGATTGCCGGGGTGATAATTCTCTACATGGCGATGCTGATGTACGGGGCGTTCGTCCTTCGCTCCGTTCTGGACGAGAAGCGCAACCGCGTGGTCGAGGTGGTCATTTCCGCGGTGACCCCGGGGCGCCTCATGCTGGGCAAGATCCTCGGCGTGGGCTCCATGGGGATGACCCAGTTGGGGATCTGGGCGGCTTGCGCGGCTCTGATCGGGCTTCTGGGGGTTCCCATGCTCGCAGCCAACCTGCCCGAGGCGGATCTCAGCAACCTGGCCGAGGCCCTCCCGGGAATCGGCGCGCTTGCCCTCCTCCTCGCCTATTTCGTCCTCGGCTTCTTCCTGTACTCGTCGCTCTTCGCGGCCGTGGGGGCGATGTGCGGCACCGAGGAGGAGGCGCAACAGACGCAGTTCCCGGTCATGATGCTGCTGATCGTGCCGTTCCTGCTGCAGATGTTCTCGCTGGAAGGGGGTGCGTTTCCGTGGATGGACTGGGCCGCCGTCTTCCCCTTCTTCTCCCCGATCATGATGTTCCCGCGGGCCGTTTCCGGGGCCGTGCCCTGGTGGATGGTGGGGATGTCGCTGGTCTTGATGGTGATCGCCGTGGGGGCGACGGCGTGGGTGGCGGGGAGGATCTACAGGGTGGGGATCCTCATGCAGGGGAAGCGGCCCACGGTGCGAGAGCTGGTTCGCTGGGTCAGGGAGGCGTAGCGCCGCCGGCTACTTCCCCACCAACACCTCCACGAACCTGGTGAGCAACCGGGTCGTTTCCGGTGTTTCCTCCAGCCGGGCAACGATCTCCTCGTAGGTCTCGCCGGCCACTTCGGCCAGGTATCTGGGATAGGCCGACAGGCGAGCCTTGATGCCCGACACGTCCAGTTCGGGATGGAACTGCGTGCAGTAGACAGGTGCGTCGTCGAAGCGATACGCCTGGTTGGCCACCCGGGAGGATGATGCGAGCAGCGTGGCACGGGGAGGCAGCGTCTTCACCAGGTCCTCGTGACCCATCTGCGCCTTGAAGCTCGAATCCAGATGCCCGAAGACCGGGTCGTCGCGCCCGGCCGGCGTCAGCCGCAGGCCGTGCGTTCCGATCTCGGCACGGCTGCGGTCGTTCACAACCTCGCCGCCCATGGCCGCGGCCATCGCCTGAAACCCCCAGCACGACGCGAAGGAGGGGACGCCGGAAGCGTGCACGGTGCGCAGCGAGTCGAGTGCGGTCGGGAACCAGGGCCCCCCGGTGGCCGCCGAGTAGGCGCCGCTCCCGCCCATGAGGACCAGGTCGACGCCTTCCAGGTCGGGGGGGGTCAGAAGCCTTTCGAGAAGGTCGAAGATCTCGATGCGGACCGCGCGGGGAGACAACGCGCGCTCGAAGGACGCAATCTCATGGCCGCTCATGGGGTCGTCGGGGTCGCGGACCTGGAGGAGGAGGCAGCGCAGCGGTTCGTTGGTGGTCATGGATGGGCGTCGGGTGACTGCAAGGGAGTGGTGGTGGAAGTCGTGGCCCGGCCGCCTCAGCTCACCGAGCGCAGCATCGCCACCAGATTGTAGCGGTCCAGGGCCCTGGCCGCGCGCAGCGTGTCCTGGCGGGTGGCCTCGATGAAGATCACCGCTGTGCGCGCGGGTTCCTCGTGGTCGCCCCGATCGGTCGGCACGAAGCAGAGCCGCGCCCGGCACGAATCGGGATCGCGTGGATCGTCAACGAACTCGAGGTGGGCATCCCAGAACCGGCCCTCATGCGTGAACGTGCTGAGATGGACGTGCGGGGACGCATCGGTGCGCTTGTTCTCCGGCGGGGTGGAATCACCCGGGGGCGTGGGAATCGGCACCATGGAGTCTAGTGTAGCGAAGCCGCAGCCCCGGCGCATCCTGCATTGCGCGGGGCGCGCGCGAATACGGAGACGTGGCAGGGTCCCCCTCCGGGTTGCGCGGTCCCGCGGGGAGCGGCCGTTTTCGTTGACATCGCCGGAGGCGGTTCCTACCTTCGTTCGGCTTTGCCATCCAACTACCCCACTCCCAAAAACCCTCAACTCGACCCATTTCCGGGTCCGCGATTGCCTACCGCTCGAATGAAAAGGTTGTGGCTGGCGACCCTGGTGGGAGCTCTCACGGTCCTCCTGGCCGTCGTTCTCATCGGCTTTCGGCAGGCCCCCGACGGGGATGGATCCCCCGACGTGGCCGACGCACAGGCGCAGTCCCAGCCGATCCAGTTCCCGCACGACATTCACGCCGGCCAGTTCACGATCCCGTGCCAGTATTGCCACTTCTCGGCGGAACGGTCGGTGGATGCGGGGATCCCGCCGATGGCCACGTGCATGGGTTGTCACCAGGAGGGGATCGTGGGAGGGCGGACCGATGAGGCGCAGGCGGAGATCGCCAAGGTGCGCGAATACTACGCATCGGGCACGGCGATTCCGTGGAAGCGGATCTACAAGGTTCGCGATCACGTGAAATTCCCGCACATGCGTCACATTGCGGCCGGAGTGACCTGCCAGACCTGCCACGGCCAGGTGCAGGAGATGGGCGTGCTCGAAGAGATGGCCCCCGAGGCGGAAGACCTGAGGATGGGGTGGTGCGTCTCCTGTCACATCGAACGCGGGGCTTCCCGCGACTGCACGGTATGTCACTACTGACGCCGTGCGGGCGGAGACCTCGACCCGTGGCCGGGGCTGCGAACCCCCTGGAGCGGCCGGCATGAGCGACGGCCTCAAGCGGCGCGACTTCCTCAAGGTCGTCGGCGTGGGCGGTGCCGGAGCCACGGTGGCCGGCTGTTCGACCGACAAGGTGGAGCGGCTGATCCCGTACGTGGTGCCGCCGGAGGAGATCACCCCCGGGGTGGCGACCTGGTATGCTTCGACCTGCGGCGAGTGCGCGAGCGCGTGCGGGATCCGGGTGCGGACCCGCGAGGGCCGCGCGGTCATGATCGAGGGCAACCCGGACCACCCCGTGTCGCGCGGCGGTCTGTGTTCGCGGGGCGTGTCGGCGTTGCAGGGACTCTACAACCCCGACCGCGTGGCCACTCCGTTGCGCGCGGGCCCGGACGGTTTCGAGGCCATCACCTGGGACGAGGCGCTGGCGCTGCTGGCGGAGAGGTTGGGGACGGGGGGGCGTTCGCTCTTCCTGACCGGACGAAAGGGGACCACCGAGGCGACGTTGTTGAACGGTTTTGTCGAGGCGGTGGGTGGGCACCGGGTCATCCATGATCCGCTGGACGACTCCGCGCTGCGCAGGGCCGTCGAGATTGCGTTCGGCGTGTCCGCCCTGCCCCGCTACGACATCGCCGCGGCCGACTTCCTGGTCTCGTTCGGCGCCGACTTCCTCGAGACGTGGGTCTCGCCGGTGCGTTTCGCGGCCGACTTCGCCGGGATGCACGCGGTGGACCACGGCGAAAAGGGCACGTTCGTTTTTGTAGGGCCGCGCCTGTCGCTGACCGGACAGAACGCGGACGAGTGGATCCCCGCGCGGGCCGGTGCGGAGGCCCACATCGCCCTGGCGCTCGCGGGAGAGCTGGTGCGGCGCGGCGGAGACGCCGGCCCGTACTCGGAGATGGTCTCCCGGTACACCCTCGAGGATGCGGCGCGGGAGGCCGGCATCGAAGCCGAGGCGCTGGCGGGACTGGCCGACCGGTTCGCGGAAGGTTCGGCGCTGGCGCTCGGGCCCGGCTTCGCGGGACACCACGGGGGCGCCACCGCGGCCAACCTCGCAGTTCTCATCCTCAACGTGGCGGCGGGGAGCCTGGGGCGCACGCTGCACATCGACGCCGTGCCCGAGACGGAGGCTTCGTCGTACGGGGCGGTGGCGGACGCCATCACGGCCATGAACTCGGGCACCTACGGGGTTGCGGTTGTCTCCGGCACGAATCCCGTATACTCGCTCCCACCCTTGTCCGGCTTCAGCGACGCCTTCGCGGCGGTCCCCTTCAAGGTGGCCTTCGCGACCGCGCTCGACGAAACCTCGGCAATGGCCGATCTGGTGTTGCCCGACGCCCATCCCCTCGAGTCGTGGGGCGACAGCGACTCCGCGCCGGGGACGTACGCGGTGCGGCAACCGGTCATGCGCCCGTTGCCGATGTACGACTCGCGTCCCATGGCCGACGTGCTCCTCGAGACAGGGCGGACCCTGGGGCATGACGGCTTCGGCGCGGTCACCTTCCACGAGTACCTGCGCGCCGCCAACGCCGCGTGGCTGGAGGAATTCGGCGCCGATATGGGGATCACCGGCGACCCGGACACGCTGTGGCGGCAACTGCTGCGCAACGGTTCATCGTCGTACGAGGTGCAGCTGCCCCAGGTCACCGCCCTGCAGGCCCCGACCACCGCCGTCGACTTCGACCCTCCCTCGCTGCGCGGCGACGGCGACCTGACCCTGCTCGTCCACCCCTCCCCCCGTTTCGGCGACGGCACCCATTCGAACCGGCCCTGGCTGCAGGAACTGCCCGATCCCGTCTCGAAGGTGATGTGGCAGTCGTGGGTGGAGGTGAATCCGGCCACGGCGGAACGTCTGGGTCTCCGGACCGGCGACATCGCGCATGTGCAGCACAGGGAGGGCTGGGACCCGGAGCGGGGGGAGTCGCGGCTATGGCTGACGGAGGGGCTTCGGGTCTGGGTGTACCCGGGGATCCGCGAGGACTCGGTGGCAATCGCGATGGGGGGCGGCCACACGAACTACGGCCGTTTTGCAAACGGAAACGGTGTCAACCCGATGGCGCTGCTGCCGGAGGCGGTCGACGGTGTCTCCGGCACACTGGCGCTGATTTCGACGAGGGTAATCGTCGAACCGTCGGGCGCCTGGCGCCGGCTCGCCACGACCGAGGGCTCCAGCGACCAGGACGACCGGAACGTGGCACCGGCGGTGGCCCTTTCCGCGCTCGGCCATGCGGCGGTCGCGGAGGAACACGACGCCCACGGCCAGGTCCGCGAACTGAACGAGGCCGGCGGCTTCCAGCGGGTCGAGACCGAGGGCCGCGCCGAAGACTTCCCGCTTCCGGGTTCGGACTTCGGCGAGTACGCCGAGGATCATCCGCGCTGGGCGATGGCCATCGACCTGGACAAGTGCAACGGGTGCGGCGCCTGCATCACCGCCTGCCAGGCCGAGAACAACATCCCGTGGGTGGGCGAGAACCAGGCCCTGATGGGCCGCGAGATGCACTGGCTGCGCCTGGAGCGCTACTACGAGACCGTGGACGCGTCGCACTCCGGGACGCTGGACATCCGCTTCCTGCCGATGCTCTGCCAGCACTGCAACAACGCGCCCTGCGAGCCGGTCTGCCCCGTCTTCGCGGCCTACCATACCCCCGACGGGCTCAACGCGCAGGCGTACAACCGCTGCGTGGGGACGCGATACTGCGCCAACAACTGCCCGTACAAGGTCCGGGTCTTCAACTGGTACCGGTACACGTCGGAGAACATCCCCGAGCCGATGAACTGGCAGTTCAACCCCGACGTGACCGTTCGCGACAACGGCGTCATGGAGAAGTGCTCCTTCTGCGTGCAGCGGATCCGCGAGGCCGACAACCGGGCGGCGCTCGAGGGACGCGAAATCCGCGACGGCGAGGTCCGGCCCGCCTGCCAGACCGTGTGCCCCGCCGACGTGATCACCTTCGGCAACATCAAGGACCACGATTCGCGCGTGGCGGAGCTGGCCCACGACGAGCGGACGTACCGCGTGCTGGACGCCTTCATCAACACGCAGCCCGCGGTCCACTACCTGAAGAAGGTCACCCACCACGACGTGGACGAGGGCGGGCACTAGGCGATGGCGACCGCCGACCTGACCCGCCGGGGCGCGCTCCCCAACCCCGACGTGAAGAAGTACGAGGACGTCAACAAGGCCGTCCTCCAGGTTCTGGGCCGGCCCGGCAAGGGCTGGTGGACCCTCTTCTCGATCGCGGTCGTGGGGGTGGGCGTCTTCCTCACCTCGTGGTTCTACCAGATCTACAAGGGGATCGGCGTCTCGGGGCTGAACGCGCCGGTGGGGTGGGGGGTCTACATCACCACCTTCGTGTTCTGGGTGGGTATCGCGCACTCGGGCACGCTGATCTCGGCGATCCTCTTCCTCTTCCGCGCGCCGTGGCGGCAGGCGATCTACCGCGCGTCGGAGGCGATGACGGTCTTCGCGGTCATGACGGCGGGCCTCTTCCCGCTCATTCATGTGGGCCGGGTGTGGCACGCCTACTGGCTGGTGCCGTATCCCAACTCGCGCTTCCTGTGGCCGAATTTCCGGTCCCCGCTGGTGTGGGACGTCTTTGCGATCACGACCTACTTCACCGTGTCGGCCGTCTTCTTCTACCTGGGGACGATCCCCGATCTGGCTGCGGCGCGCGACCACGCGCGGGGCATCAGGAAGAAGTTCTACCAGATCATCTCGCTGGGGTGGCGCGGGACGGACCGGGAGTGGCACCACTTCTCGAAGGCGTACATCTACCTGGCCGCGCTGGCGACGCCGCTGGTGCTCTCGGTGCACTCGGTGGTGTCGTGGGACTTCGCC
>JAPPGM010000005.1 GCA_028874995.1 Gemmatimonadota bacterium | reverse complement strand
ACATGTACATCTTGAAGGTCTTGGTGTCGTAGTAGCGGCTGTACTTGGTCAGCACCTCCAGCGCGTGGTCGTAGCTGCTGATGAAGTCCCGGGAGAAGACCCCCGGACCTGTCGAGTAGACGCGCGGCCCGACCATGCGTCCCGCGCGCACCAGGTCCTCGTATGAGAGCACGTCGGTGGTGGCGGTCTGCGGGTCGCGGGTCGTGGTCACGCCGTAGGCCAGGTTGGCCTCGTAGATCCAGGACCGCGCCCAGTGGAAGGTCCAAAGGTTCCACATGTGCGCGTGCGTGTCCACGAAGCCGGGGACGATCGTCTTGCCCGCGACATCGATGACGGTCGCACCCTCCGGCACCTGTCCGGGACCCGCCGAAACGGACACGATCCGGTTGTTCGTGACCACGACATCGGCATTCTCGACGATCTCGTCGCCGTTCATCGTGATCGCGCGCGCGCCCCGCAGCACGACCGTCCCCTCGGGAATGTCACGGTCGGCCGTGACCTCGATCTGCTGCTCGGAGGGAGCGTAGTCGGGGTCCGCCGCGGCCGCGTCGAGGTCGTAGGTGAAGAGCGCGTTGCCGAGCCACCAGTGAACGGTGCGCCCATCGCCGCCCCAGGAGGGAAACTCCACGCCGAGGTCGTTGAGCTTGTAGGCGGGGACCGCGGCGGAGTCCGGCTTGCCGACCTCGATGGTGGGCACCGACGGTCCCACGTCGGGGACCAATACCGCGTACAGGTCATCGCCCACCGCCGCGAGCGCCCAGTCTCCCTGTGGGGCCATCTGCACGAACCCGGCGCCCAGGCGGAAGTCCAGTTCCGCGGGCTCCTCCTCGAAATGTTCCTGCGGCAGCAAGAGGTCCGAGGTTTCGGAGCGCCTGGAACCGGTGCGGAAGCTGCCCGCCGAGGTGTTGGCGCGGGCCGTCACGCTCAGGTGCCCGCGCTTGTCGGTGTCGTCCCAACGCGCCGAGGAGAGTGCGCTGCCGAAGCCACCCGGAGAGGGCGGAGATCCGGGGATCGGGTCCGCGCGCAGACTGCCGTAGTAGTAGATGCGGTCCGGGTCCCGGGTGAAGTGCGGCGCACGCCGGCCGAGGGTGGGGCCGATCAGGGTTTCGTCTCCGCCCGTTGCGGGAATCCAGATGAACTCCGCCGCCTGGGCCGAGGCGTTGGTGCCGAGCGACTCACGGACCGTCCGCGCCGTCGAGCGCATCGCCACGATGCGCTCGCCGTCGGGCGACCATGCCGGCTGCTGGTAGTACGCCGGGACGGTCGTCAGGTTGGTGGGCGAGCCACCACTTGCGGAAATCCGCCGGATGTGCCCCTCGCCGGCGTCCTGGTCCCAGGTCACGTACGCGATGTCCTGCCCGTCGGGGGACCAGATCGGCTGGAACTCGCCCACCTCGTCGCCGGTCAGGCGGCGCGGTTCCCCATCGGGCAGGTCCGCGACGTACAGACGGTCCAGCGCGGTGAAGACGATCGTGCTTCCGTCGGGGGAGGCGCGCGCGTCCCGGACCTGCTTGACCGTAAAGGTGGGCGTGTCCTCGATCGGATACTCGAACTCCACCTCGGGGCCGATCGCGATCTCGGCGTTCACGGTGAAGGGGATCTCGGCGGGATCGCTTCCGTCCACCGGTACCCGCCAGATGCCGCCGCCGTAGGAGATCACCAGCGCCTCGGAATCGGGGGTGAACGAGTAGCCGGGAAGCACGTCCATCGAGGCCGTCGACTCCATGTCGTCGCGCTGGATCGGGTAGGCGAGCCACCGCTCCTTCCCGGAGTCGAGTTCGCGGAGCCGGAGTCCGGTGTCGGCGTCGTCGCGGCTGCCGTAGGCCAGGAGCTGCCCGTCCGGCGAGAGCACCGGCCGGAACGCCGACCCGTAGCGGTTGGTCATCGGCGTCCGGGTGCCCGTCTTGCGGTCGTACATCCAGATCTGGTACTGCGGGAAGATGGCGTTGTACTGCCAGGTGCCGATGCGTTGGGCGTACCAGATGTAGCGACCTTCGGCGTCGACGGCCGCGCCGAGCATGCGCAGGCCGGCGCCTCCGCCAACCATCTCCAGTCCGGTACCGCCGTCGATGTGGTACAGCCAGAGCTTTTCCAGGCCACCGAACGGACCGAGGCCAACGGCTCTCGACACGATCACGTACTTGCCGTCCGGCATCCAGTCGGGCGACAGGAAGTAGCTCCCGACCCCCTTGCTCAGCTGCCGCGGATCCCCACCGGCCGCCGGCATCAGCCACACGTTGTTGTCGCCGCTCCGGTCCGAGACGAAGACGATCTGCTCTCCGTCGGGGCTGAAGCGGGGCTGCATGTCGTAGCCCATGCCGCTGGTCAGCCGTGTGGCCTCGCCGCCGGTGATCGGCATCGAGTAGAGATCGCCCACCAGGTCGAAGACGATCGTCTGCCCGTCGGGGCTCACATCCAGCGAGATCCACGTCCCCTCGCTGGTTGTGAAGCGCGCCCAACGGGAGGGTTCGAGGGGAAGGCCCCGGTCGGGGTCCAGCTTCTCTTCCTCCTGCGCCTGGAGCGCCACGGGAGCGAGGAGCAGCAGCGCGGCCGTCCACCGACCGCTTTTGAAGTAGCGCATGCGCCGACTCCGTATCTTTAAAGGGACTATCTTCCGCGGTGCTGCCGGAACGCCCCTCCCGGCACTCTGCCGCAATCAGCCTCAAGACGAACGACGAGTATAGTAGTGCGAACAGTTGCCAGCAAAGAGCGCATCGCCCGCGACATCGCCCTGGTCTCCGTCTCGATTGACCTGGGCGCGGGCCGCCGCGGGGTCGACATGGGGCCGTCGGCGCTGCGGATCGCCGGAATCACCGGAGAACTCGAGTCGATCGGCCACAGTGTGACCGAATTCGGCACCATCACAGCCGGCGGACTGGAGACGACCGAAGCCGGCGAGAGCGCCCTGCGCTTTCTCGACGAGATCGAGAAGGTGGTGGGGCGAACGCGCGAAGCGGTCAGGGCGGGGCTCGACGGCGCGTGCTTTCCACTAGTGCTGGGTGGAGATCACTCGCTTTCGATCGGCTCGGTGGCGGCGGTGGCGGAACACTACCGGAGGCAGGACCGGTCCATCGGCGTGATCTGGGTGGACGCGCACGCGGACATGAACCGTCCCGAGACCACTCCGAGCGGCAATATCCATGGGATGTCGCTGGCGGTCCTGCTCGGGCGCGGCCATCCCCGTCTGACCCACCGGGTGCCGAGCGTCAAGCCGGAGAACGCGAGCGTACTTGGGGCGCGGGAGCTGGACGCGGGCGAGAAGAGGCTCATCTCCGAGCTGGGCATCCGCGTGTTCACGATGTCGGAGATCGACGAGAGAGGCGCCGCTACCTGCATGGACGAGGCACTCGAACGCGCCAATGCCGGAACCGCCGGGTTCCACCTGTCCCTCGACCTCGACGCGCTGGACCCGCGTGTCGCACCGGGTGTGGGGACGCCGGTGCAGGGCGGTTTGACGTATCGCGAGGGTCACCTCGTATGCGAGAAGGCGGCGCGTTCGGGACGGCTGCTCAGTCTCGAGGTCGTCGAACTCAACCCCGTGCTGGACGACCGCAACCACACGGCCGTGCTGGCGGTGGGTCTGGTGGCCTCCGCGCTCGGAAAGACGATTCTCTGATCTCATACTCCTCCAACCTCCACGCCCCCCCAACCGAAGGGAATCCATGCGGACAACTACGCTCAACGGCGGACCCGCTGAACTGAAGCTCCGGGAGCTGGATGTCGGCTATCGGAAGGGGAGGCCGGTCCTGGCCGGGCTCTCACTCGATGTCGTGCCCGGCGAGGTGCTTGCGGTGGTCGGCCCCAACGGCTCCGGCAAGACCACCCTCTTCCGCACCCTGCTGGGCGTATTGGCGCCGGTCGGGGGCCAGGCGTTGGTCGCCGGTGCCGCTCCCGCGGAATACAGGCAGCGGAACGGTGTGGGGTACCTGGCGGAGGACACTGCCCTGCCGCCCGGATGGGTCTGCGACGGCCTGCTCACGATGGCTGCGTCCGCGTCCGGACCCGGGGCCGACATCGACCGGGCCTGCCGCCTGGCGGGGGTGGACTACGACACCGGCGTACTCGTCGACAAGCTCTCCAAGGGAATGCGGCGGCGGCTCGCGCTCGCGATGGCACTCATGCGGCCGACCGGGCTCCTCTTCCTTGACGAACCCGAATCGGGTCTTGATCCGGGGCAGCGCATCCGTCTCCGGAGGCGGATCGAAGAGATTCGCGGCGACATGACGATTCTGGTCGCCAGCCACGACCTGGGCGAACTGGCCATGATGAGCGACCGGGTGCTGCTGATCGACGAGGGGCGCGGGCGCATCGTGGAGCAGCCGGAGGACGGCTTCACGCGCGAGTTCCTGGAGGCGGAATTCCTCGGGCTGGAGGGGGCGGTGTCATGAACATCGTCAAGGCGAGTATCCAGAACGCGGTGAGGCGGAAGTGGAAGTTCGCCCTGGTGGTGTTCCTCTTCGGGGTGGGGCTGGCGGTGCTGACGAACGCGTACGACGTGGTGGGGGCGGCGGAGAGGATGGACGCGGCTTTCGGGGGTGAGGAACCACCATCGGACGAACAACTTGGTGAGGTGGCGCGTAGCGGCGCCCTGATCTTCCTCTTCGGCACGCTCGGCCTCTTCTTCGCCTTCGGCTCCATACTCTTCGCCTTCCTCCTACCCGGCGGGATGGTGGCCAACGAGCGGGGCAGCTCCGCGATCATGCTCTGGGCGCAACACCCGATGCCGCTCACCTCCTTCTACATGTGGCGCTACGTGGGCGTGCAGGCCGTCGCCCTGGCCGCGATGCTCGTCTTCGGTCTGGTTGCCGCTGTGTCGGTGCTGCCGGGCGAGACCGCTTCCGCCACCGGGGTCGGAAACCTCGTGAGCGTCTGTCTGGAAGGCGTGCTCGCCTGCGCGGTCAGCTTCGCCATTACCGCGCACGGGATTCGCCGGGCGGCGTTCTTCGGCATGGTGTTCTACCTGGCCTCGGGCGTATCGTCCGGGGTCCTGCCGCTTGCCGAGCAGTCGACCTCGACGATTGCGGGGCTGGCGCGGGGCGTTCTTCCGTTCGTCCTCTTCCCGGTGAGCGGCATCGATGACCTCGCCGGTGGGTTCGCGTCCGAAGCCGCGTGGGAGTGGGGGGCCACGGGGATGGTGCTCTACCACTTCGCGGTGTGGACCGCCATCGCGTGGCTGGGCCTGCGCAGGATGGAGAGGCGGCCGCTGAAGCTGTAGCCCGCTCGCCCTCACCCGCGGGCACCTTCCCTGCTAGGTTTCAACCCCTCGCCGGGGTGGTGAAATCGGTATACACAGGGGACTTAAAATCCCCCGGGAGCATACTCCCATGCGGGTTCGAGTCCCGCCCCCGGCACTCCTCACCTACCCCGGTACGACCTTACCGGCGGCAGCCGCGCCCCCGTCCCCCCCGCCGGCTCCTCCTCGCCCACCACCGGAATCGTGAGCGTCCCGATCCCCTCGATGGTCGCCTCGATCAGGTCGCCCGGCCGCAGAAAACGCTGTTCACCGCGCACCGCCGTCCCCATCCCCACACCGCCTGATGTCCCGTTGTTGATCACGTCCCCCGGAAAGAGGGTGATGATCGACGAGCCGTACTCGATGAGTTCGTAGAGGGTGTGGATCATGTCGCCCGCGCGCGCCTCCTGCATCTGTTCGCCGCCCACGCTCAGGGTCTGGTGGAGGTTCTCCATGGGGTCGCCGTAGAATTCCTTCGGCACGATCCACGGGCCCATGGGGGCGAAGGTGTCGTGGCCCTTGCCGACGAACCAGTCCGAGGTCAGGGGATTGCCTCCCGGCGGACGCCCGCCCCGGTCGGAGATGTCGATGGTGACGGTGTAGCCGAAGATGTAGTCCCGGGCGTCATCGGCGGAGACATACTTGGCGGCGCGGCCGATGACGGTGCCGAGTTCGACCTCCCAGTCGGTGCGGTCGCGTCCGTAGGGAATCACCACCTCGTCGTCGTCGCCGATGACCGCACCGCGGCTGGGTTTGAGGAACAGGTAGGGGACGCCCCGGTTCTCGCGGCGCTGGCGGCGGGCCTCGGCGCGCTCCTCGGGGGTGCCCGTCTCGTTGACGTGGCTGTAGAAGTTGACCGCCGCGTTCAGGATCTTGCCGGGGTACATGATCGGGGGGAGGGTGCGGACTTCGTTCACCGTGTGGATGAAGGCGGGGCGCGTGACTCCGTCGATCATGTCGTGCGCGGAGAGGTGGTTGACGATCTCGTAGAGGCGCGGCTTGACGCCGTACTCGTAGCGGCCGATCAGGTCGAGCATGTCGGCGGGCATGGGGATGCGGGGGTAGGCGGGATCACGCTCGAGGGCCCGGTTGGCCGCGCCGATGTCGACGATGAGGGCGTCGCGGAGCACGAGCCCAACGCGGGCCTCGCCCTCGATCTCGAAGGTGCCGACCTTGAAGGGCTCCGCGATGTCGGTGCTCGTGGGGGTCTGGGCGGGGAGGGGTGTGGTGGCGAGGAGGGCCGCGAGGGCGAAGGCGGCGGAGCGGATTGGCGTCGTCATGATCCTGTCCCGTTTGCAGGTGGCCGGTCTGCACAACACTGTCGAGCCGGGTCCGCCGATGCGCAAGCGGTGCAGCCTACAGAATCGCGTCCAGATAGAGGTCGACGCGGAATCCCTTGTGCGGACCCTTGAGTCCGTGCGAGAAGTCGAGCCGGATGAGGCCGTCCAGCACGCTGCCCCCCAGGCCGACCCCGTACAGGATGTCGTCGGAGTCGAAGCGGCTCCGGTCCCCGGCCCAGCCGGCGTCCCCGAAGAGGATCGCGGACCCGGCTTCGAAGAGGCGCGACGCTTCGACCCGGCCCCGCGCGAAGGACAGGCCCGACACGACGGATGCCGAGTACCCGCGCAGGGAGGTTCCGCCGCCCAGGAACCAGGAACGCTGCACGGGTGCGTCGCCCCAGGTGGTTCCCGCCGCCGCCTCGAAACCGAGGTTCCACCGCCGCCAGCCGTCGCCCGCGACCGGGATGATGCTCCGCAGAGTCAGGCTGGCCTGCCGGTAGTCGGTTCGCGCATCCTCGCCCGGCACCCGCCACATCGCCCAGCGGCCATGCAGGTCGACGCCGAGCTGTACGCCACCGGGGTCGTTGCCCCACCACGGAGACAGCCGCAGTTCCGCGCCCGCCTCCGCGACGTGATCCGCCTTCATGTTCGGCCGGAACGTCCCGTCGCCGTCGAAGGCGCGGAAGAGGGCGAAATCGATTTCGTTCGCGACCGCGCTCTGCCGCTCCGCATAGGCGCGGAAAGTGAACGACTCGCGGGCGCCGTCCGGGGGACGCCAGGTGAAGTCGGCACCCGTCGCGCGGTAGTATTCGCCGTTGTCGCGGCCGAAGAGGAAGGCGTTGAGCGAGTTACCGAAGTCGAGGTATCTGCCGCCGGGGTCGGTTGGGCGAAGCTCGTGAAAGGTTCCGAGCGACAGCCTGCGTTGCATGGTCGAGCGTTGCAGGTCGAGACGGACCTTGGGCCTGAGATCGGCCAGGCCGAAGAATCCCGCGGTACCCAGGGAGAATCTCCGTCCCAGCGCCCATTCGAGGCGGCCCCCGAAGGCGGGGCCCTCCACCCGGTTGTAGCGGATGAGATCCGGGCGCGCCCATCCCCAGTGGAAGCCGAACGCGGCCTGCGCGACGGACGGGGCGGGGAGGTCTGCCAGCTTCTCGACGAACCTTTCCAGCTCCGCGTCGGACGGGAATCCGATTGCGTCCTCCCAGACCGGGGGAGGAAGGTGGGGACTCTCCTCGACGAGGTGGCGCTCCCTGGGGGCGATCATCCAGGAGGAGTTGACCAATCCCGGTTCATCGGCCCCGAGGGCCTCGTAGTCCACGGCCTCATCCTCCGAGAGCAGCTTGGCGATGAACGCCATCGCCTCGGCGCGCGTCTTGAAGTGAACGTGCTTCAAGGGGGGCACGAAGGGTTGATCGGGGCCCGCCGCCGGATCCGGCTCCTCGTCCTCCGCCAGGATAACCGATTCGATCTGGTAGGAGATGTCCATGGAGACGGGGATCTTGATGATGCCCGCCGCCGCCTCGCCCTCGACGCGCATGCTGTGGGGAAGCCATGCCTTGAAGTCCCACAGGGAGTAGTCCACCGCGATCATGGTGAGATCGAAGGTCCAGGGCTTGACGAGTCCCGGTATGAACCGGAATGTCCCGCGTTCCTCCTCTCTCTCGAGGTCGGGAACGTCGCGCATGGCGTCGAACTCCCGGCTCAGACGGTAGACGGCCCGCACCAGCGCGCCCGACTCGGGTTCGATCCACAGCGCGCCGCTGATCCGGTGGGCGTCCGCCTCCCGGGGGAGGACATCGAGCTGGATGGCCCTCAAACGGCGTCCGTCGGCGAAGGACAGCGTCAGCGTATCGCCGCTCCGGAAGCGGTAGAGGGAATCCGCTCCCTCCGCCAGGGGATGTGCCAGCCAGTATTCGTCGTCCTCCGGCTCGAGCGAGAGATTGCCCTGGTCGGGAATCCCGAAAAGCAGCCGGTCGCTCCCGGGGTCGAACGGCCTGTCGAAGGGGAGGTCCTCGAGGAAATCCAGGTCGCCCTCGCGGATCGCGATGTCGCGCCCGGGATACTCGGACCGGGTGCCGAGGACCTGTACGACCGGCTGGCGGTCCCGCTCCCAGAAGGCACGCACCGCCGTCTCGTTGTGGTAGAGTGTGCGATCCCGGAAGAGTGCCCGGATCTTGGTCGCCGACCGTTGCCGAATCAGGGCCGAGTAGCGCAGAACGGACTCGTCGAGGGACTTCCAGTTGGCCCGGGCCGCGGCGTAGAGAAGGTGCGCCACCGAATCCTCAAAGGTGTCGGGGGCGTACCCGGACTGGGCGTGGGTTGGGGAGGGGGTGACGGCGGCCAGGACAGCGACAAGCGTGGCCGCAGGCGGGAGCGGCCTCACGACCCGGCTCCCGTGTCGGCGGTGGGGTGAAAGCGCACTTCGCGAAAGTCCTTCCATCCGACGTAACGCCATTCGGGGACGGATTGGGCGGCCGCCGTTCCGCTCACCGAAGCCGGGAAGATGAAGATGCCCCGGTTGTCCCTGCCGACGTCATATCCACCCGTCAGTTGGAACGATCGCCCGTCGCGCAGCGTCACGCGCGCCCCATCGGGCCCCTCCCGCGCGATGTGCGCGACGTTCCCGAATTCGATCGAGAATTCGACATCGGCCGAGCTTCCCTGCAACAGCTCCCAGGACCACTCCTCGTCGGCGTCCCAGCGGATCCGGCCGGTGATCTGGTCGCCGTCAACCGTGACCACCGTGCCCGAGAGCGGTCGGCCTCCGTCGAAGGCGTCGTAGCCGGGCAGGCCGGGTGAACCCTCGAAGCGCAGGGTACGCACCGCGTCCCATTCCACCTCGACGAATCCAAGTGCCGGGTCGGAAATCCGGACCGGTCCCGGATCCCGGTCGAAAGGCTCGCTGCAGAGCTCCACCACCGAATCCGTTTTCAGGGTCACTTTCGCGAAACACGGAGTGCGCTGCAGCGAACGGATCTCGGAGAAGCGGAACGACCGTTCGTACTTGTCGGATACCCAGGGGTTTGCCAGCTCGGGAACGTCCTCCCAATAGGCTCCCAGCCTCTGCGACTCCAGGACGCTGCCCCGGTCCCAGGTCACGAAACCCGTGAACGACCGGCCGGTCCGGTCCTCGACCGTCCCGTACAACCGGGGGAACGAGGGGGCAGCCGAGCCCGGGGGAGCCACGGCGAACTCGATGCGCGCCACCGCACCCCCGGCGACATCGGTGGAGCGGCCGCCACTGTCGATCACCAGCTCCATATCGCTCAACCTCTGCACCATGACGAAGCCATCCAGGCTCTCCCCGAGCGCTTGCATGGGATCGGGGATTTCGGGACCGTCACGACCGATGACCACGGGAACGGATTCCGGATCGAGTTCCGTACCGTGATTCGAGCGGGTGGTCACCACCACCCTCCCCTCTTCACCGACCGTCAGCGCGGCGACGTGACCGAGTCGGATCCCCGAGAGCTGGGGCCGTTCGAATGCCGGGTGTTTCTGTTCCCAGGTGATCCTGTAGCCCTTGAGCTCGACGGTGCCGACATTGGGCTGGCCATCGCGCGTCGCATCGAGCCAGTCCTGGTAGTGCTCCTCCGGGATCTCCTTCCGGGCCGAGAGGACATCGGCCCAGCTCGCGGCGGCACGCCAACGAACCAGACGGATGAATCCCTCGTGGATCTCGCCGTCGTCGGTGAAGACGCGCCCCCAGATGCGGTCGTCGTGCTGGGCTTGAAGAGGGGCGGCACACAGCAACAGGAGTGCCGCAACCATGACGCGTGAGTAGGGCAGGGGCATGCGGTTGGCTGGCATTGGGATTCGGGTCGACCTTGGTGTTAGTACGCACCCGCGCCCGGGCGGGTTTCGGAAAGATACCACGCCGCCGTACCTTTGCGGTCCCGTGAACCCCTCGCTCAGGAGTGCGCAACGATGAACACCCGGAAGCTGATGTCGATTCCGCTGGTCCTTGCAACCGTCGTGGGAGTACTTGCTTGCGGGTCGGGCGATGGGGAACGGGCCGATGAAGCCGCGGCTGCCGACGAAGCCGCCCAGGCCGCCGAGACCCTCGACAACCCCCGTTTCGGGGTCTGGCAGCTCGAAAGCGACCGGCCGCCCCCGTACAGGAACGTCATGACCTACGAGCCGCACGGGAACGGCGGCATGAAGATCACGGTCGCGACGACCAACGCCGAGGGCGAGACCTCCTCGTGGGGCTACGTGACGATGTTCGACGGCGAGTTTCACCCGGTGGAGGGCGGGGGTGAAGGTGCCACCACGGCGGTCGAAGTCGTGGACGACCGCACCAACCGGATCCTCAACGCCCGCGACGGCGAGGTCTACCAGGTGATCATCAACGTGCTCTCCGAGGACGGCAACACGATCAACAACGAATACCGGCGGACCCGCGAGGACGGGACCGAGAGCGTGAGCCACGCGGTCTACCGGCGGATCGAGTAGGGCCGAACGGCTCCTTCAGGCGTAGTGGGTCGGTCCCCCCTGGGTGGGTGCCCGCAGCAGGAAACGGGGGATCTCGGCGCGGAAGACCGATCCGTCCGTGCGGCGGAAGTGATAGTATCCCTCCATGAACCCGTTCGGGCCTTCGAGCACGCAGAAGCTGTTGTATTCGTGCGCGTCGCCGGGTGCCAGGGTGGGACATTCTCCGACAACGCCCTCGCCGCTGACCTCCTGGTCGCCGACAGCCTCGTCGTGGATCTTCCAGTGGCGCCAGAAGAGTTGCGCGGTCTCGTCGCCGATGTTCTCGATGCGGATGAAGTAGACGAAAACGTAGCGATTCGGCGGTTGCGAATGGGCTGACGAGTAGACGGGCTCGACGCTGATCCTCATACGGTCCGGGAGGATCGGGGGCTCGGGTACGGGGTCGCGGGCGAGTCGGATCATGGGTTTGCCGTGGACTTGTGGTCGTAACGCTGTAGAATTCAAGCGGTCCGCGGGGAAGGTTCCCCCGGCTGGCGGGGTATGTTCTCTCGTCTCCCGCCCCCGGCCTCCGGCGAAGTGCACCGCCAGGTCCGCCGTTTTCCGGTAAAGGCCGCCGTGGTGCGAAGGTGACCCAAGTCCGCGTCCCGCCGCAAGGTTGCGAACGGGCCGATGATGGGCGGCGGCCCACGAGTCGGCGGAGGGCCCGGACAGACTCGGAAGAAAAACGGAGTTGCTGAATGCCCCACTTTTCCAGACGCGCCAGGATCGTCCCTCGTCAGGCGCGCGCGCCCACCCCGATGTTCCAGGTTGCGACCGCGCTGGCGGCCCTCTCGGCCGTTCCCGCCGCCGCGCAGTCGCAGGGAGTCGCCGGCGCGGTCGCGCGTCTCGAGCCCGAGATCCGGCGGGCCATGCTGGACGGCAACATCCCCTCGCTGGCGATCGCGCTCACCGACCGGCGGGGCGAACTGTGGAGCGGCGCGTACGGCCAGTCGAACCTCTGGGCGCGCACCCCCGCCTCCACCCGCACCGTCTATCTGATCGGCTCGACCTTCAAGGCCCAGTCCACCGTGGCGCTGCTGCAACAGATGGAGCAGGGGAAGTTCGCCCTGGACGACCCCGTCTCCGACCACCTCGACGATTTCGTCATCCGCGGCGAGGACCCGGCCCATCCCGTCACCTTCCGGCACCTCCTCACCCACACTTCGGGCATGCCCGTCGCCTTCGGTCCCCACACGGTATGGGGCGACACCTCGCCCCTGCCGCTGGAGGAGTACCTGCGCGACTCGCTGCGGGTGGACACGGTGCCGCTGGCCGGGGTGGTCTATTCGAACATGGCCTATTCGCTGGTCGGCCAGCTGATCGAGGAGTTTTCGGGCATCCCCTACAGGCAGTACATCCGGGACGAGGTGTGGGGCCCGCTGGGCATGACCGCGACCGAGTTCAACCCTTCGCCGGGGACGGCGGAGCGCCTGGCGGTTCCCTACGTACCGGACGAGGAGACGCGGCGCAACACGCCAACCCAGCGGCTGAAGGCCAACGTGTGGCCGGCGGGGATCGTCTACGGGACGGTCCACGACCAGGCCGCGTGGGTGCGCTTCAACCTGGGTGACGGGAGTTGGGGCGACCGGCGGCTGCTCCTGAAGGAGACGCTCGACGAGATGCACACCCTGCAGTACGAGCAGTTCGCGGGTGAACCGATGGGCGGCGGTTGGGGGTACGAGAACCCCGGATACGGGCTGACGTGGTGGGTGTCGACGCAGGACGGCGAGCGCTTCTTCGCCCATTCGGGCAGCGTTCCGGGCTACACGGCCTTCGCCTCCGGGAACCGGACGCGCGGGTTCGGGGTGGCCTTCCTGACCAACGGACACAGGGCCCATCCACATCTGGTACGACTTACGCGGCTGGCGCTCGACCTGCTGGCCGAAGAACTGGGAGAATCGAGGTGATGCAGACATGATCCCGCAACTTCCCGAGAACTGGCCGTCGGTGGCGGCCGCCGTGGCCGTCCTCGCGGTGGTGGCGTGGGCCGCCGGCTGGGTGGCCACGCGCATCCTGCACCGTGTGATCAGCGGCGTGACCTCGCGCACGCGTGCGACCTGGGACGACCGCCTCATCGAGCGCGGCGTCTTCAGGCGGCTCGCGGGCGTGGTCCCGGCGGTGGTGGTCTACCTGGGGATCGGGCCCGCGCTGGGCGTCACCGAACCCGGCGACGAAGTGCCCACACCGGAGACGCTGATGCTGCTGTGGACAGCGGTGCGGCGCGTTGCGGCCGCGTACATCGCCTTCACCGTGGTGCGTGCCTTCCAGGCATGCCTGGATGCCGTCAACGACATCTACACCGAGGGCTACGCCGAGGCCAAGTCCCGGCCGATCAAGGGGTATCTCCAGGTGGCGACGCTGGTGGCCTATCTCGCCGCCGCGGTAGTGATCGTCGCAGTGCTGGCCGGAAGGTCGCCCCTCGTCTTCCTGTCGGGACTGGGCGCGCTGGCGGCCGTGCTCATGCTCGTCTTCCGCGACACGATCCTGTCACTGGTCGCCAGCATACAGATCGCGTCGAACGACATGATCCGGATCGGGGACTGGGTGAGCGTGCCGCAGGCGGGCTGCGACGGCGAGGTCG
>JAPPGM010000051.1 GCA_028874995.1 Gemmatimonadota bacterium | reverse complement strand
ACTCGCCCATGACCCCCCAACAGGGCCTCTCCAGGGCGAGAAAACGGACAGGAACATCCTAGGGTTTGACCGCAACAGACCACTCGGAAGGGGTTCTGGGGGACCAATGAGGACTCTGATATTCGCCGTACCGACCCTTCTCGTCGTGGCGGGGTGCCAGCCCGATCAGCACGGTGGGGCCGGCCTCGCCACCCTGACCCGTGACAGCGCGGGGATCCGGATCATCGAGAACGCGAAGCCAACTGAAGGATCGCGGGTGTGGCAGGTCGGACCAGAGCCGGCACTGACAATCGGGGTGCGTGAAGGCGAGGACCACGACATGCTTCACCGGGTCCGGGATGCCACGAAGCTCTCCGACGGGCGGATCGTGATTGCAAACAGGGGAGACGACGAACTGAGGGTCTTCGACGCGTCCGGGAACTGGCTGGAAAGCTGGGGAGGACGGGGCGAAGGGCCGGGAGAGTTCAGTGGTCTCGACCATGTCGACACCTGGCCGGGTGACTCGATCATCGCCTGGTCGGGGCCGGGCAGCAGCATCCTGGTCTTCGACTCCGACGGGAACTTCGGCCGCGGTTTCAAGCTGGAGACAAACGAGGACGACCCAATGGGATTCTACGTCTTTCCGACAGCGGTGACGGCTGCGGGCTCGATCCTGGCCGGGCAGATTCCGAGCATCTTCGACCGGGTGAGGGTCGAGATCCGGGACGCGGAGGGCCGGCTTCAGAGCTCACTTGGGGAGCACCCCGGGATTGAAACCCACCGGGTGGAGTCCGTCAGGGGATCCGCTCGGATGATAACGATGTACGAAGTGATCTTCGGTCCGACTGTTGGCCAGGTGCCATGGGGTGATCTCATCGTTCACAGCCTCAACGATCGCTACGAGATCCGGGCGTTCGCCGAGGACGGGACGCTGGCCCGGATCGTGCGCCGCGACCATGCGGCCCGTCCACCGACCGCCGAGGAGGTCGAGGGGTACATCGAAGAACAGGTTTCCGGGTATCCGGACGATATTGCGGCGGAGCAGCGCGGTCGCTACGAATCCGTCCCGGTCGCGGAGAACATGCCGGCGTTCACTTCGGTCATGGTTGACGGGCGCAACCACCTCTGGGTCGAGGAGTACGAGCTTCCGGGCGAGGAGCGGCCGGGTTCGCTATGGACGGTCTTCGACGCGCAGGGACGCGTGCAGGGGTTCGTCGAGACACCGGACGGGTTGGAGATCTTCGAGATCGGCGAGGACTACATTCTGGGCCTGTGGAGGGACGAACTCGAAGTGGAGTACGTGCAGGTGTGGGAGTTGGAGCGCTGAGGTAGCCGACGGTAGTGAGCGGGGCTCGAGCCCGGAACTGGATGTCAATCACACTTTCCATAATGTCAATCACACATTACTTGTTGTCGTGTCGAGTTGCTCTATGTGGTCGCTGATGAGCGTTGACGAACAGGAGATGCCCATGGGGACTGATCGGGTATGGCCCATCCTCCTCTTCCTCCTCATCGGCCCGGGCACGCCCGGTTGTCAGCCGGACCCGGATCCAGTGGACCGGGGCCTCAATGACCTTCCCCTCTCCACCACCCGCGACAGCGCCGGCATCGAGATCGTGGAGAGCGTGAGGGCGGCGTGGGACGGAGATGGCTGGAGGGTGGCCCGCGAACCCACGGTGACGATCGGCCACACGTCGGGGGATGAGCGCTATCTGTTCGGGGAGGTGGTCGGCGCCGTGGTGCTTCGGGATGGCCGTATCGCGGTCGCCGACCGGCAGGCCTACCTGATCCGTGTCTACTCGCCCGAGGGCGTGTACATCGAGGACTGGGGCGGTAGGGGGGAAGGTCCGGGCGAGTTCAGCGGCGGGCTCCGAAAGCTCCTTCCCTATCGCGGGGACTCGATCCTGGTCAAGCAGTTCGCCAGCTCTGGCTCCAACATCTATGACGACCGGGGGCGGTTCGGTCGAGCCGCTGCTCCGGAGATGTGGCTGCTGTTCATGCACGACCGCCCGTCGCTCGGCTTCGATCCCTCCGCAAGTTCCGCAGGCACCTGCTGTACCCTCTGGGGCCCGCTTCCGAACGGAGCGTTGCTCGGCTCGTACTCGGACATGGTTTCGATGGCGGGAAGCGGGACGAGGCGGGGCTCCGTGATGGCGGCCATCGTCCCGGCGGCGGGCGGCGCGCCCGAACCCGTGGGCCTGTTCAACGGAGGACAGTATCGTGTCGACAGCGAGGGACATCTGAGGGAGTTGCAGTTCCAGGTGCGGTTCAGCATGACCGTGGGGCCGGACGGTTACTTCGCGACGGAGGGCGACGCCTACTCGATCGAAGCGTACGACGCGGACGGAAGCCTACGGCGAATCATCCGGCTCGCTCGTGGGCCCAGCCCCGTCACCGATGAAGTCAAGGCCGATCACGAAGCCCGGCTTCGCGCCCAATCCTCACCCGAAGACGATGAGTGGCTGCGCCGGCAACTCACCGTCCCCTATCCATCCCACCTCCCCGCCTTCGATTGGCTCCACGCGGACCCGGAAGGGAATGTGTGGGCCAGACAACAGCGGTTCGGGACGGAAGACGGTATCTCCGGCGCCACGACGTACGAGTTCTTCGTCTTCGGAGCCGATGGCCGCCACCTTGGGGTGATCGAGCTGCCCGGGAGCCTTGAGGTCTACCAGATCGGGACGGACTTTCTGCTCGGCAAAGTGAGCGACGAACTGGGTGTCGACCGTGTTCATCTTTATCGGATCGAGAAGTGAGGGGGCAAGCAGGGGGTCGGAGGTTGGAGACATGAAGATTGGCACTATCGTGGCGGTTGCTGTCGTGGGGACGGCGGCCTGCCAGCAGGATTTGGATCGGCAGGAGCCGGACCCGGACGCCCTCCTGCCGACTTCCGCAGTCCGCGACAGCGCCGGCATCCTGATCACCGAGAACGCGCGCCCGGCGGATGGCTCGCGTCTCCCTTGGCGAATCGGACCGGAACCGATGGTGTCGATCGGGGCGGTCGAGGGCGAGGAGCCGTACCTTCTCCACAGCGTTCGCAGCGCCGCCAGGTTGCCGGACGGACGCATCGTGGTCGCCAACGGCGGTGCGGGCGACGTGCGCGCCTTCACCGCCACCGGGTCGCATCTGGTGTCCTGGGGAGGGAAGGGGGAAGGTCCCGGGGAGTTCAGGAATCTGAGCTGGGTCGCATCCTGGCCGGGGGACTCCGTCGTTACATGGGACGGGAGCCTGGGCCGGCTCTTGTTCTTCGATGCCCGCGGCAACTTCGGGCGCTCCGTCAACCTGCCCCGTACATACCCAAGACCCGTGGCGGTGCGCCTGGATGGAACGATCCTCACCGTCCGGCAGCGGGAGCGCGAGCGCTTGACGATTGTCGAGATCCGGGATGCGGACGGCGGACTTCATGCTTCGATCGGTACCTATCTGAACAGCGAGTGGATCCCGGCGATGGGGGTTGATGCTTCCGAGCCGGTCGTGCCCGCCTTCAGCCAGGAACTGGTGACGGCAAACTGGGGAGATCTCATCGTCGCGACCTGGAACAAACCGTTCGAGATCAGGGCCCTTCACGCCGATGGCACGCTCGCCCGCGTTGTCAGACGTGGACACGTGCCTGTAGTGCCGACCGAAGCCGATCGCCCGTTCTTTGTTGCTGAGCAAATGGCCTACCTGGGCACTTTCGTCAATGCCTCCGGAGAGACCATGCCTGAGGCCTACCGGGAAGAGTACTTCAGGCCGTTCCTGGAGTCCCGGCCCCTCGCCGGGCATTTCCCGGCGTTTTCGACGATCATGGCCGACGGTGCGGGCCACCTGTGGGTTCGCGAATACGACCTGCTGCGGGAAGAGCGGCCGGTGCCGCTATGGACCGTCTTCGATTCGGAGGGGCGCGTGCTGGGGTTCGTCGAGACGCCGGCGGGCCTGGACATCCTGCAGATCGGCGAGGATTTCATCCTGGGGCGGGTCAAGGACGAATTCGAGGTGGAGTACGTACAGGTATGGCCGCTGGAGCGCTGACGGACCAACCTCACCGTTGCTCCGCATCATCCAACGATGGAACGCCCTCACCAGGCCGAGGAACCCAAAGACACATGAAGATCCGCATACCCGCAATCGTGTTCCTGCTCGCACCAGCCGCGTGCGCACCCGATCGCGACGCTGAACCCCGCCCTGCCACCGTCACCCGCGACAGCGCCGGCGTCCACATCATCCAGAACGCCCGTCCCCCCGAGGGCTCGCGCCTGCCGTGGCGGATCGGGCCGGACCCGACGGTTTCGATCGGCGCCCGGGAGGGCGAAGCCCCCTATCTGTTCAACGGCGCCGTCAGTGCCACGAAGCTGCCCGGTGGCCGGATCGTGGTAGCCGACGGAAGCTCGAGCGAATTGCGGATGTTCGATTCGGTTGGCACTCATCTGCGCACATGGGGAGGAGAGGGGGAAGGACCGGGCGAGTTCTGGTGGCTGAACCACGTGGCCGCGTGGCCGGGCGACTCCATCGTCGCGTGGTACCCCGGCCGGGGGCGGGTTTCGGTGTTCGGCCCGGACGGGAGCTACGGGCGCTCCTTCGGTCTGTGGGGCGATTGTCCTCCGGGGTGTCCAAGCGCAGTGGCGGCGCGCCGGGACGGCACCATCCTGACCGCGTATCCGGGTGAGGCCTCCGACTCGGCCGTGCTGCAGATACGGGACGGCGGCGGCGAGTTGCTGGCGTCGCTCGGGAAACTGCCCGACCGGGACCTCCGGTTCTGGAAGGGTGATCGCGGGGAGAACTGGATGGAGCCCATCCCCTACGGCGCCGAACTCGTCAAGGGCCTCTGGGGGGACCTGATCGTCGCGAGCCGCACCAGCCGGTACGAGATCAGGGCGTTCCGGGCGAACGGCGCCCTGGCCCGCATCGTGCGTTTGGAACACGCGCCCCGCGCCACGACCCCGGCCGACTACGATCGCTATATCGAGTCGGAACTCGAGGAGTACTCCAACTTCTTCACCCGCGGCAGCCCCGGTTTCCCCGCATCGGAACTGGACCACATCCTGTCGAGGAGACGCGAGACCATCGAGGCCACGACCATGGCGGACACCTTCCCGGCATTCTCGTCGTTCATCGCCGACGCCGCGGGCCACCTCTGGGTCCGGGAATACGACTTCCCAGGGGAAGCAAGGCCGGCTCCGCTGTGGACCGTCTTCGACCCCGGGGGCCGCGTGTTGGGCTACATCGAGACGCCCCGCGGACTGCGGATCTTCGAGATCGGTGCCGACTACATCCTGGGGCGGATGCGGGACGAACTCGGGGTGGAGTCGGTGAAGGTGTGGCCGTTGCAGCGGTTGGGTTAGGGCGATTCCCGGACCTGTCCCACCAATTCCTCCACCATCCCTCCGAGCCCCAAAGCCTCCACGTCACCCGGCAACGGATAGCGCTCGTCCCCACCGTACACAACGAACGCGCGGTCGGGCCTGACATCGTCGAGCGCGACCCGGAGCGACCTCGCAGGCGCGGTGGCGATCCCCCGCTTGATCTCTACCGCCCATACCGCACCCCCCGGCAATTCCAGCACAAGATCGATCTCGACTCCCGTGGCGGTGCGGTAGAAGCTGGCCAGGGTCCGGTCCGGTGCAGCGCGGATCAGCGTTTCGACCGCGAACCCTTCCCAGCTCTTCCCGGCGACCGGATGTCCGAGAACGTCGTCCCAGGTGTCGAGGCCGAGGAGTGCGTGAACGATGCCGCAGTCACGGATGTACACCCTGGGTGACTTCACCAAACGTTTGCGCACGTTGACGTGGAACGGCGGCAGGCGGCGCACCAGCAGCAGGTCGACCAGGAGGTCGAGGTAACGCATCACGGTCTTTCCGTCCACGCCCAGGCTGCGGGCGAGCACGGATGCGTTCCAGCGTCCGCCCTGCGAATGGGCGAGCATGGTCCAGAAGCGACGTAGGGTCTCGGCGGGAACGCGGGGTCCCAGCATGGGGATGTCGCGTTCCAGGTATGTGCGGATGAAGTTCCGGCGCCAGAGCGCGCTGGCCGCGTCGTCCGGGGCGAGGAAGCTCCGCGGGAATCCACCGCGGGTCCAAAGGCGCTCCACGTCGCCCGGCCCCGATTCACGGATGTCCAGGGGATCGAGGGCGAGGTAGCCGATCCGTCCCGCCAGGCTCTCTCCGGACTGTCGCATGAGGTCCATCGATGCAGAGCCGAGGATCAGGAAATGGCCGGCGGGCTCGCCGTTGCGGATGCGGTCGTCGATGATGCCGCGAAGCACCTGGAACAGCTCGGGGACGCGATGGATCTCGTCGAGCACGACCAGACGATGCCTCACCGAGCCGAGGTAGCCGCGCGCGTCGGAAAGGCGGTCCAGGTGGCGGGGGTTTTCCAGGTCGAGGTAGAGGCTGGGGCGGGGCCTGCCGGTTCCGGTTTGGCGGGGCGCGTCGGCGATGGTCCTCGCCAGCGTCGTCTTTCCGACCTGCCGCGGACCGAGGAGGGCGACGGCCGGGAAGAGCGCGAGGTGTTGCTCCAGGGTGGACCGGAGGATTCGGGGGATGATTGGGGGGTTCATAATTTGCAATATCGGTATTTAATACCTAAATTGCAAGATTTCACATGCATAATCAACGAAACCGTGTCAATCATGATTGACATTATGGAAAGCAAAGTTTACGTCCGAATAGGGCGCCCCGCAGAACGCCCCGGGGGACGCCGCGATTAGATCTCCCCGCGCCGCACCGCCCAAACCGCGTAGTGACTCGCCCTCGCCGCCAGCGCCATATACGTCAGCGACGGATTCTGACACGCCGACGAGGTCATCGCCGCGCCGTCCACCACGAACAGATTCGGCACGTCCCACGCCTGGTTGTGCGCGTTCAGCACGGAGGTGGCCGGGTCGCGCCCCATGCGCGCCGTGCCCATTTCGTGGATCGTGAGGCCCGGTGGGGTCACCTCGCTGTCGATGGTGATGTCGCGGCCGCCGCCCGCATCCAGCATCTCTGCCGCGCGTTCGGCGGCGTCCCGCATCATGAGACGCTCGTTCTCGCTCCACTCGCAGCTGATGCGCAGCGCCGGAATCCCCCACTTGTCGACCTGTTCCGGGTCGAGGGAGACGTGATTCTCCTCGCGGGGCAGGCACTCGCCGAAGCCGTTGATCCCGAACGACCACGGTCCCGGACGCATGAGTTCGTGCTTGAAGTCCGCGCCGTATCCCGCCATTGACATGCCCCGGCCCCACCCGGCCCGCGAGGCCGAGCCCTGGTAGCCGTACCCGCGAAGGAAGTCGGACGAAGGCTCGGTGACGTTGGCGAAGCGAGCGACGTAGATGCCGTTCGGGCGCCGGCCCCGCGTGGTGCGGTCCTCCCAGCCGTCGTAGGTCGCGCGCGCGCCGACACCCATCGTGTGATCCATGAGGTACTTGCCGAGCACGCCGCTGGAGTTGGCCAGTCCGTCGGGGAAGTCGGAAGACGTGGAATTGAGCAGGATGCGGGTGGACTCCAGGGCCGAAGCGGCCAGAAAAACCGTGCGGGCATGGAATTCGAGCTCCTCGTGCGACTCGGCGTCGATCACGCGGACGCCGCCCACCCGCCCGGCGGCGGGATCCCAGATGACGCCGCGTACCACGCTGTTCGGCCGCAGCGTCAGACGCCCGGTCGCCTCCGCCGCAGGCAAAGTCGCATTGATCGAGCTGAAGTAGCTCCGGGTCCGGCAGCCGCGGTGGCACGGACCGCAGTAATGGCAGGCGCTGCGCCCCTTGTGGTCCACCGTCAGGACGGCGGTGCGGCCGACCGTCATTCGCCGTCGTCCACCAAACGCCCTGTCGATGGCCCCGGCCACATGCTCCTCCACGCACGACATCTGCATGGGCGGCAGGAAGACCCCGTCGGGGACCTGCGACAGCCCCTCGGCACGCCCGCTGATCCCGACGAACGCCTCGACGTGGTCGTACCAGGGTGCGAGATCGGCGTAGCGGATCGGCCAGTCCACGCCGTACCCGTCACGGGCGTTGGCCTCGAAATCCAGGTCGCTCAGCCGGTAGCACTGTCGCGCCCACATGATCGACCGTCCGCCCACCTGGCGCCCGCGGATCCACAGGAAGGGCTTGCCGTCGTCGGTCGTGTAGGGGTTCTCGACGTCGTTGACGAAGAACTTCCGCGCCACCTCGTCGCAGGCGTAGCACTCGCGCTGAACGGGCTGCTCGGCGGCGAGCGCCTTGCGGTCGTTCCAGCCGCGGTAGGGCATCTCGTAGGTGGGAAGATGTTCGGCGTAGTCGCGCTCGGGGACGATCATGGGTCCCGCTTCGAGGACGAGGACGCGGGCGCCGAGTTCGGTGAGCTCCTTGGCGGCCCACCCGCCCGACATTCCGGAGCCGACGACGATGGCGTCGTACTGCTGGCGGCGGGGGCGGATGTTCATGGGTGGTCGTTCCGGATCGGGGCTCGGGTCTCGGCGGATCCTTCGGCCGGTGCGGGACCGGGTGCGTGGGCATCCTCAGCCCCGGCCGGCGGACCGCCCTCCAGAGGCGACACCAGCGCACAACCCTCGAAGGTGCGGAACGAAGTCCGGTGCCCAAGGGCCGCCAGGCCCACCTCCGAAGTGAAGTAGGCGGTGATTGTGAAACGTTTCACATGGTGGAAGAAGTGGTTCGACGCACTTGCTTCCGGGTCTTCGCGCAGACCCGTCACCTCCGCGTCGAGTTCGCCGACGTATTCGGACTGCTGCACGGCGGTGCAATCCGCGAAGTCGGCGCCGAAGCGTTCCCGAGCGGCCGAGTCCACCGTGTCGAGCCCTTCGAGGAAGAGGTCGCGGTCGTCGTCGTCGAGCCAGCCGTCCACGAGTGCGGCCACGAACTCGGTCACGCCGGCTTCGGAAGCGCCCGGCGTGTCGGTCACCGGGATAATGACCTCGGCCAGTGCGGCCATGACGCGGGTGCGGGGAGGGGTGAGGTGGGAGGGTGTGTCCGGCGGGAGAGACGATTCGCGGACGCGCCCGCTCCACGCAAGCAGCTCCGCGAAGGCGCCGGAAGGCATAAGGAGAGGACCGGCCGCCACTCCCCCGAGGACACCGATGGCCTGCCTTCGTTTCATGCGCTACCGTACCCGTTGACCGGGACTGCCGAACCGCAGTCGTGAACCTTCATCGCATCGAATGGGTTTCAGAATGCCGAACCTTACGCGCCGTCAGGCCCTCAGGGCAACCGGAGCCGCGTCGTTGGGGCTGATTGCGGGGGGAGCAGTCGGGCGGGCGCATGGGCAGGTGCTCTTCGGCGGGCAGGAAGCCGGTGGGCGAGTCAATGGCCGAATGAACCCCGGGTGGCATGGGGACGGTGGCCACGCCCAAGGGCAGGGTATCACCCAATCCGTCGCCCGCTGGTGCTTCGCCGACATTCCCCTCGAGCCCTTCTGTGCCTCGGTTGCCGACCTGGGGCTGACCGCCATGGACCTCCTCAAGGTCGACGAGTGGTCCGTCGCCCGGGACCACGGACTCACGGTGTCCTGCGGTGATGTCGGTGCCGGAACCATCGAGGACGGGCTGAACGAGCCCGCAAACCATGCCGGCATCATCGGCGCGTTCGAGGAGCACATCCCCCGCGCCGCCCGCGAAGGCGTCCCCAACGTCATCTGCTTCTTCGGCAACCGCCGGGGCATGGCCGACGGTCCCGCGATCGAGAACTCGATCCGCTGCCTGCGCGAGTGCGCTCCGATCGCCGAGAGCGAAGGCGTCACCATCCTGGCCGAAGTGCTCAATTCGAAAGCAGGCGGACACGTCGACTACATCGGCGACCACATGTCGTACGCGCTGGAGATCATCCGCGCGGTCGATTCGCCGCGGGTGCGCATCCTGTACGACATCTACCACATGCAGATCATGGAGGGGGACATCATTCGCACGCTGACCGACGCAAGCGACTGGATCGGGCACTACCACACCGGTGGCGTGCCCGGGCGCGCGGAGATCGACGGAACGCAGGAGCTGAACTATCCGGCGATCGTGCGGGCGATTCGCGACACCGGGTTCACGGGGTTCATGGCCCACGAGTTCATTCCACGGAGTGGGGATCCGCTGCGGTCTCTGGCGGAGGCGGTTGAATTGTGCGCACAAGAGTGAGTGGGCCGGCAGTCGGCGGACGCCGGTGGAGCGACTGCTAGCACAATCTGCAAGCAGTCTGGTCTGGTCGCGGTAGAAGCGGATGCGGCTGGGAGGGTACCCGTGCTGGATCCGCGCTGAGGCGCCGGCAGCAGGGGCAGTCCACCGATTGACACCGGAGCAATGTCCGCCATAGGTTCTCCTAATCTTGTAAGATGTCAGGAGGCGAGGATGAACTGCACCGGATCACCGAGGACGGCGGGCAGACCGGTCCGCGGGGCGTTCACATGGCTGCTGACGGTTGGCCTTTGCGTTTGCGCCGGCTGTGGCGACGGCGCCTCGTCGGAGGCTGGTGAGGAGGCTGGTGAGGAGACCGGGGCCGCAGTCCCCGTCGCCGGGGATCGCGCGGAAAACCCGCTTGCGGCCGGCATCCGGGACAGCGCAGGCATCAGGATCGTCGAGAATCCCCGTCCGGCGGACGGTTCGCGCCTCTCTTGGCGGGTCGGCGCCGAACCGTCGGTTTCGATCGGCGAGTTCGAGGGGGATGACCCCTACATCCTGCACCAGGCGAATGACGCGTTGATGCTCCCGGACCGGCGGGTCGTCGTCGCGAACACGGGAACCGACCAGATTCGCGTGTACGACGCCGAGGGTGTTCACCGGGTGACTTGGGGCGGCACCGGCGGGGGACCGGCCGAGTTCCAGGCTCTTGCCGGCATCGCCCGGTGGCCTGGCGACTCGATCCTCGCATGGGAAGCGAGGCGGTCATCATCGGGACGCACCGGTCTTTGGGGCGGATCGGTCTTCGATCTTGCCGGCAACCTGGGCCGTTCGTTCCAAATCGAGTCGGACGACGGCCACGGCCTCGAACCCCGGGTCGTTCTGGCGAGCGGTGAGATTCTGGGACGCAGGACCATGGGCGGAGCGGACGAAGGCTACTGGCGGCTGGAGGCCGTCTATTCCCTCGTGGCCGGCGAAGGCGTCGCCGAGATCGCCTTTGGCACCCACCCGGGCCTGGAGGGGTTTCGCGGCGTGTACGGCGGCGTGATGCTGCAAGTTGCCCGCATGGCCTTCAGCCGGGGACTCCACGAAGCGGCTTGGGAAGGCACGCTCGTGATCGCCACCAACGATCGCTATGAGCTTCGCGCCTACCGCTTGTCGGATGGAGCGCTCGCGAAGATCGTGCGCCGGGAGCATTGGAGCCGGGCTCCGACCCGGGCCGAGGTCGTCGAGGCGATGCTGGCCGCGTTCATTGAGGCCGAGCAGCCGGAAGAGGTGATCGAGATGTTCCGTCCCGCCTACGACGAAGCCCCAATCGTGGAGAACTTCCCGGCATTTCGCGCTCTGCTTGCCGACGCGCTGGGTCACCTGTGGGTGAAGGAATACACCCCGCCGGACATCGAGAGACCTGCACAGCTGTGGACGGTGTTCGACCCGGAGGGTCAGGTGCTCGGGTTCGTCGAGACGCCGGCGGAGCTCGAGGTCTTCGAGGTCGGCGCGGACTACCTTCTGGGCCGTGCGACCGACGAAATCGGAATCGAGAGGATTCAGGTGTGGGAGCTGGAGCGATGAGGGACCATTGACCGCTTCGCGCCCCCAGCCGGCGGCTTTCGATCAAATGTCAATTACGATGTGCTTTCTGTAATGCAAAGTTGTCATTGGCTTCGCCCCCCCGCACTCGGGAGCACGACGAATCCTGTAACCCCGGCGTAGACGGCCCCGAAGACCGCCCCTCCCACCCCGCCCCCGGAGTACTCTCCCAGGGCGATCCCGCTCAGACCGGTAGCCGCCACCGCCGCGACCACCGCGGCCATGCTCCGCCACGCGAATCTGCCCACCGCCGACGCCCGGCCCCGCAGCAGAAGCCATCCCACCCCTCCCAACGCCACCAACCCCGCCACAACGGCCACGGCCACCGCGAAAGCACCCCCGTCCACCCCACCCAGCCCCTGCAGCACGCCGAACCCCGTCGCGCCGCCCGCCATCCCCCCGGCAACCATTGCCAACACCATCCACCCGGCCCACGCCACCGACCTTCGCACCACCAGCCACTGTCCCGCCGCGATCCCCACCATGATCCCGCCCAGCGCCAGCGCACCGATCACCACTTCGGCCGCGACCGGGCCGAACGAATCCCCGATGGTCCCGCCAGCCGCCATGCTCACCCGCCGCGCCAGGACGGCGAACACGAAACCACCGATCGCACTGGCGCCGATCCACTGCAACCAGAGGCCCAATTTCTCGTGCTTCGACTCAGTCATTTCTCACCTTTCTCCTGTCGGTGTCCGCCCGATCCGCGCGAAATCTATAGGGGGGAGAGGCGCGGGAGAATCTCTTTGCGGACGGGAAGCCCGCCCCACTAGGGAACCGGGGGATGGACTTGGGGGTACGAGCCAGGGTGCAAGCGCAAGTCCCCACCGGGGAACGGGCAGGCACGCGCGACGGGGAGTGGGCGAGTGTAGACTGGAAATCACCGGCTGGGTGTACGCCACGGAGAACGGGTAGGCAAGACATGGTCCAGAACGACGTGCCCGCCAAGGGAACGCGAAGTGTTGCGAGGAGTGCTCGGGCGAGGTTCCCGCGACGATTCCCGCGGTTCGCCCGGTCCGCGATGGTCCTGCTTCTGGCCGGGTGCGGCCCGGCCGAGCAAGCCCCCGATCTGAGCGGTCGCTATCGTCTGGTGACGTGGAAATCACTCGAATGGACGGACGGCCGAACCACTTCACCTCCCGACGTGAAGGGGCTGTTGGGTCTGATACAGCACCGGGTGCTTGAGGACTACGCCATGGGGAATATCAGTATCGTCCTGGAACTCAACCGTCCCGACGGGACCACAATGTCAAGCTGGACCAGGGAAGAAGTCTATACGAACGACACCAGCGGGCGCTTCGTCACCAGATCGGCCAGCAGCCCGGCACCCCTGTTGAGTGGCAGCTACGTGTTCGAGGACGGCGTCCTCACCACGACCCTGCTCCGCGCTCCGTCCTGGGACCCCGCGCTCAGCGCCAATGGCACGATTCGCTGGGAGCCGTGTGGTCCGACATGGGAGGACTGCGAGAAGGACCCGTAGAGCGTGGGGCGCGGGCCGGAGTGTAGCCTGGGAATCTCCTATCTATTTCGTTGACACGGGTGTCCCTTGCCCCTTATCGTCTTCCTAAGAAGTTAGGATTACCGTCCTGACGGTCTGTGGATAGAACCCGCCCGAAAGCCGGGGATTGATCCGCGGGCTGTAGCCCGGCCGCGGCCGAAGGGGAGGGAAGATGACCAGCCGGAAGAGAACGATCGCTCCGGGGACTGCAGCCACCCTCTCGCTCGCGATTGTGGCGGCCGCCGTCGGCCAGGCCGGTTGCCATTCCGACGCTTCGGCTCAGGCGACCCGGGACAGCGCCGGCATACTGATCATCGAGAATGCCCGTCCGGCGGACGACTCACGACTGCCGTGGCGGATCGGCCCGGAGCCGGCGGCATCGATCGGCGAGGTTGTCGGCGAGGAGGCGTATCTGCTGCATCAGGCCAACGACGCGACCATTCTGCCCGACGGGCGGAGCAACAGAGGTCAGAATCCCGGCAGGAAATCGTCTAACTACTT
>JAPPGM010000016.1 GCA_028874995.1 Gemmatimonadota bacterium | reverse complement strand
CAGCATGAGCAGCAGGATGCCGAAGAGGATCGGCAGGAAGATCCTCGCGATCCGCTCGATCCCCTTGCTGACGCCGAAGTAGACGATGGCTATGGTCCCCACGCTGAAGCCCAGCGAGAGCACCAGTTGCAGGCCGGTGTTGAGCGCCTGCCCGGTGAAGAGATCACCCGCCGCCATGCCCGCCGGGTATCCGCCGAAGGTCCACCCGACGGTCTTCACGAAGTAGAAGAGCGACCACCCCGCAATGACGGTGTAGTAGCTGAGCAGGATGAAGCCCGCCAGCACGCCCCAGCCTCCCACCAGCCCTCCCAACCGTCGGCCCCCCGGCCACTTGGACGCGACGGCGTCCTTCAGCGCACCCACCGCGCTCTTCTGGCTCCTTCGCCCGATCAGCAGCTCCGCCATCATGATCGGCAGGCCGACCGCGGCGATGCATATCAGGTAGACGAGGACGAATGCGCCCCCGTTGTTCTCCCAGGTTATGAAGGGGAATTTCCAGAGGTTGCCGAGGCCGATCGCGCTGCCAGTTGCGGCGAGCACGAGGCCTGCGTTGGAGCTCCAATGGTCGCGGGGCTGGTTCATGAGGGGGGTCCGGTTGAATGGGCAGGTTTCGATGGGAGCGCGCTGAGTATTCTACGGTCCCGGGTGACGGGCCACCAGCGGCGTCGAGCGGCGTGCGGTGACCAACCGCGCTGGCCTCTCGTCCGCGCCGGGCACCTTCGGCGACATCCCGACCGGGCCTATTGAGGACTCTCTATCGTGATCCAGACAAACCAGGACATATCCTGGGTTCCGGAGCCAACCACGAACGACTCACCACTCCGCCCCAACCCCACAACCACGTCCCTCGAGTTCGCCATCCGTACCCCAGCAGGGGAGATCCTGGACTTCCTTCAGAACGAAATGTGCCGTGGCCGACTGCCCGGACTTGATCAACAACCGCCTCTCCTCCGGCTCGAAATCGATCTGCCCCCATTCGGGAGGATGCAAAGTATGGGGAGCCAGCCGGTAGTCACCTCCGGGCAAATCCTCGAGTCGCAATGTCAGCGTAATCGGGGTGTCGGTTTCGCCAACCTTCTCGCGGTATTTCTTCAGGGTATTGGTCTCCGTCGCCACCATCTGCACCACCGCCCTCAGCGCATCTTTCGACTGGGGCCAACACACACCGGCCTGGCCGCGACAAATCCGTTGGAGCGCGGTCGGGTCCACTTCCACTGTGATGTCGATTGCTGCCGACGGGCCAAAGAGACCGCATGAATTGACCGCAACGGCAAGTATCAGAACCAGAACTTTCCGCATTTCCCGTTCTCCTCTTCGGTGGCCGTTAGCCGGGCAGGTGACCCAAACTCGTACCCTGCTCCGACTTCCCCGTTCCAATCTTGACCGGCTCCTCAAGCCTCCGCGTATCTTCCCGGAGAGTCCAGGGTCAAGGACCTCTCCGCCGTGGTATCTTTCAACCTCCGGTCAGGTCCGCGCGTTCGACCCCAACGCGCCGCGCGGCTCGCCGCCTCGTGCCCCCCCTTGCAGGAAGACGTACCGTGAACCACCATCTCCCCGGAATCACAGCCCTCACCCTGGTGGCCGCGCTGGCCTGCGGCGGCGACGCACCCGCCTCCGACGACACCCCAACCAACGACCCCACCCCCGGCGTCGCCCTCCTAACCCCCGGTCCAGTCAGCGACGCGGGCTGGAACGCCGGTGCCTACGAGGGTCTCCAGCGCATCGGCGACTCCCTCGGGATCCGCATCTCCCACCAGCAGACCCTCACCCCCGCCGAGTTCGACGAAGCGTTCATCTCCTACGCCGACGCCGGCTACGGCCTGATCTTCGGCCACGGCTTCGAGTACCAGGACGCCGCGAGCCGCGTAGCCGCCGAGTATCCGGAAGTCACATTCGTCATCTCGGGGGGGTCGCGGCCGTCGGCCAATGTGGTGGCGCTCATCTTTCAGCTGAACGAGGCGTCGTACCTGGCGGGGATGGCCGCGGGGGCGGTGACGCAGTCCGGAATCGTGGGGATGGTGGGCGGCGTTGAGATCCCGACGGCGAAGGGGACCTTCGTGGCGTTCGAGGCCGGGGTGAAGGCGGTGCGCGGGGACGCCACGGTGCTCGAGACCTTCATCGGCAGCTGGGACAACGTGTCGGCCGCCAAGGAGGCAGCGGCCGCCCAGCTGCGCGAGGGTGCCGACGTTCTGATCCACAACGTGGACGCGGCCAGCTTCGCCTTCTTCCAGTCGGTGCGCGAGGCGCGGGAAAGGGGGCGTGTGGCGTGGGCATTCGGGATGAACCGCGACCAGAACGGCGTGGCGCCCGACGTGATCGTCGGCAGCGCGGTGATCGACTACACGGGCATGTTCCTGCAGACGGCCGAGGCGTGGCGGGACGGAACCCTGGGCAGCGAACCGGTCTACTCGGGACTCGCGACGGGGACGGTGGAATTCGTGCCCAACCCGGAGCAGGAGGGATTGATTCCGGCGGACGCGCTGGAGTTGATCGACCGCGCGCGGCAGGGGATCATCGCCGGCACGCTCGAGGTGCCTTCGATCGATTTCATCGAAGCGGAGGATCCGGTTTCGTCCCTGTGACCGGCGTGACGGGTACTGCGCGGCCCGCGGTGAACTGCCAGTGAACACTCGGAGCGGAAACCGCGAGGGGCAGGGCGGCAGCGAATCGCGGGCAGCGGCCGCCTGCTTGAGGAATGTCACGCGGCGGTTCGGGCCGGTCACCGCGCTGGAGGGCGTGTCGTTCGACCTTGTCCCGGGCGAGATCCACGGTCTGCTCGGCGAGAATGGCGCGGGGAAGACCACCCTTGCGCGAATCCTCGGCGGCCTCCTGCCCCCGGATGAGGGCCGCGTCGAGATCGGTGGTCGCGCGGTGGCGCTCAGGAGCGCGCGCGATGCCCGCGCCCTCGGTGTCGCGATGGTGCACCAGCACTTCTCGCTGGTTCCCCGGTTCACCGGCTTCGAGAACATCGCACTGTTCAATGGTGGGGCGTGGACAGCGAAGGGGATGGCGGCGCCCGGCTATCGGGACCGGGTGGAGGCTCGCGCACGGGAGCTGAAGCTCGAGGTGGAGCTGGACGTCCCGGTGGCGCGGCTGGGGGTCGGGGCGCGGCAGCGGATCGAGATCCTGAAGGCGCTGATGAGCGAGACGGGCGTCCTCCTCCTCGACGAGCCCACGGCCGTGCTGGCGCCGCGGGAGGTGGACGGGCTCTTCGCCGTGCTGAGGGAGGTGGCGGGGGTTGGTACGGGAATCGTGCTGGTCGCGCACAAGCTGGACGAGGTGCTGGCCGCGGCGGACCGGGTGACGGTGCTGAGGCGGGGACGGTGGGTGATGACCGAAGCGGCCGCGTCGGTGTCGACGGGGGAACTGGCGGAGGCGATGGTGGGGGGGGGGGTGGGTGCTGTGGCCGGGAAACCGCCGGCCGCGGGTGCGGATCCGGCTGCCGCGACCGGGAAGCATGCCGCCCGGAAGGTCGCGTCGCTCCACGGCGTCACGGTCACCCGCGACGGAGAGCCGGCGCTCAGGGACGTTACGGTCGAGGTTCTCCGCGGCGAAGTGCTCGGCATCGCGGGCGTCGACGGTAACGGCCAGCGGGAACTGGCCCGCGTGCTGGCGGGAATCCGCACACCTCACCAGGGCGAGGCGGCCCTCCCGGCGGAAGTCGGCTGGATCCCCCAGGACCGGGGCCACGAAGGGCTTGTGAACGATTTCACAATCTCGGAGAACGTCGCCTTCGCGCTCCACGGGAAGGACACCTTCCGAAAGGGCCCCTGGCTGGACTGGACGCGGATTGAGGAGACGGCCGCCGACCTTGTGCGCGAGATGGATGTCCGCGCGACATCGCCCGCGGCCACCGCCGCCACGCTCTCGGGCGGCAACCAGCAGAAGGTCGTCACGGGGCGTGAGTTTCTCCGTGGCGCCGACCTGCTTGTGGCCGAATCGCCCACCCGGGGCCTGGACGTCAAGGCCACCGTGGCCGTGCGCTCCCGCCTCGCCGCCCTGGCGCGGGAAGGCGACCGTCCTCCCGGCGTCGTGCTCATCTCGGCCGACCTCGACGAGATCCTGGAGCTCTCGGACCGGATCGCGGTCATGGTGCGGGGCCGCCTCATCCCGGTCCCACGGGACGCGCACAACCCCCGCGACATCGGAGAACTGATGCTCGCCGCGCGGGGTCAGGCACACCAGGACGACGACCCGCGCGGATCGGCCCGACCAGCCACCGGGAGCGGTCCCCCACCCGGAGGCGATCACCGATGACCACCTCCACTTTCCAAACCCGCCCCCGCCTCACCCCCGCCCTCACCGCCGCCGGCGCCCTCCTGGCCACCCTGGCCATCGCGGCCGCCCTCCTCGCGCTCGGCGGCTACTCGCCCGGCGAAGCCTTCGCCGCCCTCCTGCGGGGCGCCTTCGGCTCCTGGGACCGCTTCGTCTCCTTCACCCTGGTGCGGGCCACCCCGCTCCTCCTCACCGGCCTGGCCGTCGCCTTCGCCTTCAAGGCACGCGTGTGGAACATCGGCGCCGAAGGACAGCTCCACGCGGGGGCGCTCGCCGCGGTGGCCGTCGCGGTCGCCCTGCCCGGCACCCCCGGCCTGGTCCTAATCCCCGCCACCCTCCTCGCAGCCGCCATGGCCGGCGCGCTCTGGGCGTCGGTCCCTGCAGCAATGAAGACCGGAATGGGCGTCGGCGAAGTCATCACCACCCTCCTCATGAACTTCGTGGCCCTCTTCGCGGCCCAGTTCCTGGTGCAGGGCCCCCTGCGCGAATCCCGCGGCGTCTTCAACCAGACCGACGAGATCCCCGCAGCGGCGCACCTCCCGGATCTGGTGCCCGGAACCCGACTCCACATCGGCTTCCTGATCGGCATCCTGATCGCGGTCGCAATGTGGCTCTACCTGACCCGCACGCCCGGCGGGTTCAGGTTGCGCGCCGTGGGGGCCTCGCCCCGCGCCGCCGAGGTGAGCGGACGGTTCCGCGCCCGGCCCGTCGTCTGGCTCGCCTTCCTCGCGTCGGGGGCGATCGCGGGCCTCGCCGGGGGGGTGCAGATCGCGGGAATCACGCATCGCATGTACGAGGGTCTGTCTCCGGGGTGGGGGTACACCGCGATTGCGGTGGCGCTCCTGGCGCGGCTCAACCCGCTCGCCGTGGTGGTGACGGCGATCGTGTTCGGGGCCCTGAGTGCGGGGGGAGGGGCCATGCAGCGCGATGCGGGTGTGCCGGAAGTCTGGGTCCGGGGCATCGAGGCGCTGGTCATCCTCGCCGTGCTCACCGTGGACAGAAGCTGGCAGGCGCTCGCCGGCCGAGGTTCCCGTGGCTGACATCGGCGCCCTTTCTTCCTTCCTCATCTCCGCCGTGGGACTGGCGGTGCCGCTCGCGCTAGCCGCCCTCGGAGAGACGGTTTCGGAGCGGGCGGGCGTGATCAACATCGGGCTCGAGGGCTCGGTGATCTGGGGAGCGCTGGGCGGGGCGCTGGGGGCACTTGCGGCGGGACCGTACGGGGGACTTGCGGCCGGGGCGCTCGCGGGGGGAATGGCGGCGCTGCTCTTCGCGGTCTTCGCGGTCTGGCTGAACACCGACCAGATTATCACGGGGACGGCCGTGACCATCGGCAGCCTGGGCTTCACGGGGGCGGTCTTCCAGAGCCGCTTCGGCGTGACCGGGCTGGCCCTGGAGCTGCCGACGGTGCCGGCCTGGGAGTTGCCGCTGCTGGCGCGGATCCCGGTCGTCGGGCCGGCGTTCTTCGACCAGGCGGTGACGGCGTACCTGGCCTACGCGCTGGTGCCGGTGCTGGGGTGGTTCCTCTTCCGGTCGCGCTGGGGGCTGGCGCTGCGTGCGGTCGGCGAGTCGCCGGATGCGGCCCACGCGGCCGGCGTGCCGGTGGTGCGGACGCGGATGCTGGCAGTCGTCTTCGCGGGGCTGGCGGCGGGGCTGGCGGGCGCGCACCTGAGCCTGGTGCATACGGGGACCTTCGCCGAGAACATGTCGGCCGGGAAGGGGTTCATCGCGATCGCGGTGGTGGTGCTGGGGCGGTGGAGTCCGCTGGGCGTCATCGCTGCGGCGCTCTTCTTCGGGGGAGCGGAGGCGCTGCAGTTCGCTTTGCAGGCGGTCGACGCGGATCTGCCCTATCCGCTGTTTCTGGCGCTGCCCTATGTGCTCAGCCTGGCGGCGCTGGCGGGGTGGTTCGGGAGGGCGCGGGCGCCGGAAGGGCTGGCGCTGCCGTGGCCACGGTGAGGGGGTTTGCCCGGGTTACCGCGGCCGTCGGCGGAGAGACTGTCGCTCCCGCGGCCGCTTGATCGTGGCACGTACGAGATAGGGCAGATCGAGGTCCCCCGGCGTGACCGCGATGATCGTATCGCCGACGAAGGAGGGCACGCCGCGATCGGGCAGGCTGAAGCCCAGGTCGACCGTTCCCAGGAAGAACCCCTCCGGGTCGAACACGTCGAAGATGCTGGAAGCCTCTCCCACGCGTTCGATGATCCCGACCAGGATGTGGCCATCGTCCATGACATGGATCGCCCCCACCAACGGCCGCACCAACTCCACGTCGTCCCTGGAGATGCCGGCCTCCGCGAGACCTTCCGCGATCACCGCCCGATCAGCCGCGTCAAACTCCGCGCTGCGATGTGAGGTCTCGATGATCCGGAGGGTGTCGCCGTTCGGAGTGGTCTGGGCCAGGCGAAGCTCACCGCTGGCCGCTGACCAGATCATGCCGTCGGGCGCCCGGCTCCAGCGCAGGCGCGGGACATAGTGCCCTTCCACAAGGCGAAACGACTTCCAGGTCGGCAGCGGCAGGAGGTCCTGAAGGGCCGGCGGCCGCTCGAGCCTCCGAATGACCGCCGCCGTGTCGATGAGGTGTCCCAGGGTATCGGTACGCAGGTACAGGACCACCCCTTCGCCTGCAGCCTCCTCGACCACGGAGCCGGCGTTTTCCCAGAAGAGAGGGTGCTGCAGACTCGCGGCAGCGTGGACAGGCCTTGCCACGGACTTCTGGAAGACGCCCGTCGAGTCGAAGACGTGGTACCTACCACCCTGTCCGGCTCCCACCCAAAGCCGATCCGCCCCATCCCACGTCATTGCCATCGGCCAACTGAACTCGCCGGGGCCCTCGCCACGGCGCCCGAAACTTCTCACGAACTCGCCCTCGCCGCTGAATACCGCAACGCGGTCGGTCGCGAATTCCAGGACGAAGATCTGGCCATTCGGGCCGAGGGTCACGGTGGTGTTCTTCGAGTCGCTGAGCTCCTCGTCCGGATTCTCCCCCCACTGGCTTCCACCCACCCTGAACTCCTCGACCACCTGCCACCCCTCGGATTCGCTCCACAGACCGGTCCCGTTGCGGACCACCACCACCCCTCCGATCGTGTCCACCTCCACCATCGCGTCCCGGTTCGCCCCATCACCTCCGCACGCGGCCACGACGCATGTGACAACCATGCCAAGATGCGCCAGCATCCGCCCGAATCGATCTCCCGCCTCTGCCATTCGATCCTTCTCTCAACCAAACTGTCATTCGCCACTCCCACTGATGCACTATAGTGCCGTAAACGTCAAGAAACCCCCACAGCCCACCAAATGATGACCGCACCAGCGCACCTCGCCCTCGCGACCCTCGCCACTCTGGCCCTCGCCGCCCCCACCTACGCCCAGCAACCCCTCGTCGCCGACCGCCCCGACTTCACCGAGGCCACGAGCACCGTGGGCCGGGGCGTGATCCAGATCGAGTTCGGCTACACCCTCGACCTGGTCCGAGGCGACGGCGCCAGCGTGCAAACCCACTCCCTCGGCGAACCGCTGCTCCGCCTGGGCGTCCTGGCGGACCGGCTGGAGGTGCGGGTGGCGGCAAGCCCGGTCGCCCGGCGCACCACTCTTGACGGTTCGAGCCACGGTGACACCGGGATCGAGGACCTGTACCTGGGCGTCAAGCTCGCCCTCTCGGACCAGAACGGAATCGTTCCCGCGCTGGCGATCCTGCCCCAGACGACCCTGCCCACCGGCACCGACGGCTTCTCCGACGACCGCGTGCTTCCGGGCGTCAACCTCCTGTACAGCTGGGAAGTCGGCGACGTGTTGTCGCTCTCCGCCAGCACCCAAATCAACCGCACCATCGACGAATCGGGGGATGACGGTGCCGATTGGGCCCAGTCCCTTTCGGGCGGAGTCGGCCTTGGTGACCGGCACGGCCTCTACGGCGAGTGGTTCGCGATCTTCCGGGAGGGCGCGGACGGGCGCCAGGCCGAACACTACGTCAACGCCGGCCTCACCTGGCTCGTCACCGTCGACCTGCAGTGGGACATCCGCGCCGGCGCCGGACTGCAGGACCCGGCGGACGAACTGTTCGTGGGGGCCGGGTTGTCGGTGCGGCTCCGTTGAGCGGCGGATCGTCCCTCACCCCAGGGCCGCTCGCGCGTGCCGGATGCGCGCACGCACCGCCGCCGTTTCCCGCTCGGCGGCCGCGTCGAAGAGCGCTTCGACCTCGCTCCGGAGGTCCGTATTCCCGGCGGCCAGCACGCCCAGGCCGTTGTACGCCCAGGCCCGGATGAAGGTGCGCTTCGAGCAGACCAGCCGGTTGAGGGTCCGGCGCAGTCCCGCCTGCCGGCGGACGGGAATCTCCATGTGGGGCAGCGTCTGCAGCAGGTGCAGAACCGCGTCGGGCGCCTGCGGCCGCTCCAGCAGGTCGATGGCCTGCACCGCCCTCCTCCCCGTCGGCGCGTTCCCGCGTTCGGCGAGGTGCTTGATCACCCAGGTGGCGCCGACCTGAAGAGCTGCGTCTTCCCTCGCCGCGAGATCCAACAGCTGCGGGATGGCATGGTCGGGAATGTCACACACCGCGTCCGCCACCGCGCGAAAGGGCGCAACCCGCTTGCCGTCGTAGCTTCTGAGCGTCCTGGCAATGTCCATCGTGGTCCTCCTGTTCGGCGGAGCGCGACTCGCCTGCCGTTAGCTTCGGATTCTGGCGCGCGTCCCGCCCCCGCGCGAATCTAACCCCTTGACAGCAAATGCCTCCGGCCGCCGACAACCCATGAGAACACGGCTCACCCACACAACCGCATTGTTCCTGGCCGCCACAGCGTCGATCGCCGTTCCCGCCGCCCCCGCCGCCGCCCTGCAACCGGGCCTCCTCGGCACCGCCCTCCTCATGCGCCAGCTTGACGGCGTGAAGCGCGTCCTGATGATCGCCGCCCACCCCGACGACGAGGACACCAGCCTGCTGGCAACCCTCGCGCGCGGCATGGGTGCCGAGACCGCCTACCTGTCGCTCAGCCGGGGCGAGGGAGGCCAGAACTTCATCGGGCCGCGCCTTCACGAGGGACTGGGGGTGATCCGTACGGGCGAGCTCGTCGCTGCGCGTGCCCTGGATGGCGGCGAGCAGTACTTCACCCGCGCCTTCGACTTCGGCTACTCGAAGACCCTGGACGAGACACTCGAATTCTGGCCGCTGGAAGAGGTGCTTCGCGATGTCGTATTCGTGGTGCGCAAGTTCAGGCCGCACGTGATCGTGTCGGTGTTTTCTGGGACTCGCCGCGACGGGCACGGGCAGCACCAGCTCGCGGGTGTGGCGGCGACGGAGGCCTTCGCGGCGGCCGGCGATCCGGATCGCTTTCCGGAGCTGGCCGCGGCCGGGGTGACCCCGTGGGCACCGTCCAAGCTGTACCGTTCAGTCCGCTTCTACCCCGGGGAAGCGACGCTGAGCATCCCGTCGGGCGACTTCGACCCGGTGCTGGGGCGGTCGCACTTCCAGCTGGCCATGGAGAGCCGCAGCCGGCATCGCTCCCAGGAGATGGGGTCCGGTCAGGCCATGGGGCCGCGTACGAGTTCGTTGCGCCTGGAGGCTTCCGTGGTTGATGGGATTGAGGATGGCGGCATCTTCGCGGGCGTGGACACCACGCTGTTCGGGCAACTGGGCCCCCCGTTGCCTGCGGGATGGCCGGCGGACACGGAGGAGCGCCTGGCAGGCTACCGGCGGGCGCTGGCGGCGGCAGAGCGCGGGCTTTCGGGCGCGAGGCCGGATGGTGCCGTGGCCGGGCTGGTGGAGGCGGCGCGGATTCTTCGCGGCCTGTTGGCGGAGTCGCCGGACGGCGAAGGGAAGCATGTGCTGGAAGGGCGGTTGGCGCAGGTGTCCGAGGCGGTGCTGGCGGCGGCGGGAGTCGTAACCGAGGTGAGGGTGGGACGGGACCTGCTGACACCGGGCGAATCGGTCGTGGTGGACGTGACGGTCTGGAACGGTGGGCGGGCCGGGTTGACGGGCGTGGATCCCGCGTTGCTGCTGCCCGCCGGGTGGGAGGCGTCGCGTACGGAAGAGTCGGCGCAGGCATCGTCACGGTCCCGGTTCTTCCGGGCGCCGACGGTCGGGACACCGGCCGATGGTCGGATCGCCGCGGGCGAGGTGGGGCGGTGGAGCTGGCGCGTGACCGTGCCACCCGACGCGCGGCCCTCGGCGCCGTACTACCTGGCCGAGGAGCGCGACGGGGCGATGTACGAGTGGCCCGACTATGCCGGGCTTTGGGCGCTGCCGTTTGATCCCGCCCCCGTGCGTGCGGGGATCGCCCTGGAGGTGGACGGTGTCGCCATGCGCGTGGAGCGCGACGGCGAGTTCATCGGTGTGGACCGGGGGATCGGCGAGTACCGCAGGGCCGTGCTGGTCGCGCCTGCCATCGATGTGGCCGTGGACCCACCGTGGATGGTGTGGCCGAGCGGGGCGAGAGCGGCGCGCGAGATCGGCGTCGTGCTCACCAACACGTCCGCAACGGCGCGCTCCGGGTCGCTGCGCCTGGAGGTCGCGGACGGGTGGTCGGTCGAGCCCGCCAGCGTGTCCTTCGCACTGGAACCGGACGGTGCCAACGGGTCGTTCGTCTTTATGGTGACCCCGCCCCGTGACAGATTCGAGGGAGAATCTGTCATTCGAGCGGTCGCTAGCAGCGTTTCGGAGCCGTCAGGAGGCCCCGAAACGGCCCGTGACAGATTCCCGGACAGATTCGAGGTAGAATCTGTCACCGAGACCGACATCATCGACTATCCGCACATTCCGCGCGCCATGATGGTTCGCGAGGCCGCCGTGCGCATTTCGGTCGTCCCCGTCACCGCCGACACCGGGCTCAGCGTCGGCTACATCATGGGCTCGGGCGACGATGGCGCCGCGGTTCTGCGCCAGATCGGCATGGAGGTCGACGAACTCGGTCCGCAGGTGGTGCGCGCGGGTGATTTCGCCGACTACGACGTGCTCGTCCTCGGCATCCGCGCCTACGAGACGCGCCCGGACCTGGTCGCCGCCAACGAGGCGGTCCTCGACTTCGCGCGAGGTGGCGGCACGGTGATCGTGCAGTACAACAAGTACGAGTTCCCCGCGGGCGGTTTCGCCCCGTACCCGGTCACGATCAACAGGCCTCACGACCGCGTGACCGACGAGACCGCGCCGGTGACGCTCCTGGCGCCGGAGTCGCCCGTCTTCGCCGGGCCGAACCGGATCGGCGACGCCGACTTCGAGGGATGGGTGCAGGAGCGGGGGCTGTACTTCCTCGGTGACTGGGACGAGCAGTATACCGCGGTCATGGAGATGGCGGATCCGGGCGAGGAGCCGAAGCGTGGTGGGTTGCTGGTGGCCCGGGTGGGGGAAGGGCTCTACGTGTACACCGGGCTGGCGTTCTTTCGGCAGTTCCCGGCGGGGGTGGCGGGGGCGTATAGGCTGTTCGCGAACCTGGTGTCGTTGCGGGCGGGGGAGTGGGGGCCGGGAGTGTCCTAGAGTCCGAGTTCGGCATGCGACCCGAGCCGCACCAGACGCAGGATGTCGTCCCCGGACTTCTGGTAGATCAGCAACAGGTCAGGCTTCACGTGGCAGTCCCGGTGATCTCCCCACTCGCCGCTCAGCGCGTGGTCGTTGTGCCGGGGCTCAAGCGGCCGGTCGTTGGCCAGAGTCTCCACGACGGGGGCCAGGATGGCGTCGAGGTATGTCCGGTGCCGACCCCGGGACTCCCGCTTGTAGTCGCGCTTGAACCGGCTGGTCCGCTCAATCGTCCGCATGCAGATCGTCGAAGAGGTCCTCGACGGTCGCGAACCGCGGGAGGTTGCCTTCGCGGGCTTCCCTCATTGCTTCGATGGTGGCGGCATTGGGGACCAGCGGCGCGAAAGGCAGCGCCTTCTCGTGAGCGACCTTGGTCAGCAGGAGCCGCACCGCGCCGGAGACGGTCAGGCCCATGGCCGCCAGCACGGCAGCGGCTTCCTTCTTCACGGCGCCGTCGATGCGGGCCTGGACGAGTTCGTTCGGCATTGGTCTGGCAATCCCTTTGGAGAAGTGAATTACAATATCATGCAAACTGACCAGCTGTCGGTCAAGTCAATCCCCGAACGAAATCCCCATCCCCCGCGCCGCCATCACCACCTCGTGCTCAGGCGGCACCGTCTTGACCTTCGCTACCGCCTCGGCGAGCGGCACCGCTTTCACCACCGGCGGATCGAGCGCCACCATGCAGCCGAACCTGCCCTCCGCCGCCATCTCGATCGCCGCGCTCCCGAAACGGAGCGACAGCAGCCGGTCGAAGGCGATCGGCCGGCCGCCCCGCTGCAGGTGGCCCAACACCAGGCTGCGGGACTCGTGCCCGGTCAGTTCCTCCAGCCGCCGCGACACCCGCTTCGCCACGCCCCCCAGCCGCCGCCCCCCGCCCAACCCGGTCTCTTGCAGGTAGGAGGCCTCGCCCCCCCGGGGCTTCGCCCCCTCGGCCACCACCACGATCGCGAACTCGGGACCCTCCCGGTACCGCTGCCGGATCTTCGCCGCGACCTTCTCGATGTCGTACGGGAACTCGGGGATGAGGATCGCGTCGGCGGTCGCCGCGAACCCCGCGAAGAGCGCGATCCACCCGGCGTGCCGGCCCATCAGTTCGACCACCATGATCCGCTGGTGCGCCTCGGCGGTCGAATGGAGCTTGTCGATGGCGTCGGTGGCGGTCTGGACCGCGGTGTGGAAGCCGAAGGTGACCTGGGTCGCCTGCAGGTCGTTGTCGATGGTCTTCGGCACGCCGATGACGTTGAGGCCCTTCCCGGCCAATTCGCTCGCGATGCGCAGCGACCCGTCGCCCCCCACCGCAATCAGGCAGTCGATCCTGAGACGCTTCATGCGGGCGATGACTTCGTCCGAACGGTCGACCATGCGGACGGTGCCGTCGGGCTGCTTGTCGGGGAAGGAGAAGGGGCTGCCGCGGTTGGTGGTGCCCAGGATGGTGCCGCCAAGATGGGTGATGCCCCGCACCGCCGCCCCGTCCAGGGGCACGACGCCCCCGAGATTGAAGAGCCCGTCGTATCCCCGGCGGATGCCGACGACGTCCCACCCGCGCCGTTCGGCCGAAAGGACCGCGGCCCGGACGACCGCGTTCAGGCCCGGGGCGTCGCCGCCGCCTGTGTTGATGGCGATTCGCATTGGTTTTTTGCTGGCTGCGAGGGTTGGGCCCGCGCGGGGGCCACCAGGCCTTCGGTGGCGATTCGAACGACGAACCCTGCGGGACCACGGCGAATGTACCCGAGCGGGAGCGGGCATCAAGGGGCGCGAGCCACTTCCCCGGCCCGCTAACTTGCAGGGCCACCGGCACGGGCGGCATCTTGGCCGTCCCTGTCGGGGTGCACGATCCACGCCGCCGGAGGTCCGCAACATGCCCGCAACCGAAAAAGCCGTCCGCAACGCCCTCAAGACCGTCAAGGATCCGGAACTCAACCTGGAC
>JAPPGM010000095.1 GCA_028874995.1 Gemmatimonadota bacterium | reverse complement strand
CCCCGCCCCCCGCCTCCGCACCCGCGAGCCCCCCCACCCCCACCCTTCCCCCAAGCACCGCGGTCACCTCATCCGTCTCCTCCCGCACCTTATCCAGCGCGCCGCCCGGTTCGCTCCAGTCGAATCCCACCAGGCTGGCCCGGTGCTGCACGTCGAATGCCCTCGCCAGGGCGTCGCGGTCCCGCGCGGTCTCGTGCACGAGCAATCCTTTGGCTGTAACGTTCATCGCACTCCGTCACCCCGCCCACCCGAGCCGCATCCTCGGCTCCGGCCTCATCCAAGTCAACGCCCTTGGCACCACCCGAGGCTCCCCGAGCCACCCGAGCCAACACCCCCTGCCATCACCCGATCCAACCCCCGCGAACCCCACGACGCAACCCCCGCGAACCCCCCGACCCAACCCCCGCGAACCCCCCGACCCAACCCCCGCTTCGCCCACAGGAAACACCGCATGCCGGCCCCGAGCCCCCACCCCCACACCCGCCGCCGCGCCTGGGTCGAGGTGGACACCGGCGCGATCGGCCGCAACCTGGCGCGCGTGCGGGACCACGTCGGGCCCGGCGTGAAGATCATCCCCATGGTGAAGTGCGGCGGGTACGGTCTCGGCGTGGAGCACGTCGTCGCGGCGCTCGCCCCGGGGCGCCCGTTCGGCTACGGCGTGGCGTCCATCGACGAGGGCCTCGAACTGCGCGACCTCGGCGTCCGCGAGCCGGTCATGGTGTGCTGCCCGGTTCCGCCGGCCGACCTCCCCCGCGCCATCGCCGCCCACCTCATACCCACCATCTCCGACCTGGACGCCCTCTCCGCCCTCACGCGCCTCGCCGCCGAGACCCCGCCCCCCGCCCCCCCGCTCCCCTTCCAGATCGAGATCGACACCGGAATGGGCCGGGCGGGCTTCCCCCTGGCCGACTCGGCCACGATCTCCGCACGCACCACCTCGTCCACCTCGGCTGCCACCCCATCCGGCTCCCCCCCCACCGCCCCGCCCCCCGGACCCGCGCAAACACCCGCAGCAGCCCCGACCGCAACCCCATCCGCCCTCCCCCCCACCCCCCCGCCCCCCCACTGGTGGCCCCACATCCGCCGCGCCACCACCCGCAACCTCCACCTCTTCGGCATCTTCACCCACCTCCACTCCGCCGACGAACCCGACCTCACCAGCGCCCGCCGCCAGATCGCCCGCTTCGACGACTTCATACGCACCGCCGGCGGCATCGACCCCGGCACCCTCCTTCACTGCGCCAACAGCGCCGGCACCCTTCGCCTCTCTTCACAAACCGCCAACGCGGTCCGCCCCGGGATCTACCTCTACGGCGGGTCCGCGGGGCCCGGCACGGAGCCTCCCGAGACCGCGGTGCACGTCAGGGCGCGGGTCGCTCTCGTGCGGGACGTCCCCGGCGGCGCCACCGTCGGCTACGGCGCGACCCACCGCTCGAAAGGGCCCGAACGGTGGGCTGCGGTGGGCATCGGCTACGGCGACGGCCTGCCGCGAACCCTTGGGGGTCGCGGGTGGGGGCTCGCGGGCGGGCGCAGGGTTCCCGTTCTGGGACGGATCTCCATGGACACAACGGTGGTAGGAGTCTCGGGCGACACATCCCCCGGCGATGTCGTTACCTTTCTCGGGCGCGATGGCGAAACCGAACTGACGTTGGAGGAAGTCGCGGAACTGGCGGACACAATCGGGCATGAGATCCTCACCGGGCTCTCGCGAAGGTTGCCCAGAATCCGGATGGAGAGTTGATGGATCCCGTACCGCTCGATCGGCTGGTCACGCTGGCCCGCGAGATGCTCGCGTATTCGTACGCGCCGTATTCGCGATTCAGCGTCGGTGCCGCCCTCGAAACGGACACCGGAGAGGTCTTTACCGGATGCAACGTTGAGAACGCCTCCTACGGTCTAACCATCTGCGCGGAACAGAATGCGGTGGCGGCGGCTGTTTCGCGGGGGCGAAGGCGCTTCCGCAGGCTGGTCGTCGTCACCGGGGGGCAGCGGGCCGTCGCGCCGTGCGGACGCTGCCGCCAGGTCCTGGCCGAGTTCGGGACCGACCTGATGGTCTACGGCGTTGCAAACGGAGAGAGGGTGAATTGGCAGTTGAAGGATCTGATCCCGGACCACTTCGGGCGGGACTTCCTGGACGCGGGCCCGGCGGGCGGCGACGGCACCGCGCCTCCGAATCCCGGCGCACGGTAGCGGCAGCCCGGTGAGCCAACGGACACCGACCGCCCCGCGGGCCCCGGGCTCCCGGATTGCCGCGCCCGAGCGGGCCCCGGACCACCGGATTCTCACACACGCCCCGCGCACCGCGGATCACCCGATTCGCGGACACGCCCCGCGCACCCCGGCCAGCCGCATTCTCGCGCTGGCGCTGCTCGCCGCGGCCGGCGCGTGCTCGGAGTCCCTTCCCACCGTCGAGCGCGAGGACCTGGTCCGCTCCGGCCTGGCCACCGAGGTGATCCTGGAGTACCACGAGTTCGCGAGCAATGCGAGGGTGTACGGCGGATACGGGAAGACCTCGGATCTGGGGGCCGGTTTCGTGGCGCACGACTTCGGCGCGGGGGTGGACGCCGGAGGTGGCGACCAGGAGGGTCTCGAGGCCGCCTCGCTGCTGCGCTTCGGACGGTATCCCCGGTCGGCCCAGGTGCTCGACACGACCGGGACCAATGTGCCGGACACCGTGCTGACCTTCCTTTCCGGCCGTCTCTTCATGCGCTTCGACTCCCTGGCCAGCGTCCACAACGATCAGCCGGTGGAGATCGTCGCGCACGCCCTCACCGAGCCCTGGGACGGCAGAAGCGCGACCTGGGAATACGCGATCGACACGATCCGCCACCGGGAGTACTGGTCCGTGCCCGGGGGCGGGGCGGTCGAGGAGATCGGGAGCACCACCTGGGATCCCGAGACCGGCGACAGCATCGAGATCGGGGTCGACTCCTCGTGGATCGCGGCCTGGGCGGACACCACCGACTCCGGCCGTGGCGTTCGGGTCAGCGCGAGCACCTCCGGCGTCCGTCTCCGGGTGACCGCGGCGCTGCTCCGTATCGATGCCAGGCCGAGCGTCAATCCGGACACCATCGTCCAGGTGCCCGCCAGCACCGAGAACCGGACCTTCATCTACGCCCCCGTGCCCCGCCCGCCGCTGAAGACGCTGCGTGTGGGGGGCGTCCCCGCCTGGCGAACGGTCATGGAACTCGATATCCCCTCGGTGCTCAACCGGCCGGACGAACTCTGCGATGTCGTGGGATGTCCGGTAGAGATCACCGCCGACCATGTGTCCTTCGCTGCGTTGCGGTTCACGACCCGCACGGTGGTGTGGTCCTTCGCGCCGTCGGACACCCTCTCGCTGGATCTGCGGTCGGTGCTGGCCCCGGACTTCCTGCCCAAGTCGCCGCTCGGTCCGTCCCTTGCCGGCCTGGTCGGCACGCTGGCGGCGCACGAGTGGTTCCAGTCTCCCGCCGGGGAGATCGTCGAGATTCCCATCACCGGACTCGTGCGTGATCTTCTGCGCGGCGAGACCATCGATGGAGACCCGGTCTCGCAGACGATCGCGGTGCTCGCGGCCTTCGAGCCGCGGTCGGTGGAGTACATGACCTTCGACGGGCCGACATCCCCGTCCGCGCCCGGCTTGCGGTTGATATTGAACTTCTCGCTCGACGGTGACACATGAGCCGCGCGATCGGCGGCGGTACCCGGTCATGGCGGTTCGCGGCGCGGCTCGCGGTGGTGTTGCCCGCGGCGGTTCTCCTCCCGGCCCTGGCGGTGCCGGCCACCGCCTCCGCCCAGTCCTTCCTGGGGTTCCGCGCGCTCGGCGTTCCGGTACGGGCGATCGATGCGCGCGCCACCGCCCTGGGCAACCTCGGGATCGGTCTGGCGGGCGTCGAGATCTCGGCCACCGACCCCGCGGCGTCGGCCCAACTCCGCCTGCCCACCCTCGGCGTCACCATGCAGCCGAGCTGGGGCAGCTTCGATGTGGGGGAACAAACGGGCACCAGCCGCACCAACCGCCTGCCGCTTCTCGGGATCGGGTATCCGCTGACGTCGGTGGGCGGCGTCGTCACCGCGAGCCTCTCGGGGCACCTGGAGCAGCGCTGGGTGGCGAAACGACGGTCGACGGTCATCCTGAACCAGGTCGAGGTGGAGGTCGAGGACAGCTACCGGAACGAGGGCGGGACCTCGGTGGTGCGGCTGGGATGGGCCCAGCGGGTCGGTTCCCGGCTCTCGCTCGGCGTGTCGGCGGGCTCGTATCTGGGGCGGCTTGAGCGGGTGTTCGACCGCGAGCTCGATTCGCTCGCCGTCGGCGGAGAGGTGTATTCCTTCCGCGAACAGTCGGCGTGGCGCTACAGCGGGTATCTCGTCGCGGCCGGTTTCAACGCCGATCCCCATTCCGTGATTCACCTGGCGGGGGCCGTGGAGTGGTCCGGAACACTCAGGGAGGTTCCCCAGGAGGACTCGGAAGGCGAGGGACGGTATACCATTCCGGTTCGCTTCTCGGCGGGCGCGACCGGCCGCCTCTCTCCGCGCCTCGCTCTCAATGTTTCCGGCGTCTACCAGGACTGGGGAGCCTCGGACGGGTTCCTGGCCGGTGTGACCAGCGGCCGCAAGTGGAACTACGGGGCGGGTGTGGAAGTGCACCTCGTCGAGGGGGACACCCGAAGCCTTCCGGTGCGTCTCGGCTACAGGCGCCTGGCGCCACCCTTCCGTTTCGAATCCGAGGATCCGGAGGAATCGGTCTGGTCGCTGGGAGTGGGCTTCAACCTGGTGGAGCTCAACAACCTTCGTCTCGGGTGGATGGACCTGGCCTTCGAAAGGGGCAGCCGCCGGAGCGCCCCCCTGAACGAGCGCTTCTGGCGGGCCACCGTCTCGGTCGGCATCTCCCGGTAACAGCGCAGGCACCCTCGTGGAGACCGTCCGCGTCCACTACCGGACCTTCGGCTGCAAGGCCAACCAGTACGACACCGAGCGCATGCGCCAGCACCTCGACGACGGGCTCGGCACCGGCCTTCCCGCCGCCCTCGAGGACGCCGACGTGTGCGTCATCAACACCTGCACCGTCACCAACCGGGCCGACGCCGACGCCCGCCGCTACATCCGCCGCGCGCGACGCCGCAACCCGGGGGCGGAGATCGTCGTGGCGGGCTGCTCGGCGGCGCTTCGGGCGAGCGACTACCGCGCGATGGACGGGGTGTCCGGAGTGGTCGAAGGGCACGACCCGGCGGAGGTGCTGGCCGCCGCCGCGCGCGCGCTGGGACACGGCCGGGGCCGGCTCGTGCAGCTGGGCGCCCGCGCCACCCTCGATCGCACGCACGTCGAGGGCGTGGGCGCCGAAGTGCTCAGGCGCCGCGCCGGCGCCACCCGCGGCTGGCTCAAGGTTCAGGACGGCTGCGACCGCAAGTGCGCCTTCTGCGCGACCCGTCTGGCGCGGGGACCGAGCCGCAGCCGCCATCCGGACCGCGTGGTCGCCGAAGCCCGCCTTCTGGCCCGCAGTCACCCGGAACTGGTCGTCACGGGCGTCCACATCGGCCACTGGGGCCGCGATCTCGACCCGCGCAGCTCGCTCAGCGCGCTGGTGCGCCGCCTTCTGGACGAGGTCCCGGGGCCGCGCTTTCGCCTCGGCAGCATCGAGGCCACCGAGATCGACGACGGCATGATCGACCTGCTGCGCACTTCGGGAGGGCGGTTGGCTCCCCACCTTCACATGCCGCTGCAGAGCGGCGCCGACCCGGTGCTGCGCCGCATGAGGCGCTGGCACACCCGCGAACAGTACCGCCGCCGCGCGCTGGAGATCGCGGGTGCGGTGGGCGCGATCGGTCTCGGCGCCGACATCATCACGGGCTTCCCGGGCGAGACGCCGGGCGATCACGCCCGCACCGTGTCGCTGGTCGAGGAGCTGCCCTTCACCTACCTCCATGTCTTCCCGTACTCGCCGCGCGACGGCACGGTGGCCGCCGGTCTTTCCGGCCCGGTTCCCCAGCGCGTCTCGCGCGAACGCGGACGCGAGCTCAGAACGCTCGCCGCGGGGAAGGGTGCCCGGTACGCACGCGGGCGCGGTGGAGCGGAAGTGGAGGTGGTGCTGGAGGGGATGGGAGGAACCGCGCTCACCGGCGACTACCTGCGCGTGGCGGTGCAACCGCCGTCCCGGCCTGATCCTGCGGTCCTTCACCGGGGACGTCTGTCGTCCGACGGCACCGGCGTGCGCATTGACGCGGCCGCCCCGAACACCCTGAATTAGTATCGCTCGATCCGGGGTACGCGAATGAACGGGAAAACGACATCCGAGCCGAACGGTGACAACGGCGCCGTGCCCGCGGGCGGGGCCGGCGGGAGACGCGCGTACGTCGAGACCTACGGCTGCCAGATGAACATCGCCGACGGCGAGCTCATGGAGGGCGTGCTCGAGAAGCAGGGCTACGAGATCGTGGGCGCGCCCGAGGAGGCCGACGTCATCCTCGTGAACACCTGCGCCATCCGCGAGCATGCGGAGGAACGGGTGCTGGGACGGGTCGGCCAGCTCAGCGGCCTCCGGCACGAGCGCCCCGGCCTGGTCCTCGGGGTCACGGGGTGCATGGCCCAGCGGATGGGAGAGATGCTGCTCGGCAACGTGAAGGCGGTGGACCTCGTCATGGGGCCCGACGGCTACCGCCAACTCGGCGACGCGGTGGACGAAATCGTGCACCGCCGCGGCCCCCGCGCCCGCCGCAACCGCCGTCTCGCGGTGCTGGACCTCTCGCTGGACGAGAACTACCAGGGCCTGGAGCAGCGCCGCCGCTCGGACGTGACCGCCTGGGTCCCGGTCCAGCGGGGCTGCAACCACCGGTGCACGTTCTGCATCGTGCCGTATGTGCGCGGGCCCGAGAAGAACCGTGAACCGGACGACGTCATCGCCGAAATCCGCCGCCTTGCCGGCGATGGAATCACCGAGGTCACATTGCTGGGGCAGACCGTCAATTCCTACCGGCACGGCGACTGGTCCTTCGCGCGCCTGCTGCGCGCCGTAGCCCGGGTCGACGGCATCCGCCGGGTGCGCTTCACATCGCCGCACCCGGTCGACGTCACCGAGGACCTCGTCGAGGTCATGGCCACCGAGCCCGCCGTCTGCGAGCAGTTCCACCTGCCGCTCCAGTCCGGCAGCAACGCCGTGCTCAAGCGCATGGTGCGCCGCTACACGAAGGAGATCTTCAGGGAGAAGGTCGCGATGCTCCGCACGGGAATCCCCGACATCGCGCTCTCCACCGACGTAATCGCGGCCTTCCCGGGCGAAACCGACGACGACTTCGAGCAGACGATCAGCTTCCTCTCGGAGATCCGCTTCGACGAGGCGTTCACCTACCGCTACAGCGAGCGCCCCGGCACGCCCGCGACCCGGTTCCCGAGGGAGTGGTTCGTTCCGGAAAACGTTGCCCGCGACCGTCTGAGCCGGCTCATCGGGGCGACCCGGTTCGTGCAGGCGGAGATCAACCAGGACGAGGTGGGCCGGGTGGAGAAGATCCTGGTCGAGCGGCGGGCCAGGTCCGACGGCATGGTGCTCGGCCGCACGCGGCGCAACAAGGCGGTGGTGGTTCGCGGCGGCCCGGACGACATCGGCCGCTACCGGACGGTGCGCCTCGTCGACACGACCGGGGCCACCTTCATCGGCGAGCGCCTGTTGGACGAGGAAATCTCGCACGCCCCCGTGGCGCCGCCGGAGTGATGCCGTGAGACGCTTTGCCGGTTGGATCGTGGTGGCGGTCGTCATGGTGCTGGGCCTGCTCTTCGCCGCGGGCAACGCCGGCCGGGTCGTCAGCATCAATCTGGGCCTCTTCAGCCTGAACCGCGTGCCGGTCACGTTCGTGGCCTTCGGAGGCATGGTGGTGGGGATGGGCGTGGTGCTGGCGGCGGGCATCAACGCCGACCTCAAGGTGCGGCGGCTGCTTCGCGAGCGGAGGGAGCGGGGCAGCCTGGCGGAGCGCTCCGCGGGCCAGGGATACGACGAACACGGACAGGGAGACATGCGACTGGAGTGAGGGGCGCGCCCCCGATCCTGTGGACGGCCACCGGCTTTGCCGCGGGCGCGGCTGCCAGCACGGCCCTCGGGTTCGATCGAACCCTCCTCTTACTCCTGATCCCGGCGGTTCCCATTCTGCTATGGCGCGGTCCCGCGAGCCGGGCGTTTACCGTGCTTCTCTGCTTCGTGGCGGGGTTGGCGTGGGGGACGTCCGACCACCGTGCCCGCGAAGCCTGCAACGCGGCGGTCGCCGACGGCGCCGAAGCGTCGGTCAGGGGGTACTTCGTCCGGTCGAGCGCCGAGGGGGCGTCGACGCTGCGGGTGACTTCGGGGGTGGGCGGGGGATGCGGGGCCCCGGTGCGGGTCTATTCCCGCAAGGGCGCACCGCCCGAGGCCCGGTTCGTGACGGTCGAAGGACGCTGGTTCCGCTCCGAGCGCCCCAACGGCTCCGTGGCGGTCTACCTCAGCGCGTCCTCGGTCGAGGAACTCGGAGCCACCGCCGGCGCCGTGCCCTGGACCGACCGGGTCCGTTCGGCGATCCGCGGGCGCGCCGCCCGGGCGCTGGACCGCAGGCTGGGCGAACAGGCCGGGGTGGCGTCGGCGCTGGTGCTGGCCGAACGCGACGGCATTCCGCGCGAGCTCTGGGACGCCTTCGCGCGCTCGGGGAGCGCCCATCTCCTGTCGATCTCCGGGTTCCACGTCGGGGTGATCGCCGCGCTGCTCGGCGGCCTCATCGCGCTGGCCGGCCGCCCGCCACGCACCCGCGCGGCCGCCATGGCCACCGGCGTCTGGGGCTACGTCCTCCTCATCGGCGCCCCCACCTCGGCCACGCGCGCCGCCTGGATGACCACCGCCTTCGTGCTCGGACGCCTGCGCCAGACGCCCGCCCGCGCCCTGGGCGCCCTCGGCCTGTCCATGCTGATGCTCACCCTTCTCCGCCCCTCCGTCGTGGCCGGGGCCGGCTTCCAGCTCACCGTGGCGGGCACGGCCGGCATCCTCGTCATGACGCGGTGGATCCTGCGCCACTGGCCCGACCACCGCGGCCGCGCCTGGATCGCCTCACCCGTGGCGGCGGGGATCGGCGCCTCCGTCTTCACCGCGCCCGTCCTCGCCTACCACTTCGGCCAGATCCCCCTTCTCTCCCTCCCCGCCTCCCTGCTGCTCACCCCCCTGGTGGCCGCCGCCGTGCCCGGCGTGATCCTCACGATCGTCATGGACGTGCTGCACGTCCCCGGCGCCGCCATCGCCGGGGCGGGCGCGGAAGGACTGCTGCACACCGTCACATCGGTGGCCGCGGCGCTGGGCGACCTTCCCTGGACGGTGGCCCATGTCACGCCCCGCGAAGCCGCGCTCCTCACCGCCGGGGCGCTCCTGCCGCTACTGCTCGCGACCGGCGCGCGGTGGCGCATCCGTCCGGCGGTCCGCGCCCTCGTCTCGGCGCTTTCGGCCTTCGCCGTGCTCTGGGCCGGGCAGGCGGCGCTCTCGCTGGCGGGAAGGGGTGCGCTCCACATCGTGGCCATCGACGTGGGGCAGGGGGACGCCATCGCGCTCCGCACCCCGCGCGGCCGCTGGCTCCTCGTGGACGCGGGGCCGCGCGGCTTCGGCGGTTCGGACGCCGGCCTGACGCGGGTGGTGCCGTATCTGCACGGCCAGGGCGCCCGCCGCCTCGAGGCCGTCATCCTCTCGCACCCCGACGAGGACCACGCGGGGGGACTGGCGGCCGTACTCCGCAATGTCCGGACCGCCGCCGTCCTCGGCCCGGGCTTCAGCGCCGGCCAGAGCGGCCACATGCTGGGCGCCGAAGAAGCCCGCCAAGCCGACATCCCCTGGCGACGCACCGCCGCCGGCGACGCTTGGACCCTCGACGGCGTCGACTTCGAGGTCCTCAGCCCCGCCCCCGGCGGCCCATCCACCCATTCCCCCGCCCACCCCGACCCCAACGCCTGGTCCGTCGTCGTGCGCGTCACATACGGCGAGTTCTCGGCCCTCCTGACCGGCGACGCCGACGCCGCCATCGAGGACCGCCTCCTCGACCAGGGCCGCGTCACCGCCCTCAAGGTGGGCCATCACGGCAGCCGCACCTCGACCTCGGAGGCCTTCGTGCGGGCCACATCGCCCGCCTACGCCCTCATCTCGGTCGGCGCCCGCAACCGCTACGGCCACCCCGACCCGGCCGTGCTCGCCCGCCTGGAGCGCGCCGGCACCCGCATCTACCGCACCGACCGCGACGGCACGGTCACCCTGACCGCCCGCAAGGACGGGTCGGTGACCGTGAAGGGGTCGCGGCGGTAGGGACGGATATCGAACTGCGTGTCAGCGAGATATCGAAATAGAGATTATTTTGATATAAAACTTGGGATCAGCGAGATATCGATTTCGGCGCCACTGTGATATCGAGCCCCTGCAGCAACAGGTCCATTCTGGCCTCAAGCGCCGCCAGCCTGGCCTCGACGGCCCCGAATCGCTCGCTCATGGTCGATTCCAGCCTGCCGAACCGGTCGCTCATGGACGTTTCCAACTTCCCGAACCGATCGCTCATGGCCGTCTCCAGCTTCCCGAAGCGGTCGTCGGCGGCGATCTCATGCTCCGTCAACGCCGCCTCCACAGAGCCGATCCGGCTGCTCACCACCCACGCGCCCGTCACGACGGCCACCAGGATCGTCACCAGCGCCGGATCCTTCCACCACTTCGGGTTCCTGCCCATGCATCCTCCTCCTCGCTGCGCCGTTCGGACTTCCCCTCGGAACGCCACAACCATAACAGCCGCTGTCACCGTTCTGTCGTCCCCACCCACCCCGACCCCAACGCCGGAAGACCTACTTCCGCGGCGTCACCGTGATGTCGAGTCCCTCCAGCAGCAATTCAATCCTGGCCTCAAGCGCCGCCAGTCTGGCCTCGACGGCACCGAACCGATCGCTCATGGCCGTCTCCAGCTTTCCGAAGCGGTCGCCGGCGGCGATCTCGTGCTCCGTCAACGCCGCCTCCACCGAGCCGATCCGGCTGCTCACCACCCATGCGCCCGTCACGACGGCCACCAGGATGGTCACCAGCGCCGGGTCCTTCCACCACTTCGGGTTCCCGCCCATCCCTCCTCCTCGCTACGCTGTTACGGTTTTCCCGACCCTACTTCCGGTGCGCCACCGTGATATCGAGCCCCTGCAGCAAAAGGTCCGTTTTGGCCTCCAGCGCCGCCAGCCTGGCCTCCACGACTCCGAACCGCTCGCCGGCGGCGATCTCATGCTCCGTCAACGCCGCCTCCACCGAGCCGATCCGGCTGCTCACCACCCACGCGCCCGTCACGATCGCCACCAGAATCGTCACCAGCGCCGGATCCTTCCACCACTCCGGCTTTCTGCCCATCGCATCCCTCCTCCTCGCTGCGCCGTTCGGACTTCCCCTCGGAACGCCACAACCATAATAGCCGCTGTCACCGTTCTGTCATCCCCACCCACCCCGACCCCAACGCCGGAAGACCTACTTCCGCAGCGTCACCGTGATGTCGAGTCCCTCCAGCAGCAATTCAATCCTGGCCTCCAGCGCCGCCAGTCCGGCCTCGACGGCACCGAACCGCTCGCTCGTGGACCTCTCAAGCCTTCCGATTCGCTCGCCCAGCGCCGCCTCCACAGAGTTGATCCGGCTGCTCACCACCCACGCGCCCGTCACGACGGCCACCAGAATCGTCACCAGCGCCGGGTCCTTCCACCACTTCGGATTCCTGCCCATTGCATCCCCCTCCTCGCTACGCCGTTCAATCTTCCCCTCGGAACGCCACAACCATAATAGCCCCTCTCACCGTCCTGTCATCCCTCGCACTTCGCCCGCTTGCCCTACCCTCGTCCGCCCCAACGCCCGTGGCAACCGCCAGGGCTGGTCCACCACGTCGGCCTACCCACCACGCCGGCCTACCCCACCACGCCGGCCTACCCCCCCCACCTTGCCCCCCACCCCCCCTCGCGACCATCTTCTCCGCCATGCGAAGCAAGGTCGTCACCATCGATCGCCACATCATCGACCAGGAGCGCATGCATCCCGACGCATCGGGCCGCTTCTCCGCGCTCCTCTACGACATCGCGCTGGCCGCGAAGATCATCTCGCGCGAGGTGAACATGGCCGGTCTCATCGATGTCCTGGGGGCGACCGGCGACACCAACGTGCAGGGCGAGCGGGTCCAGAAGCTCGACGCATTCGCCCAGGAGGTGATCGTCAAGGCGATGGACCACGCCGGGCACCTCTGCTGCATGGTCTCGGAGGAGACGGACGACATCATCCCCATCCCCGAGCGGTTCGAGCTCGGCAACTACGTCCTCCTCTTCGATCCGCTCGACGGCTCGTCGAACATCAACGTCAACGTGTCGATCGGCACGATCTTCTCGATCCACCACCGCACATCGTCCCGCGGCGTCCCCGGCACGCTGGCCGACTGCCTGCAGGCCGGCTACCGGCAGCTGGCGGCCGGGTACGTCATCTACGGGTCGTCCACCATGCTGGTCTACACGACCGGGGTCGAGGGGGGCGTGCACGGTTTCACTCTGGATCCGTCGATCGGCGAATTCCTGCTCAGCCACCCGCGCATCCGCATCCCCGACCCGCCCGCGAAGATCTACTCGGTCAACGAGGCGTACTACGCGCGCTGGTCGCGGGGGCAGCAGCGGCTGGTGGACCACTTCCGCGGCGTGAACGGCGAGGGCGAGGGTGGCGGCGGGGGCGGCTACAAGTCCCGCTACATCGGGTCCATGGTCTCGGACGTGCACCGCACGCTGCTGCAGGGCGGGCTCTTCATGTACCCGCGCGACACGAAGTCGCCCGGCGGCAAGCTGCGGATGCTTTACGAGGCAGCGCCCCTTGCGCTAGTTTGTGTGGCGGCGGGTGGAAGGGCCTCGGACGGGAGCCGCGACATCCTGGACATCGTTCCGGAGGGGCTTCACGACCGGACGCCCCTCTACCTTGGATCGGCCGGCCTGGTCGGTCTGGCCGAGCGGTATCTGAAGGCGGAAAGTGCCGGGACCGGACAGCCTTTCGGGAGCGAAACGGGCCCGGTTCCGCGCGCATTGGCCGGAAAGGGGGTTTGAAAGCTGACCATTAGGCGGATTTCCTGCGCTTCCGCAGGGGGTCGTGGAGAGCTAAGTCATTGGTGATGCGTTACTTAGCTCAATCCCGAAAACTGGCATCACTCTTGCAGTAAAACTCCGTGTCCGACCAGTCGGACCATTGACAATCCCTGATCACCGTCAAACGGGGTGGCCGCAAGCGGTCCTCCACCGACGATAACCATAGATTCCGACTCGCCCGGATCCCCCGGCACCAGGCCGGCGGGAAGGCCCGAGGCGAGAACTTCCATCCAAGGGGAATGGACGACAAGATGAACAGACTCAAGCTACTGGCGGCAGCCACGTTGCTCATGGTCCCGATCGCGTGCGGAGATCCGATTGATCCTCCGCCGCCTACCGGCTCGATTGACGGGCTGGTCTCGATCGAGGGACAGGGGATCGACGGAGTATCCGTCACCCTCAGCAACGGTGGCTCCGCCATCACGGCGAACGGAGGCATGTACCGCTTCGACGGCGTCGAGGCCGGTGCATACACGGTCACCATCAGCAACTACCCGGACGACGCGAGCTTCAATCAGACGTCGGCCGCGGCGACGATCTCAACCGATGGGGAGACCGTCACCGTCAACTTCCCTGGCACGTACATCCGTACGTCGAGCATTATGGGGACGGTAACGGTCGAGAATGAGGGTCTCGGTGGTATTACCGTCAAGCTCTCGGGAGTCAGCGACTCCGAGACACTGACGGACGGCAGTGGCCAGTACGCGTTTACGGGCCTCCGTGCCGGTAACTACACCATTGAGATCTCCGGGTTCGATGACGAGGACGTCGCCTTCGGCAGCACCTCCTCGACCGCCACGCTGGCGGTGGGCGAGTCCAAAGTCGTTT
>JAPPGM010000191.1 GCA_028874995.1 Gemmatimonadota bacterium | reverse complement strand
GATCCGGTCCAGCTGCACCTCGATGGCGAAGCGCGGCTGCACCGAGCCGTGGCCCCGCTTCGGCCCGCACGCGGGCTTGTTCGTGTAGGCACGCGTCGAGTGGAAGCGGTAGGCTGGCATCAAGTAGGGCGCGGTAAGCAGCTGCCCCGAGTAGTACGTCGTAACCAGTCCGAAGGACGCGTAGGCGCCGCCGTCCAAGACGATCTCGGCGTCGACCGAGGTGAGCATTCCCTCGCGGGTGGCGCCGGTGCGGTATTTCATGTGGAAGGGATGGCGGCCGCGGTGGGCGTAGAAGACCTCTTCGCGCGTGTAGAGGATCTTGACCGGGCGGCCCGTCATCATCGACAGCTTCGCCACGCAGAACTCGAGGTCGAAGGGCTCCGACTTGCCACCGAAGGCGCCGCCGACGGGGGGCTGGATGACCCGCACCTTCGCCGGGTCCACCTCCAGTACGCGCGCGAGCTCGCGGTGCAGGTAGTGGGGGACCTGCGTCGCCGACCATACGGTGAGCTTCCCGTTTCCCTCGGCCAGGCCGATCGCGCAGTGGGGCTCGATGGGTGTATGGGTCGTGCCCTCGAAGAAGTAGTCGCTCTCGACCACGATGTCCGCGTCGTCGAGTCCCTCGTCCACATCGCCGAATTCGAGCTTCACCACCTTGGTCACATTCCCGTTCCACCCCGGCTTGCGCGGCTCGTGGATGTACGGCCCGCCCTCGGCGGCGATGGCCTCGTGCGGGTCCAGGTAGGCGGGCAGCTCCTCGTAGGTGACGTCGATCAGGTCGAGGGCGGCGATGGCCGTGTCCTCGTCGACGGCCGCCACCGCAGCGACCCCGTCGCCGATGTAGCGCACCTTGTCCACGCAGAGCGGGTACTCGTCGGGCGTCCACGGGATGATGCCGTAAGTGACGGGCATGTCGCGGCCTGTCACGACCGCGTGGACGCCCTCCAGCGCCGCGGCACGTGAAGTGTCGATCGCCACGATGCGGGCGTGCGGGTGGGGGCTCCGCAGGATCTTGCCGTGCAGCATGCCCGGGAGCCGGATGTCGTCGGTATAGCGGGCGCGGCCGGTCGCCTTGGCCAGACCGTCGACCTTGCGCATGGGGCGGCCGATGGTGGAGAGGCCATCCCGTGGAGCGCGGGGTCCGTTGCGGCTCGTCACGGGTCCAGCCTCGCGGCGGCCGCCTCGACGGCGTCGTAGATCTTCTCGTAACCCGTGCAGCGGCACAGGTTGCCCGCCAGCGCCGTCCTGATCTCCTCGCGGGTCGGCGACGGGTTCCGGTCCAGCAACGCCACCGAACTGCACAGGATGCCCGGGGTGCAGAAGCCGCACTGCGCCGCGCCGTTCAGATCGAACTCGTCCTGCACCGGGTGCGTCTCGGTGCCGTTCGCAAGTCCCTCCACCGTGCGTACCTCCCGCCCCTCCGCCTCCCACACCGGCGTGATGCACGACAGGATGGCACGCCCGTCCACGATCACCGTGCAGGCGCCGCAGTCACCCTTGTCGCACCCCTGCTTGGACCCGGTCAGCCCGAGACCGTAGCGCAGCGTCTCCAGCAGCGTGTAGTGGGCGGGCACCCCGCAGACCCGCTCGTCGCCGTTGACCCGCAGGCGGACTACTTCCATCCGCGACCTCCTCTCTGTTCAAATATCGGCCCGGACGGAGGGTGCGGCTACCCCGCGCCTTTTCCAACGATCGCGGCCCTCCTCAAGGCAGAGCGCGATGTCCGCGCATGACCGCCCCGGAGCGCCGACCTCCGATCCCGTTGACACCGAAGGCTGTCGTGAACCTATCTTGTTGCGGTCCGTGCTGTGAATGTGCGCACCGTCTCACGCCCGCAACCCGTGTCAGACATGATCCACCCACGCTCCAGTACAGCTCCACCCGCACGCATCGAACGCCTCAAGGTGCGGAACGTCCGTGCCCTGCAGAATGTGGAGTTCAGGGACCTTCAACCGATGACGGTGTTGCTCGGCCCCAACGGGAGCGGCAAGTCCACGGTCTTTGACGTGTTCGCTTTCCTGGCAGAGTGCTTCGAGTCCGGCCTTCGGCGTGCCTGGGACCGCCGCGGACGAGCCACGGAACTCATGACGCGCGGCGCCGACGGTCCGTTGACGATTGAGATCAAGTATCGTGAGCAACCCGAGGAACCTCTGATCACCTACCACCTCTCCGTCGAAGAGTCCGGGGGGCGTCCCGTGATTGCTCATGAATGGCTCCGCTGGAAGCGAAAGCCATTTGGCGCTCCATTTCGCTTTCTCGAGAACCAAAGAGGGCAGGGCCAAGCGGTTAGCGGTGAGTTCCCCGACGAAGAAGACCAACGTGTGGATATCGGTTTGACCTCACCGGACCTCCTGGCCGTCAACGTGCTCGGACAGCTCCGTGAACACCCAAGGGTCAGTGCCCTACGCACGTTTATCACGGGCTGGCATGTTTCCTTTCTTTCTGCCGAGAGCGCGCGTGGCCAGCCCGAAGCCGGGCCTCAAGAACGCTTGACCAGGAGCGGGGACAATCTCCCGAACGTCGTCCAATACCTGGAAGAACAACAGCCACGGCAGCTCAATCGGGTTTTTCTGGCACTCCGAGCGCGGGTCCCCCGGATTGAGCGCGTCCTTGCCGACACGATGCGCGACGGCAGACTACTGTTGCAAATCAAGGACGCCCCGTTTGATCGTCCGGTCCTCGCACGCTTCGCTTCGGACGGTACGCTCAAGATACTCGCCTATCTCGTACTCCTGTACGATCCGGACCCACCGCCGTTCATCGGAATCGAGGAACCCGAGAATTTCCTCCACCCCAGGTTGCTGAACGGGTTGGCCGAGGAATGTCGGGCAGCATCCGAACACACCCAGCTGCTGGTCACGACCCATTCTCCGTTCTTCATCGACTCGCTGAAACCGAGCGAGGTCCGGGTGCTTTGGCGGGACACCCAGGGTCACACCCAGGCGCAGCGTGCCGCCGACCTTCCGGGCATCCCGGAGTTCGTCTCGGAGGGCGCCCAGTTGGGAGATTTGTGGATGGAGGGCCATTTTGGGGTCGGTGATCCACTCACGGCGCATGGCGGTCCCCTTGGCGCACGCCGGTGAGTTGGAAGCCACCGCGAAGCATCTGGAGTTCCTCGTCGAAGAGCCTTCTTTGGAAGCGTTTCTTCGAGTTGCGCTTCCCCGCATGATTCCGAGCAGCTGCTCGTTCAATATTCATGCCTATCAGGGCAAGCCCGATCTCCTCCGAAAGCTCCACCAGCGCCTGCGTGGATACCAACGCTGGATCCCGCCCAGCTATCGGATTGTCGTGCTGGTGGACCGCGACGATCAGGATTGCCACGTCCTGAAGGGCCAGTCTGGAAGAGGCAGCGAGCACGTCGGGCCTTCCCAGCCGCTCGAGCGCCGGGGAGGGTCTGGTGGCGTATCGCCAATCGGATCGTCATAGAAGAGTTGGAGGCCTGGTATTTCGGAGACTGGGAAGCGGTGCGCCGAGCCTACCCGCGGGTGTCGGCGAACGTTCCCTGTCGAGCCGGCTATCGGAATCCCGATGCGATCAAGGGAGGGACTTGGGAGGCGTTTGAGAGAATCATGAAGAAGCACGGATACTTCACAACCGGTCTCAGAAAGACCGAAGCAGCGGAAGCGATTGCCGCTCACATCGACCCTGACCGAAACCAATCGGGGAGCTTTGCGGTATTTCGGAACGTCGTGGCAGAGGCAACCACGCCATGAGACCTGCTCCGTCTCTGGAAACCCGCCCTGTTCCCCGGTAGAATTCAGAGCAACTCCACCAACCATCCAGAAGCCAGAGATACAGGACACCCACATGCCCTACCCCGAAATGATGGTAGCCCCGATGCGGCAGGAACTGGCCCGCATCGGTTTTCAGGAACTCCGCGACGCCGAACAGGTCGGACAGGCTATGGACGCCATGGAAGGCACCGTGCTCGTAGCGGTCAACTCGGTCTGCGGCTGCGCAGCCGGGATCTTTCGCCCGGCCGTGATGATGGCGCTTCAGGGAGACCATCAGCCCGATCACAAGGTCACCGTCTTCGCGGGACAGGACCTGGAGGCCACGGCCGCCGCGCGCATGCACCTCGTCGGCTACCCGCCCTCGTCACCGTCGATCGCGCTGCTCAAGGACGGCGACGTGGTCTTCATGCTCGAACGCTTCCAGATCGAGGGGCGCTCGGCTCCGGCAATCGCGAGCGACCTGCAGGCCGCCTTCGAGGAGCACTGCTGAGGCGCCGCGCTCCAGGCCGCAACCCTGCAGACAGACGCCCGCGGACTGACCTTCCGTCGACCTCTACTCCGCCGATGCGCTCTTCCGGCCGGCCAGCCAGCCGTCGATCGAATACTTGCCCGCGCCGTGGGCGCAGAAGAAGAGCCAGGTGAAGCAGTAGAAGGCCGCCAGCTCGCCCCGGTTCATGATCGGCCAGAAGCCGTTGGGGGCGTGCGCAATGAAGTAGGCTACCGCCATCTGGCCGGAGACCAGAAAGGCCACGGGACGGGTGAAAAGCCCCACCATGATGAGCAGCCCGCCGAAGAACTCCAGAATCCCGGCGATCCCCCTCTGGCTCATCAGCGCCTCGACCTGGTTGCCTCCCAGGCCTCCGAAGAGCTTCTGTACGCCGTGGAGCGTGAAGAGGAATCCCGCCACGATCCGCAGCGCGTTGTGGGTGAGTGCCTTGAATCCGGCATGATCCTTGAACATCGTCAGGTCGCCTCCTGCAGGGGTTGCTCGGTACCACGGAGAACGGGAAAAGCGTAAGCCGGTGGCGCCGGTGGCGCAAAGCGGGGGTGGATTGGGTGATCCAATCCGGGGGATTCCGGCAGCGGGCCGCCCAACTACCGTTTGAGCCGCTTTCGCCGTTTCTTCTCCAGCCGACGCCTCCGCTTGGCCTCCTTGCCGGACTCCCCCACGAGCCGCGTCTCGATCTCCACCGACCCGAAGACGGAAAAACCGTCCACCCGGACCATGGATTCGCCCGAAGCGACCGGGGCCGGGTTGGAATCACGGCGTTCGAAGGTGCCGAATACCGCCGAGCCCCCGCACTGGACGTGTAGTCCCGGCGGCACCAGGATCTCGATCGATCCCATGACCGCCACGGCCGTAATGTTCGTCGTGCCGGGCCCCAGCCGCGCCTCCCTCAGGTCGATCCTGGCGGAACCCATGACCGCCGCCACCGTGGTCCGCCGCGCGGGTACCCAATACCCCGCGCGCTTCGTCTCTCCGAGCACCACCACGGCCCGGTCGGTGGGCCTGACCTCGGAGAAGGCCGCGGCCGGGGCCCGGACCGGAGCCTTCTCGGGCGACCCCACCTTCTCCGGCGCGGTGAGACCGTCGCCACCCAGCCCCTCGATCGCCTCCCCCAGCTCGACCATCGACCCGGCCGCATGTGCCACGCCGACGCGCCGCTCGAAGTCCTCGACCGACAGCATGTCGCGGGCGAAGCACTCGCTCAGCAGATCAATCGCCCTTTCGCGCGCCTCGTCGACCTCGAGCACCTTGACCGGCCTGGTTCCTCGCGCGTCCGTGTCGTTCTTCTTTCTCATTCCTGTCCCACGTCAACGACCGTGCCCCCGCAGGTCTTGCAGAACCGGGCGTTCGCGTCGTGCCCGCCGGTGCGGCAGCCCGAACACACCCGGTCGAGGGTGCCCGGCGGGCCTCGGCCCCGGTGCACGGCCTGCGCCAGTTCCACGCTCACGATTCCGGTAGGCACCGCGATCAGGCCGTACCCCAGCAACATGATCACCGAAGCCAGGATCTGCCCCACCGCGGTGTTGGGTGTAATATCCCCGAATCCGACGGTGGTCAACGTCACCACCGCCCAGTACACGGCCACCGGGATCGAGGTGAAGCCGGCGGCAGGTCCTTCGATCAGGTACATGAAGGAACCCAGGATGACGACAAGCACCAGCACCGTGATCAGGAAGACGATGATCCGGTAGCGGCTGGCCGCCAGCGCGCGCCCCAGGGTCCGGGCCTCGCCGAGATAGCGCACCAGCTTGAGGACCCTGAAGACCCGGAGCACCCTCAGCACCCTGATGATGACGAGGAAGCGCGTGCCCGGCAGGAGCACGCTCAGGTAGGTCGGAATGATCGCGAGCAGGTCGATGATGCCGAAGAAGCTCAGCGCATAGCGCCGCTTGGACTGCACCGAAGCCAGCCGTGCGGCGTACTCGAATGTGAACAGGATCGTGAAGGCCCATTCCAGGCCCTCCAGCAACCCCAAGTGCGCCTCCGCGATCGACGCCACCGAATCGAGCATGACCACCAGGACGCTGCCGAGGATGATCACGATGAGCGCGATGTCGAAGATCCTGCCCCAGAGCGTGTCCGTCTCGAAGAGGATGTCGTAGAGCTGTCCCCGCCACGGCGGTCCGTTTCGCGCGCGGTTCGACGGCGTCATCCGCGGTTACGCGTCCGTTTCCACGATACCGCTGGGACAGGAGACGCCGGTGCCGCCGAGTCCGCAGTAGCCGCCCGGGTTCCTGGCCAGGTACTGCTGGTGGTACTCCTCGGCGTAGTAGAAGGGTGGAGCGGCGGTGATCTCCGTGGTGATCTTCCCGAAACCGGCGGCGGCGAGCTCCGCCTCGTACCGTTCACGGGACTCCACCGCGAGCCGGAGCTGGCGATCGTCGACCGTGAAGACGGCCGAGCGGTACTGGGTGCCCACATCGGCCCCCTGCCGCATGCCCTGCGTGGGGTCGTGCCCCTCCCAGAAGGCGGCAAGCAGCGAGCGGTAGTCGATCCGGTCGGGATCGAAGACGACCAGCACGGATTCGGCGTGCCCGGTGCCGCCGGTGCACACTTCCCGGTAGGTAGGGTTGGGCGTGGGTCCGCCCTGGTAGCCGACGGCGGTCGAATGGACGGCCGGCAGCTCCCAGAACTGGCGCTCGGCGCCCCAGAAGCAGCCCATCGCGAAGTAGGCCGTCTGAAAGCCCTCGGGGAAGGGAGGCTTGATGCGGTTCCCGCTTACGAAATGGGGCACGGGTACGGCGAGGGGCTCGGACCTGCCCGGCAGTGCTTCGCGGGGTCCGGGCACCTCTGATTTCCAACGGTGGGTAAACATTTGACGTAAGTCCATGGCCAAAGGAAGGTAATAGGGTGCCACCCCTTCGCACACGGCGGCGGTCCATGACAAGTTACGGGGACCGTACCGGCCGCCTCGCGGCGGCAGGGCTCTCTACACCTTCCGATACCCTCTTGATTCATTCTGCGGAATCCAACCGTGAACTGGACCCTGAACTCGAGAGCCGCTCCGGCGGGCCCCCTCCCGATCCCCTTGAGGGGTGTTATCGGGCCTGCCGCCCACCGTGCCGCGCGCGCCGAGATCGCTTCATGGCCCGGATACGAGCCAACCCCGCTCAGGAATCAGTGGAGGCTGGCGGAGGAGCTGGGTCTCGGGTCGGTGTGGGTGAAGGACGAGAGCGGGCGGTTCGGGCTGGGGAGCTTCAAGGCGCTGGGTGGGGCCTACGGGGTGCGGCAGGTGTTGAAGGCTCGCGGGGAGAAGGCGGTCCCGTTGACCGTTACCTGTGCCTCCGACGGGAATCACGGGCGGGCCGTCGCCTGGGGTGCGATGCGGTTCGGATGCGACGCCGTGATCTACCTGCCGACGCATGTGACGGAGGCGCGCGCGGAGGCGATCCGGTCGTTCGGGGCGCGGGTGGTGCGCGTGGACGGCGAGTATGACGAGGCGGTCGCGCGGGCCGAACTGGATGCGCGCGAGAAGGGGTGGACGGTGATCTCGGACACCTCGTATCCGGGGTACATGGAGATTCCCCGTGAGGTGATGGTGGGATACACGGTCATGGTGAATGAGGTGCTGAGGGATGTCAGGGCATCCTGGCCCACCCACAGAGTATTATTTCCCACCCACCACGTATCGGCACCCACTGATGAAGCATCCACGCCCACCCGCCCGGTTTCAGCCGGCCTGACGGCCCGGTCCGCCGAGGCGGGATCGGTCGGCCCGGGCGCCCTACCCACCCACGTATTCATCCAGGGTGGCGTGGGAGGTCTCGCGGCGGCTGTGATCGGCCACTTGTGGGAGCGGCTGGGGGAGCACCGCCCGGTGGTGGTGATCGTGGAGCCGGAGGAAGCGGACGGGCTGCTGTGCAGTGCTCGTGCGGGGCGGCCGGTGGCCAGCGGCGGGGACCTGCACACCATCATGGCGGGGCTGAGCTGCCGCGAGGTGTCGGCGCTGGCGTGGGAGGTGGTGGGGGTGGGGGCGCACGCCTTCATGACGGTGCCGGATGGGGGGATCGCACCGCTCATGCGCCGTGCCGCGCGGGGCGGGATGGGGGAGGCGTTCGAGGGGGGCGAGTCGGGGGTGGCGGGGTTGCTGGGCCTGATCGAGGTCGCGCGGGACGATGAGCGGCGGGGTGCGATCGGGCTGGATGAGCGCTCGCGTGTGCTCGTGTTCAATACGGAGGGCGCGACCGACCCGGATCTGTACGGGCGGATCGTGGGGCGGGGTGATAGCTTCCGGGGCGAGTCCACTCACCGATAGCCCTACACATCCATCCCCTCAGACAGACGAGATCCTCGATGAGCGAACCGTTCTACACGGCCCGCGCCAGCGTCGCGAAGGTCGACGGCATCCATCGCCGCGCCACCCTGGAAGACGGCACCCAAATCGACTTCGGCGTCCACGGTCCCATCAAGTCCCACTACCGCCTGCACGACGAACCGGACCGGGCCCTGCCCGTCGACTACCTGGTCGCGGCCGCCGCCGGCTGACTGCTCGGGACGCTCAACGGCGCACTGGAGGTGCGCGGGATCCCGATGGCCAACGACGCGATCAGCGTGGAGGCGGAGGGCACGAACGAGGTGGTCGACCGGATGGTGGTGCTGACGAAGATTCATGCGCACTACACGATCCGGCTGCCCGAGGGCGCGCCACGGGAGAAGGTGGACCGGGCCTTGGCGACGCATGTGGCGAAGTGCCCGACGGCGCGGAGCCTGGAGGGGGCGGTCGAGGTGACCTGGTCGGCGGATGTGGCGGGGGGGTAGGCGCGGGCACCCCTCGGGCTCCGCCCACCACCGCAACGCAGCCCGGAACCCTCTTCATGATCACGGGCCGTCGCGCGGCCGCTCTGGCGGGCGGTCTCGCGTGATCCTGCGGCTGACCAGCGGGCAGGAAAATCGAATGACGCCGACGAACGCTTCCGCTTGACGCAGGGTGTGCGGTTGCGATTCTGAATGGTGAAGCGATGAGGTCGCGGACCGCGGGCCGCAGTCAAGTCACGAACACCCTCGGCACATGAGCTCTCTCACCCCTATCGAGCGCTCCGAGCAACTGGCATCACTGCCGGCTGGACCGGTGGAGCCGTTGGAGGTCTCCAGTTTCCGTCTTACCGATCCCGCGCGCCACCTGGCATTGCAGGACGCTACCGGTCGATTGATCGCCCGTTGTTCCCTGTGGCAGGCCCGCGACGCCCACGGCGCCCCTGCTGCGGCCGGCCTGATCGGCCACTACGCCGCTCTCGACGCCGAGGCCGGTGCGGAGCTGCTGGAACACGCCCTGGACTGGCACCGCGCGGAAGGACGTGACCGGGTCATCGGTCCGATGGACGGCTCCACCTGGCACCGCTACCGGCTGCTTACCGAGCGCGGAACCGAGCCGACCTTCTTCATGGAGCCCGACAATCCCGACGACTGGCCCGGGCACTTCACCGGCGCCGGATTCGCGCCGCTGGCCACCTACTTCTCGGCGCTAAACGCGGACCTCACCCGCCGCGACCCGCGCTCCCAAGGGCGCCGGGCAGAGCTGGAACGCGATGGCATCACGCTGCGGACAATCGACATCAAGCGCTTCGACGCCGAACTCGCGGCCATTCACGAACTATCGCTGGTGGCGTTCGCCCGCAACCTCCTCTACAGCCCCATCGGGCTCGAGGCCTTCATCGCCTCGTACACGCCGATCCGTCCCCATCTGGTACCCGAGCTGGTCCTGCTCGCCGAACGAGACGGGCACCTCGTCGGATTCATCTTCGGGATCCCGGATCTCGCGGAGTCGGCGCGGGGAGAGCCGGTCCGCACCGCGATCGTGAAGTCGATGGCCGTACATCCGGCGTGCGGTGGAAACGGGCTGGGGGGACTGCTGATGGATGCCTGTCAGCAGGCCGCGAGGAAGCTCGGGTTCGAGCGGGCCGTTCATGCCCTGATGCACGAGACCAATCGCTCGCGGAGCATCTCGGCCCACTACGGCACCACGATCCGCCGCTACACGCTCTATGAGAAGTCGTTGGGATGAGAAGGACGTGAACATAACCCGGATTCTGGTCGACCAGGCCGCGCGGCGGCCCCACGAGCCCGCAATCGTCGAGTCGGCTGGACGGGGAGTCCGTACGCTCACCTTTGCCCAGATCGCCGATCGGTCAGCGAGGGCGGCGGCGCTCCTTCGCGAGGCCGGGCTGTCCAAGGGTGACCGGGTACTCGTCTTCCAGCCGATGTCCATCGAGCTCTATGTCGCGCTACTGGCGATCTTCCGTCGCGGCCTGGTGGCGACGGTCCTCGATCCTTCGGCAGGTCGCGGGCATATCGAACAGTGCTGCGGAATCGCACGTCCCAGAGCGTTCATCGGCCCTGCCCGGGCACACCTCCTGCGGCTCCTCTGCCAGGGACTGCGTCGAATCGAACGGCACTTCGTCACTTCGGGCCGGGCCCCCGGTGCGACCCGCTGGTCCACCCTCGAGCGCCTCGATCCCGCGCACTCGATCACCGCCTGCGATTCGTCCCACGACGCCCTGCTCACCTTCACCAGCGGCAGCACGGGAGTCCCGAAGGCGGCCGTCCGCAGCCACGGTTTTCTGCTGGCGCAACACGCCGCGCTGGCCGAGTCGATCGAGCTCGAACCCGGTGAAGTGGACCTCGCCACCCTGCCGATCTTCGTGCTCGCCAACCTGGCCTCCGGCGTGACGACGGTGATACCGCAAGGCGACCTCCGGCGTCCCGGCTTCATCGAGCCGGGGCCGGTTCTCGAACAACTCCGCCGTCATCGCGTCACGCGCACCGTGGGCTCGCCCGCGCTGTATGCCCGGTTGCTTCAGGGGGCTCGGGCGGCGTCGGGCGCAGGGAGCGAGAGCGGCGGGACAGGACTCGGGGGGCTGAGGAAGCTCTACACGGGCGGCGCCCCCGTCTTTCCGCCGTTGTTGCGCGAGCTCCGCTCAGCACTTCCACAGGGTCGAGTGATCGTCGTCTACGGGTCGACCGAGGCCGAGCCCATCGCCCACCTGGACTGGAGCGAGGCGGAACCCGCCGACCTCGACGCCATGAACGCGGGGAAGGGGCTCCTGGTCGGGAAACCGGTGCACCGGATCGAGTTGCGCATCCTGCCCAACCGGTGGGGCATGCCCCTTCGGGCAATGACGGCGGGAGAGTTCGCCGATCTCGCGCTCGATCCGGGAGAGGCCGGCGAGATCGCGGTCAGCGGCCCCCATGTGCTTTCCAGCTACCTGAACGGCATCGGCGACGAGGAGACCAAGTTCCGGGTCGAGGGCGACGCGTGGCACCGCACCGGCGACGCCGGCTACGTTGACGCCAGAGGCCGACTCTGGCTGCTCGGACGCGCCGGCGCGGTCATTCAGGACGAACGAGGCACGATCCATCCCTTCGCCGCCGAATGCGCGGCAAGCCAGCTGCCCTGGATTGCCCGGAGCGCGCTCGCTCAACACAATGGCAATCGCCTTCTGGCGGTGCAGCTGGGACCAGGGGCGCCAGCGGATGCCGAGCGGCGCGTGCAAGAGACGCTGTCCTGGGCAAAGCTCGATCGGATCGTGAGAGTGCCCCGCATCCCGGTCGACCGTCGCCATAACGCGAAAACCGACTACCCCGCACTGAAGAAGGAACTGGAGCGCCATGCCAACTAATCTGCAGAACGTGAGCGGCTACTTCGAGCGTCTGCTCGCCGAACGCTCTCAAGAGAGAATCGAGCAGGATCTGACGCCTTCGCTGGAGGACATGCCACCGAGCCTTCCGCGCGACGGCATACCCGGGACGATCTCCCCCGGGGCGGTGGAAGGGCGCTGGCGGTTGCTCGACGCCGGGACGTCAGCGAAGGACCGGCTCCTGGACGCCATGACGCGCGAACAGATGCCCCTCTACGGCAAGAACATCGAGAACTTCATCGGCACGGTTAAGCTCCCGGTCGGACTGGCCGGTCCGCTGCGGATGAGGGGGCTGTTTGCGCGAGGGGACTACTACGTGCCGCTGGCGACGACGGAGGCAGCGCTGGTGGCGTCCTACACACGCGGGGCGCAGGCGATCACGCAGGCCGGCGGCTGCACGGCGGCGGCGATCTGGGAGGGTGTGACGCGGGCCCCCGTCTTCGCGTTCGACAGCCTGGTCGACGTCGGCAAGTTCATCATGTGGGCGGCCCAGCAAGTGCAGACATTCCGCGACATCGCCGCATCCACCACACGTCATGGCGAACTGATCCGCACCCGTTTCGACATGGAGGGCAACCACGTCTACCTGATCTTCGAATACACGACAGGGGACGCGTCCGGGCAGAACATGGTCACGATCGCGACCGACGCCGTGTGCCGCTTCATCCTTGATCAGACACCTGTGCAGCCCGTCTACTGGTTTATCGAGGGGAACCTGTCGGGAGACAAGAAGGCCTCGCATCTCTCCTTCCAGAACGTGCGCGGCAGGAAGGTCACCGCGGAAGCAACCCTCTCCTCCGGCATCCTCGAACGACACCTGAAAACGAGCGCCAGCCGAATGCTGGACTTCTACCGTGTCTCCGCAATCGGGGGTGTCATGAGTGGCAACATCGGGCTGCAGGGACACTACTCAAACGGGATGGCGGCGCTCTACATCGCCTGCGGCCAGGACGCCGCGTGCGTGGCCGAGTCCGCCGTCGGGGTGACCCGTTTCGAAGCAGCCGAGGAGGGTGGCCTCTACGCCTCGGTCACCTTGCCCAACCTCATTCTGGGAACGGTCGGCGGCGGCACGGGTCTGCCGAGCCAGAACGCCTGTCTGGACATTCTGAAACTTTCCGGTGCGGGCAACGCGCCCGCCCTGGCCGAGGTTTGCGCCGCCCTGGTGCTCGCGGGCGAGCTGTCGATCAGCGCAGCGCTGGCATCGGGTCACTTTACGCGGGCGCACCAGATCCTGGCCCGGGGAGTGCCGGAGAAGCGGAAGGGGCCGTCCGAGGACTCGGCATGAGCGCGCTGCGCCGCTGGTGGGTCTATCAGGGGGAACGCTTCCCCCTCCTGCAGCACGGGCCGCTGATCCTCGCCTTCAGCTTCAGCGCCGTCGCCTTCTCCTGGATGCTGCGCTCTTCTTCCTCCAGCTGCGCATCGCGGACGAGTTCAAGGACGACGAGGAGGATGCGCGCTACCGGCCCTACCGCCCGGTGCCCCGAGGGCTGGTGACGCTGCGCGAACTGGGCGGCCTGTTCGTACTCGGCGGCGTGCTGCAGCTGGGCCTCGCCCTGTGGCTCGACGCGCGGCTTCTCGTCCTGCTGCTTGTCACCTGGACCTACCTCGCCCTGATGAGCAAGGAGTTCTTCGTCGGCGAATGGCTGCGCGGCAAACACCTCACCTACATGGTCACCCACATGGCCATCATGCCGCTCATCGACCTCTACGCCACCGGCACCGACTGGCTGGTCTTCCAGGGCCATGCGCCGGCCGGACTCGGCTGGTTTCTGTTGGCCAGCCTCTTCAACGGCATGGTGATCGAGATCGGCCGCAAGATCCGCAGTCCCCACGATGAAGAGGAGGGGGTTGCAACCTATTCCGTGGTGTGGGGCCGGGGGCGGGCGGTGGGCACGTGGTGGGCGGTAATCGGGCTCGCGCTCGCCTGCGCCTGTCTGGCTGCGCGCCGCATTGGCTTCGCCCTGCCGCTAGCCGTGGTGCTCGGCGCAACATTCGGTGCCGCGGTTCTGATCGGGCTTCGGTTCCTGCGGCAGCAGACGCCGGGAGCCGGAAAGTGGATCGAGAACTGGTCCGGGATCTGGACGCTGGTGCTCTATCTCGGGCTGGGGCCGGCACCACTTCTCTGGAGAGAGCTGGGATGAGCTTCGTCCTTTCCTCTTCGGACGGCGTCGATCTGAGCCGAATGGGAGGCAAGGCGGCGGCCCTCTCCTCGCTCGCTGGCACGGGCCTGAGGATCCCGGCCTGGTTCGTGATATCCCCGGCCGCCTTCGAGGCGGGTCTCTCGCCGGACCAGCGGCAGGCCCTGCTCCGGGCTGAAGAACAGGAAGAGCTTGCGGCGCTCTTTTCCGGGGTCTCGCCTGCGCCCCGGGTTCTGGAGGAGGTCGAAAAGCGTTTCGGGACCCTGCGCGGCGACAGTCGCTTCGTCGCGGTGCGCTCCTCCGGCGTACAGGAGGATGGCGTCGAGCACTCCTTTGCCGGCCAGTTCGACAGC
>JAPPGM010000015.1:9296-14469 GCA_028874995.1 Gemmatimonadota bacterium | reverse complement strand
CCTGACGGACCGGTTCGATCCGCGGGACGGCCGGCACCGGACCATCAAGCGGGATCTCATGCGCGGCATTGCGCTGCACGACATCGCCACCTTCGGGGAAGTGAATCGCGCGCTCGAGGGGGCGGGATTCCAGGTCGTGGAGGCGAGTGATTGGGAGGTCCGGGAAGGACCCTCCACGTCCTGGTATCAACCCATGGAGAGCCGCCACGGGACGTTGGGCAGCGCGGTGCGCAGGCTTCCCTGGGGCCGCAAGGCGTTCATCGCGGGGTCGAAGCTGGCCGAGTTGCTGCGGCTCTTTCCGAAGGGATCGGCGGAGGTCGTTCGACTTCTCGATCGAACCGCGGAGGCCTATGTCGCGGGTGGCAGGACGGGCATCTTCACGCCGCTGTACTGTTTCCTGGCCCGCAAACCCCTACGGGCCTGAAGACAACCGGCCCGCCCCGGCAACCCGCGTCCTCCACGGCCCGCTACTTCGCCGCCCTGAACCGCCAGCCGTGCAGAATGCGTCCGTAGTGGTTGAATGAGCGGCGCGCCTCAGCATCGTCGAAGGGGTAGTCCGCGCCGAGCTGCCTGGCGGCCGCGAGCCCGCTGACGAAGCAGGTCTCCTGACTGTTGATGAGCGTGTGGGCGCCGCAATGCCACGTCCGTCTCCTGCCCTGGATGAGGCGGAACAGCGGCACGAGCAACGCGACCTGGCGCACGTCGTGGACGACGTGCTGGAACCACCACCTGAACACGATCTTGCCATCGTCGATCCTGGTGACCGGGTTGTAGGTCACCAGGCAGGGCTTGTCGGACCGGCCGGCCCACGGCTGCTGGTTGTGCATGATGTAGGTGATCTCGTAGTTGTCAGGCCTGGCGCCGTACTGCTCGATGTGGTTGCTCCGCGTGGCCAGGGGCTGCACCTCGTTGTCCGGGAGGACCGAGGCGTCGGAGTGGACGATCGCGTGGTTGTGGAGTTCGCTCTCGTATCGCACGGACGAGAGGATATAGCGTTCCAGGACGGTGGGCCGGTCGAGGATCATCAGGGTCTGGTTCGCATTGCAGGCCAAGATCACCTCGTCGAACGTCTCCTGCACGCCGTTCTCGTCCTCGATCACGACGTGCGACGCCCGGCGGTACACCTTCCGGACGGGCCGGTGAAGGTGGATCCTGTCCCGGAAACCGGCGGAGAGGTTCTCGTAGATGCGCCGCGTTCCCCGGTCCCAGGTCTGCATCGGCGTGGCCGACTCGATGTCGAAGAACTCGAGATACCGCGAGAAGAGGGCCGCCGGCATGTCGAAGACGTTCGTCGCCATCAGGAAATTGACGAACATGGGCTTCAGCACCTGGTACCTGAAGTCCCCGGACAGGCCGGCCAGGTTCAGGACCGTCCCCATGCTGACGTAGTTGAACGGGTTCAGCGCGTTCAGGAACTTCGACCGGGAGCGCGTCAGCCAGCCGAACCGGTGCAGGCGCTTCAGGATTCCCTGGAACTTCGCGATTTCGGACTGCAGATCCGCTCTGATTTCGGAGTCGAAATCGTGGGCGTAGACTCGGCCGCGGTACTTCACGCTGTAGCTGAACCGGGTATCGACCAGGTCGATGCCGTAACGCTCCATGAGCAGCAGGATGTGGTGATACACCGCCGGAATGCAGGCCGTGACGGAGATGTCGAAGGGAATGGAGCTGCCGTCGTCCTGAGGCATGTCGGCCGTGACCGCATTCCCGCCGATCCGGTCCCTGGCCTCGAACAGGCGGAAATCGAACCGGTCCGGATGGTGGTTTAGCGTCCACGCGGCGCCGAGACCCGAGATTCCCCCGCCGACGATGGCTATGCGCCGCGGCATTGTCCGTCGCCTATTTCCGGCTGCCATCTGTTTCGGCTTGCGAGCGAAAAGGGGCTCACTCCTTCAGGCCGACAACTCGCGCACCTGCTCCGCGACCCGGAAGCTCGGCTGCTTGGCCGGCACGCGAGGTCGGCCTGATCCGTGACGTTGCCTCCGGATAGAACTGCCGGCAGTAGAGCCGGAATTTCCCGATGGGTCCGTCGGCCCGCGACAGCCGGGGCGGAGCCCGATACTGCTTCCGTTCCCAGATCACCACGTCCTGCAGGACAAAGCGCCTCTCTTCCGACAGGATGAAGCGACTCATCAGCCCATGGCGAAACCGCGTCGGCAGGAACCCCAAGCCCGCGAAGAACCGCCCCGGCTTGCGAATTTCCCGGACCTGGGTGACGAGCGTCAATGCGATCCGCGTGCCGTCGACAGGGGTCGTGAGCACCCACATTCTCGCATGCATCCCGATCGATTTCTCATGGATCTCGACGAAGGAGTAGCCCAGTCCATGGACGTGGACGACAGTCGAGACATCGGACACGATGTCGATCAGGCCCGCGATCCTGCGGATGCTCCTGAAGCCGAAGGCGCTTCTGAGGTACGCGCCGTCGATCAGTACCGAACCGGTCGGCGTGACATCGTGGTATCCGTGCGTGTAGGCCAGGTGTTCCACATCGACGGAATTCTCCGCCGTTTCCTGTGGATGACCCCTGAACCGCAGGGTGGTCGACCGCAGCCTGCTCCACTTCCTGCCGGCGGACGGCTCATCCGGCAGGTGCCACTGCGGCGGCCGGCCGTTGGTCCCCCACCAAGCGAAGATCATGCCGAGAATCTCCGTGGTCTCGTAGACCGTCAGCTTCGCGGCCTTGGGGGCCGGTGCGTTGGGTGTGGCGACGCACCGGCCTGTCGTGTCGAACTGGAACCCGTGAAAGGGACAGACGAGGCAGCCGTCGCGCACCAGGCCCCCGACGGTGGGGCCCATGTGGGAGCCCAGGTGTGGGCAAAACGCGCCCGCCACGCAGATTCGGCCCTCGTCGTCGCACCATGCGACGATCTCCTGGCCCATCCAGACCCTCTCTATGAGCTTCCGGCGCAGAAGGTCCTCGCGTTTGGCGACGAAATACCAGCCCTCGGGGAACGGCGGCATCTCGTTGAGGATGCTGAGCTTCCGTCTCGTGGTCTTGGTTGCCATTCTCAAGGGTACCGGCAGTGGGGTGCGGGGCGAAACGTAGACCAGTGCGAACTGCGAGTCCCCCCGGTTCAATACAGCAATGCAGCATTGTAATTCATACTTTACATAAAGACAACCACACTTGTCATTTCGAAGGTCGTTCCAGAACGGTCAGAGGCGCCACGCCGCTACGAGCGCGAGACGATTCATGCCCGGATCGAATCGCAGGTCGGCCTCCAGCCGGACGACCCGCGAGTCGTTTCCGTCCGCGGTGAAAGAGGGCGGACCAAGGTCCCGCAACGCCTTCCGCGCGCTGCGGAGTCCGAAGGCCTTGTAGACCGCGCCCACGAACGAGCTGACGGAGATGCCGGACCAGACGGCGAACCCCGTCCCGTAGTGGTCGTCGTCATCGATGTACTTGTGCCATATGATGGACGTCAGGCCGGCGAATGCCGCGGCGGCGGCGAGTGATCTTACGGCCCGTTTCTCTCCCGCGATTCTCTCGCAGGCCACCGTATGCGCGGTCGCCCACTCCTGCGCCCGGACCTGCCGTGGATCGAGGCTCGCAGCCGCGGGGCCTTCCGCATCCCGGGCGGCCACGTACAGGCGACGATTCCGGTCGCCGTCCCGGTAGCCCACGACGTACCACTCGTCCATCCGGCCCAGAAGGGCGACTTCAATGTCCGGGGGAAGTGACACGACCGTCCTGGCATCGGGTTCGGGTGAGACTCGGAGCGGGGCTTTCGCCGCCGAGATCCGTATCTCCGGCAGCGCCAGAGGACCCGTCAGGCGAGCGTCGCACGCAACTTCCTGGCCAGAGCCGTCCGCGGGGAGGGATGCGAGCACGCCCGCCCCGACAGCGATGGAGGTGAGCCACGCAAAAGACTGCCGACCCGTTGATTCGGCCATTGCCGCCCCCCCTCGGTTCCTGTCCGCGATGATTTCCGGAATGTCGCCCATGGGCATTCCCCCATGAAACTGAACCTCCCGGATCGTTGGCAGCAAGAACGCGGTGCGCCCGAGGATGAGACGCAGCTTGCGCCGACGGACCCCCGGCGCTCCGGAGCGGCCTTGTGGCCCGGGGTTAGGTTATCATATCACAGTATCTTCCAGCCCAGAAATCGAGCCCCGACACGATCATGAACCCCACCCCCCTCCTCCCCCTCCTCGCGGCCGCCATTCTCGCGCTGCCCACCCCCGCCACCGCCCAGCAACCCCCCGCCGATCCCGCCGATGTCGAGTCCATCGACGCCATCATGAAGGCCGTGTACGAGGTCATCTCCGGCGACGTCGGCGTGAAGCGCGACTGGGACCGTTTCCGCTCGCTCTTTGCGCCCGGTGCCACCCTGAGCCCGACCGGCCCCGGCCCCGACGGCGCGTACGGCCGCCAGATCATCACCCCAGACCAGTACGCGGAAAACGCCGGCGCCTGGCTCGAGGAGAACGGCTTCCACGAGGTCGAGATCAACCGCGTGACCGAGCGGTACGGCATGATCGCCCACGCCTTCAGCACCTACGAGTCGCGCCGCCTGGCTTCCGATCCCGAACCGTTCGCGCGCGGCATCAACTCCTTCCAGCTGCTCCACGACGGGACGCGCTGGTGGGTGGTGTCGATCTTCTGGCAGCAGGAGAGCGAGGAGCACCCGATTCCGGAGAAGTATCTGCCCAGGTGATTTTTCCGCGGGCCGGCAAGGGGGTGATGGCCCTCTGAACGGCAGACATCGGGACGCACCATCGGCGAATCCGCCCGGCCTGACATCGGCATCGGTCGCCGGCGGCTCAGACACGGGCCCTGGAACCACACGGCGGGCAGCCCGCGAATCTTTTTTGCCCGTGCCCGGGTATTCCACGGCGCGTAGCAAGGAGATCCGGAGCCCGATGCGTGACGTGGGGGATCCGGAATCGCAAGCAGGTCCTGCCCGGGGAGGGATCCATGCCGGTGGCCACAACACTCGAGAAGCGCAACCTGGGGTACACGGGAGCATCGGTAGGCCTCCTGGGTCTCGGTGGGAACCGGCTGCTCACGAAGCCGGACAGGAGGTGCGACGCCGTGCGCATGGTGCGGCGCGCACTCGATCTGGGCGTGACCTTTTTCGACACGGCACGACTCTACCCGAATAGTGAGGCCCACCTCGGCGAGGGCCTGGAGGGGCGCCGCGACGGGATCTTCCTGGCGAGCAAGACC
>JAPPGM010000015.1:637-9286 GCA_028874995.1 Gemmatimonadota bacterium | reverse complement strand
TGTCTGGAGACCTTCGACTTCGACACCGTGATGATCCCGGTCAATCCGGCCGAGGGTCACTACCGGTCGTTCCTCACCTCCGTTCTGCCCCGGGCGGCGGGCGCGGGAATCGGCGTCATAGGGATGTACGCCTACTGGGGGGGACGGGTCGGCGACCTGGCCTGGTTTGAAACCGTGGAGCCGTTTCTGCGTTTTTCACTGAGTCAGCCGGTGTCCACGGTGCTGGTTGGATGCGACTCGGTTCGGCAGCTGGAAGAGAACGTCCGCTACGCCTCCCGTTTCGTTCCCATGGCGCACTCCGAGGCGGACGAGCTGGTACGCCGAATGGCGCCCGACGCGTCCCGTCTCATGTACTACAAGTTTCCGAACGGGGACTCCCAGCAGTGAGGTGGAACCATGAAGATCTGTATCGTCACCCGGGCGCTCTACCCCGTGATCGGGGGCAGCGAGACCTACGCCTACAACCTGGGCGAGTACCTGAACGACCGGGGCCACCAGGTCGTGGTCGTCACCTCCGACCTGCCGTCGCACTACCGGGACGACCACGACTATCCGTTCGAGGTGGCCCGGGTCGCGGGGCTTTCGGACTTCAACTCGCTCCGGGCGCCCCTGAGCGTGCTGATCCCGTTCCATCAGCTGCTGAAGAGGCTCCGTCCGGATGTGATCCACGTGCAGAGCGTGTTTCCGGGAATCGCCCTGACGCTGATCGCGGACACGCTCCCGGGACCTCCGGCGATCGTGTTCACCGACCACAACACACCCATGCCCCAGCAGCGCCGCTGGATTTCGGGGGTGAACTGCTACGAGGTCGAGCTCGCCTTCGGGCAGTTCATGTTCAAGCGCGGGACCTACGACGCCGCCCTCACTCCGAGCCGGCGGTTCCATGACTGGGCCCTGCGCCGGGGCGCGCCTCCGGAGAAGCTCCACCTGATCCGCCACGGCGTCGACGTGAACCGCTTCTCGCCCGGTGTCGCCCCTCGCGAGATCCGGCGGGCGCTCTGTCCCGGCGGGACGAAGACGCTGCTGCTCGCCCCGGGCCGGGTGGTGAGGCGTAAGGGCATCACGGGGATCCTGGATGCGCTTTCCAGCCCGCTGCTCGCGTCCACGGATGTCCACCTGGCCATCACGACCACCAGGAACACCTCCGAGCCGGCGTTCTTCGAGGAGGTGCGCAGCCGGATCGACGGTTCGGCGCTGAGGGACCGCGTGACGTTGCTGGTCGACACCTTCACGCCGGACGAAATGCCCGACGTGTATCGGGCGAGCGACTGCGTGCTCTTCCTCTCCGACGCGGAGGGGTTCGGGCTCGTGGGGATCGAAGCGCTGGCCTGCGGGGTGCCGCTGATCGCCCGTGAGTCGAAGGGTATCAACGAGTACCTCGTCCATGGTGAGACCGGATGGGCCGTCCAGGGCGACTCGGGTCACGAAATCGGTGCGGCCATCAGGCGCGTCTGCGAGGACGGCGAGCTGCGCGCGGCGATGGCGCGGACGGGTCGCAGGCTGGCGGTCGCGGAATTCAGTCTCGCGGCGATGATCCGCAAGATCGAACGGCTCTATGCGGTGGTGGTCGAGCAGAAGCGGGTCTTCGGATCGCGCATCCTGGCAGATCGGGCCCTCGAGCCGGCGGGCGCCGCCACCGGGTCGTGGGCTGAAGGGTGGCGCTGATGCTGACGACACTGCTCCGCCCGATCGTGCGGCGACTGCTCGCGCCGGTCGGCAAGCTCGTTCCCGTCCATCCCAACGTTCTGTCCGGTCTCGGTCTGGCCGTGGCGGCGGCGGCGGCGGTCGGGTTCGCGCTCGGTGCGTTTCGGTGGGCGGCGTTGGGGATTGCGGTGTCGGGAATGTTCGACCTGCTGGACGGGGCCACGGCTCGGGCACGGAATCCGGGGGGATCGAAGCTCGGGGGATTCGTCGATTCGGCGATGGACCGGGTTGCCGACAGCGTGCTGCTTCTGGGGATCTTCCTCCACTATTACCTGTCGGACCCGGTTGGCCACGCCGGGGCGGTGCTCGCCGTCCTCGCCGTGTCGGGATCGAACATCGCCAGCTACTTCAAGGCCCGCTCGGAAGTGGAGGGTGTTGCGTGTAACGTCGGCCTGGTCAAGCGGGCCGACAGGCTGACCCTCCTGATGCTGCTCGGGATGCTGGGCCCGGCGTGGGGTGTCCCCGTCCTTTCCGTGCTCGTCTTCTTTTCCGCTCATTCGATGTGGGCGCGGGCCGCCTTTGTTTACCGTCGGCTCGGAGTTCGTGGATAAACCCACCTGCAGGTAGGGGCCCTTTGCGCGGGGCGGTTTTCTTGCGGCGGGCTTCTCGAAGTCCAAGTATGTGGCAGCAAGGCACACCCGCCACGCCAGATGGAGGAGGCCGGAAGGAGCGCCCGCAGATGAGAACGAAACTGGCCCTGTTGCTGCTGATCGCCGTCGCGGGCTGGAGCATGGTGCCGCCGGTCCCGCGAAACCGGGAGCGCGCCATCGGCGAGGAGATCATCGCCGACATCGCGGCTGCCCTGGACAATCCCGCTCCGGCGCTTTCCACGATCGGCATCCTGGACGGGACCTGGGACAGAATCGCGGATTCGGCCGTAGCGGCGGGAATCGGGAAGTATGCGGAGGAATCCGGGACCGCTGTAGAGTGTTCGTGGGACAGCGACGCCGGACGTCATGCCTGTTCCGGCAACCCGTCACTGTTTCTCGTCTTCGAGCCGTACGAAGGGGACGCGAGTCCGGATGAGATCAGATTCATGGTGTCGACGCCCGGTTTCGGCACAGGGTTCAGGCTGTCCGCGAGGGTGACGCCGATCGAGACCGGTGGTTCGAAGATCGGACCGCCCCGGTTCACCGGGTTCCTTCATTTCGCATACGAGTCGCCGGGTGACACCGGAGAAGAGCTTCCCGAACGCGACCAGTGCCGAGGCATACTCACGGCTTCCGCGAATGGGCTTCAGCGGGCGGGGGACACGGGCGGCATGTTCTGGCTCGACAGCACCGACGACATCTACCCCGGTGCCGGTGTCGTCTACAGCACGACGTACGGCGACCGCGATACCGGCAGGGCGAAAGTCTGGATCAACCGTCGTGAGCAACCCCCTGGAGGTCTTCCGCACTCGGTGACCCACGCGACCCTGCATGCGACATTGAATGACACCTACTTCACCGAATCCACCCGCTTGGAGGATATGATGCGGGTTGAATCCGCGGCCCGGTCGGCGGCTGCCGGGTGCTATCACCTGGTGAGGGAGCCGCCGGGGCGCTGAACGCTGTTTCCCCGCGTCGCGCCCTGCCGGCCCGGGGCCTCATCGCTATCGGTACTGAGGTGGGTTGATCCCCTACGAGCACTTCGCCACCTACCGCTTTCAACGTGGCTACCACCAGGTCCCCGTCGCGATCATCGGTGATCCGTCTGGGTTGCGGTTCGTACGAGATGTGGGGCGGGACGGGAAAGGTGGAACCCGCTCCCACTCCTTGACCCTAACGTAACGTCAGGGTTGGAACGCGAATCCGCCCGCGATGGCAGGGGAGGAGGCGTGAACACCTCTTGTTTTCGGTATTTATTCGGTTAGCGTTCATGGGCCATGTCTCTACAGCCCGTAATCGCCCCACTGCGCGCGGCACCGCCCCCGCCCGCCCCCCGCATCCCCCGCCGCATCATCGCCTTGCGGCTGCCGTGGTGGCCCACCGAAAGACTGGTCCGCCGCCGCCCCGAGGTGCGCACCCACCCCTTCGTCACCGCTGGTGAGAGCCGGAACCGGCTGGTGATTGCCGCCGCTAACCCACGCGCCATCCGGGCCGGCCTCGCGCCCGGCATGCCCCTCGCCGACGGCCGCGCCATCGTGCCCGAAGTGGTCGTCCGCCCCGCCGACCCCACTGGCGACGCCCGCGCCCTTGAGCGTCTGGCGCGGTGGGCGGACCGTTTCACCCCCCGCGTCATGCCCGACGGCGTGGACACGATCTTCCTGGACATCGCCGGCTGCGCTCATCTCTTCGGCGGCGAGGAGGCGCTGATGGCATCGCTGCGGACCGCGCTCGAGGACTTCGGCCTGACCGTGCGGCTGGCGCTGGCCGACACTCCGGGCGCCGCCTGGGCCCTGGCCCACTACGGCGCCGACGATCCCGCCGTGGTGCCCGTCGGCACCGGACCGTCCGGTCTCATGGATGCGCTGGCCGAGCTGCCCGTGGGCGCACTGCGGCTGAGCGCCGATGTGGCGGCCGGGCTCGAGTCCTTCGGGTTGGACAGAATCCGCACGCTATCCGGCATCGACTCCGTCAAACTGATCCGGCGCTTCGGCGTGGGGCCGGTCAGGCGGCTTCAACAGGCCCTGGGCCAGGCCGAAGAACCGATCATCCCGCTGCGCCCCCTGCCCCCGCGCGAGACCCACCGCGCCTTCGCCGAACCGATCTCGACGGCGTCGGACATCCACGCCGCGGTCGACGGCCTCCTGGACGACCTGTGCCTGAAGCTGAGCCGCTCCGGCGAGGGCGCGCGGCGGCTGCGCCTCGTTTGCCACCGGGCCGACGGCGACCGGCACAGCCTCACCATCGGCACCAGCCGGCCACTGCGCCGCAAGAAGCCGCTCATGGGACTCTTCGCCGAGAAGCTGGAGCAGGTGGAGCCGGGCTTCGGGATCGATGAGATTACGTTGGCTACGGATGTGGTGGAGACGATTGAGGAGGTGCAGGAGGAGTGGAGGGCCGAAGGAAGCCGGGTGGCCGGGAGTGGCGAGAGTGGCGGCAGGGACGAGGACGAGGGCGACAAGGGCGACCGTGTGGCCATGTCCGCAGCGCGAGATCGCAGCAACGATGAGGCCGGTCGCATGGCCACGCTCCCCGCGCGATACCGCGCCGGGGACGAGGAAGAGCTGGCGGACCTTCTCGACCGGCTGGGGAACCGGTTCGGTTTCGCCAGGATCGGGCGCCCGGTGCCGCGTCAGAGCTGGCTGCCGGAGCTGGCGGCTCACCGTGAGTCAGCCTCAAAACCCGCGCCCGCGGTGGACTGGCCGGAGGACCGTCGCAGGCCGCTACGGCTGCTGTCGCGGCCGGAGCGGGTGGAGGTCGTCAGCCTGGAGTCCTGTGACCCGTCTCCGGCGGCTCGGGGTGAAACGTCACATCCCGGAAGCGGCGACCTCTGCCACGGACTGCGAGGGTTTCGCCGACAGGGACGGTTCCACCAGCTGCGAATGGCCGAAGGGCCCGAGCGGCTTGAGTGTGAATGGTGGCGTGAGGACGCCCCGAGCCGTGACTACTACCTGGTCGAGGACGAGGTGGGGTGTCGGTACTGGCTGTTTCGGGAGGGTGGGGGGGGGTGCGGGGCGTTGTCTCGCTGGTTCTTGCATGGGGTTTTCGGGTGAACGAGATGAGTGACCGATACGAGGAGTATGGCGATCCTGTTCCGGAGCCTCAAAGGGCGAGCGCGCCAAAAGGCTGATTAGCAACCGCCCAGGTCCTCCGAGCACACTAATTGGATGACACAACGGAGACCCGGATGTTCAAACGCGTACTTCCGCCCATCGCCCTCGCGGCCACGCTGTGGGCCTGCGGCGACTCCGGCGGTGCCGGGCGTCTTCAGGACGCCGACCGGTTCGTCGCCCTCGAACTGGATACCATCTACGAGATCGGACTGAACGAGGACGAGCACTTCTTCGGCCGGGTCACCTCCATCGGTTTCGACGCCTCGGGGTATCTCCATGTGCTGGACACCGATGCGCATGAGGTCACGTCGTGGGATGGCGATGGCCGGATGATCAGGCGTTTCGGGGCAAGGGGTGATGGCCCCGGCGAATTCCGGACCCCGTGGGGTGCGTACGTGTTCCGGAACGGCACGGTCGCGGTCCTGGACGTTGGCCATCGCGCCCTCGTGACCTTCGATCCAGTCGGCGAGCATGTGGGGAACATTCGATTGGCGCGCCCCGTCCCGGGCAACAGCGCGGTCACACTGGCGGGTCTGCAGCTGGTCGGGCCTCATGACCCCTGGATGACCAGCGGCAACACACGTGACAACGAGCGGCCGGTCTATCGGTTTTCGCTTGAGAACGACTCTCTGAGATCCGAACTGCTGTTTGTCGCCTGGCGCTCGACCGAGGACAACGTGAGCTTCGTTCCCTCCCTGCGCCACGCTGCGCTTCCGGACGGCCGGATCGTGGTCGCCGATTCAGCTGTGGGGTACCGGATCGACATCATCTCCACGGAGGGGACCATCGACGGTACCCTCGAACGGCCGGCCGCCCCGTGGCCGGTGACGGAAGAAGTGATGGAAGCCGAACGCGAGCGGCTGATCGCGGAGATACTGGATGAGAGAGGGCTTGCGCAGGCCATGGAGGAGATCCAGGCGGCGATGGGGATCAGGTTCAGAAACGAAGTTGACTTTCCCCGGTTCCAGGAAAACTCCCGCGCCCATGTCGAGGAGCGTCGCTTTGCGGGTCACATTCCGGTGATAGATCGCCTGCGAGCGGACTGGGACGGCCGGATCTGGGTTGTCCGGAGCGACGCGACGGGAGGCGGGGACGGACCGATCGACCTGATCACCGCGGATGGCGGATACCTGGGCAGCTGGCTTCCGGGAGACCTCGGACTTCCGGCGGCATTCGGCCCGGATGGACTGATGGCCTACCGGCGGACCGACGACCTGGAGCAGGCAAGCGTGCTGGTGGTCCGGCTGGTTTCCATCGCGCCGGCGTAGGAGGCTGGGTCAGCCCACGCGGACCGGGCCTTCCCTGCCCCCTATTCGATTTCGTAATCCAGCACCAGCGTATGCCCGCCCTCCGCATCCACACGGATCTCCATCGTCCCCGACAGGCCCGCCAACTCACCCGTCCCCGACCCCGGCACCACATGGCCGGCGGTGCGCGGCGCCTCTCCGGCCCCGGCGATCCCCCAGTGATGGAGCACGAAAGTCCCCTCGCGCCCACCGAGCGTGCCCGAGACCTGTTCCGACGCGATATACCCCGCGTTCTCGAGGGGACCTTCGGCGCTGGCGCGGCACATCAGCAGCCGCACACGGCCCTCGCCATCCAGATCGCCGTGGTAGCGCTTGACGACGTGTGCTTCCGAGAGGAGGGGGGCTTCGCCCTCTTCGCCGTAGGGCAGTGTGTCCCAGCCGGTGACCTCGAAATCGGAGACGATCTTCATGAGCGGGAGTCCTTTGTAAGGGGAACTGTCGACCAAGGTAGCCGGATGCCAGCCCATGTGACCATGTTCAAGGGCGGGCGGTGCGGCCGACTACCGCGTACCAGCCTGATGCCCAGGCGTTGCACGAACGGCTCCTGCCAGAGAGGACGCTCCAATGACGGCATGGAAACGCCTCCGTTCCGGCGGCCACGCGGCGTGGTGCGTACTCGCCCTTGTCGTGACCGGCGGATGCGGCAACCAGGAGACCTCTGCCCTTCACGTAATCGAGCCCGTGCTCCTTGCAACCACGCCGGTGCCGATCGCCGGATCCATCGCGTTGCTCGCGGGTGAGGTTACGGCATGCGTCAACGAGACTTACGAAATCAGGGTCCGGTGTGTCGACGGTGACGGTTCCGTCGTCGGCGTCTTCGGCCGCGAGGGAGAGGGACCGGGCGAATTCGAGACGGTGAGCAGCCTTGTTGGCGGCAGGGATGGAACCGTTGGAGTGGTGGACCACCGCGCCAACCGATTCTCGGTCTTCCAGCCGACCGGTACCCTTGTAACTGCCGTCCCGATACCCGGCGCCACGCTCATTCCGACGCCGACCGGACGCTTTGGCGGGACCGTTGCCATGGTTGGCACACTGTCCAGTGCCGCTCGCGAAACCCGGCAACCGGCTGGTTCGGGGTATCTTGCCTTCGAAATCGACCTCTCCTCAGGTGAAGTCCTTGGTGAGGAGGAAAGCCCCCCTGCGAACGTCGACACCGAGTGCGAGCGGGTGTACGAAGGATTCCCCAATCCCGCGGGCGGATGGGTCCTGATTGCCTGCCGGGGTCATCTGGTCTTCGTATCCGCCGATGGCGAAGCGACCGTCGTCCAGTCGCCCGCGTACTTCGACGAACTCCCCGGCGAGAAAGAAGTTGCCCGGCGGGCGGAACAGCTCGGCGCCCTGGCCCGCCGTCCCCGCGGACCGGCCGTGCGTCCCGAATGGCTCGAATCCTACCGGGATTCGCCCAAGGCGTACCACATGGCAGGGGAAATCGGGCGCTTCGACGCTGCCGGCCGGCTGTGGATCGCCACCCAGCGGGACCACGACGAGTTCTCCTACCTGGATGTCTTTTCGGCCAGCGACGCCACGTTCGTCGGCTCCGTGAAGGTCGAGGACCACATGAAGGGCTTCGACCTGGCCGGGTCGACCCTGGTGGTCCTGGTGGAACGCGCTACGGGGCCGGACGGTTCCGACGTTCTTCCGGACAACGCGATCAACTGGTATGACGTGGGGGAGTTGGTCTTGCGCTGACCGCCACCGCGATTCGGCATTCGCCACCGATCTGGTGCCGCGCGGCCATTACCAGCGGACACAATGGTATAGCCAGCATTACATTTTGTAAACTTCTCTTTACAGTGCGATTCGTTTAGCTTGATATTTCGGTTTATATTCGGTATCGTACAGGGGCCATGTCTTCTGAACCAACTCCACGACACCGGCCCACCGCCCCCTCCTACGCCGAACTCCAGGTCACCAGCAACTTCTCCTTCCTGCGGGGCG
>JAPPGM010000015.1:0-627 GCA_028874995.1 Gemmatimonadota bacterium | reverse complement strand
CTGCCTCCCCACCACCCGGCACGGCTACGGCCGCCTCTCCCGCCTCATCACCACCGGACGCCGGCGCGCGCCCAAGGGCGAATGTCACCTCACCCGGGAGGATGTCACCGCGGCCACCGACCCAAACGGCCATCTCTTCGTCGCGATTCCGCCCACCACCCCCGACGCCCGCTTCGCCGACCACCTCGCCTGGTACCGCGACCACCTCCGTGCCCCCCTCCACCTCGCCGCCACCCACTACCATCGCGGCGACGACAACCGCCGCCTCGCGCACCTCGCCACCCTCGCCGCAACCCACAACATCCCCCTCGTCGCCACCGGCGACATCCACCAGCACGACCCGTCGCGCCGCCGCCTCCACGACACGCTCACCTGCATCCGCGAACACTGCACCATCGACAACGCCGGCTGGCGCCTGGCCGCCAATGCCGAGCGGCACCTCAAGTCCCCCACCCGGCTCGCCCACCTCTTCCGCGACCACCCCGACGCCCTCGCCAACACCGTCGCGGTCGCCGAACGCTGCCGTTTCTCGCTCGCCGAACTCCGCTACGAGTACCCCGACGAGATCGCCGACGACGGCCGCACCCCCCGCGAGACCCTCGCGGCGCTCACCTGGGCGGGCGCGGC
>JAPPGM010000114.1 GCA_028874995.1 Gemmatimonadota bacterium | reverse complement strand
GCGGACGGCGCGGCCCACCTTTTCGTGGTGGCACCCGAGGAAGCTCGTCCACTGTACCCGCGTGAACACGCCGCCGTGGCAGCAGGCGAGCGCGATCCATTCTGCGCGGCGTCCCTTCCAGCCGAAGGGCGCCAGCGCCTTCGCGCGTTCCTTCAGGTGGGCGATCATCGCTTGCCGCTCCTCCGTTTGGGAACTGACCATGGGGGTTGCTGGGTCACCATTCCAAGCTACATTGAGGAGCCTTTCTTCCGTGGTGCCGACAACGGGCAGGAGGCGGTGTCCCCAGGCTTCCGGCACGGTCCATCGGGCAGATCGACCGCTGGTGGCCGCCCCTTTCCCTGCCTTTCGTAGACCCGGACGCAACTCTTTCGGCGATGCCCGTGCGGAGTTAGGGTGGCCAGAGATGCGGGAACCTGTCGGATGGGGCTATCGGTGGGCCGGACGGTTGCTGCGTTCCTTCGACCGGTTCCCCGAATGCCTACCTACTCGCGAGTTGACACCGCAATGACCGGACACACCAGCCTCGACCTCGGTGGCAGGCCGACATCAGGCGAGGTCCTCAACCGCACTCACGGCGACAGCCGGGACGAGTTCCGAGAAAGCAGCTACCTCCCTGCTCCGACGCACGCGCGGATTCCTCCACGGACTGCTGACTCAAAACGCCCGATGGAACGGCCCGTCGCTACGCAATGAGCTTCGACTTCCTGATCGACTCCCTGTTCAGGGACCCGTTCGTCCTTTGGTACTGCATTGGGATCCTCGTGTTCTTCCTCGTCGTGCTTGTTCGGTTGCTCTGGGTCGTCGCCACCCTTGGCAAAATTCTTCGCAGGTCGCGCGATGCCTTGCCCCACGACGGTGATCGGCCACGGCAGTTTTTCCACATGTACGACGAGTATCAATCCACGATGGAAAAAGACCTCGGCACGGCGTGGCGGCAATTCTCGTCGACTCTGATCCCCTCGGATGACGGCTCCGAATCCTGGATCCAGAGTCCTCACACGGCGTCCATCTACCTCAACAGCTCCACGGTCGCACCGGCAGGTGCCGTCTTCGGACTCTCCCAAGCCATGCCGAACCTGCTGACCGGCGTTGGCATCCTAGGCACTTTCATTGGCTTAGCGGCGGGGGTTGGGGAGGCGCATTCGGGTCTATCCTCCGGCACTCCTGACGAGATTACGGCATCCCTGCAACAGCTTCTTGGTGGAGCATCGCTGGCGTTCCTCACATCCATCTTCGGTATCGGACTCTCCATCGCGTTCTTACTGATCAGTCGGTACGCGTCCCACCGACTGGCCGGCGAGATCGACGCGTGGGTGAACCGACTTGAGTCCTGTCTCGTGAGGATCACGAGCGAGAAGACCGCAGTCGAGCAGCAGAAGCTGTTGCGCGACGTGGCGAAAGGAATCAAGCGGTTCAACACCGACTTGGTGTTCGCCTTGGAAAGGGCGCTTGATTGGCCGCAGGGCGCTGTATCCCAGCGCGACGAGCTTCCCGCATTGTCGACGAAGATCGCCGATGGCCTCTCACCGCAACTCGGACATCTCGCCAAGAAGATGGACGAACTACGCAAAGACCGGGCGACCGACGCCGGGGGGATGATTGAGGGTGCCCTCTCGCGGTTCACGGAAGCCATGCGGGACCGAACCGGATCGCAGTTCGACAAGATGGCCGAGGTCGTGGCAGCCCTGAATGACACGCTGGAAGCATCCTCGAACCGGATGGCCGCCTCGCAACGTGGCGTTCGGGAGGCCTTGGATTTGGTCGTTCGGAGGGTCACGGCATCCATGAACGACGGCGCTGCTGCCATGACCGACGCACTGAAGCAATCACTCACGGCTGTCACCAGCGACCTGGAGAACGCGTCCCGGAGGGTCGCGGCGAGCATGACGGATTCGAGCGACTCGGCCGCGAAGAAACTGCGCGACACTGTTGTGTCCGCGACAGAGGGCCTTGCCGAGACCGGAGTCGAAGCAGCGTCCCGAATTGCCGGATCGACGAAAGCCCTTGAAGATGCGGCCGAGCACCTGTCTGAAGCCTCTCGGCGGAACCGAGAGGTGCTCGACAAAGCGGCGATGTTCGTGGAGCAACTCAACCAACTCCGCGGAACGATCGAGGGGGCGCACGAGAGCATCTCCGATCTTGCGGCGCCGGTCGGTAGAGCCGCCCGCGATATACGGGAGTCCACAGAGCGAACCGGTCGGACGCTCACCGAGGTAACCGGTTTGGTGTCACTCATAGACGAAGCGGTCGACAAGCTTGGGCGGCATGAGGAAGCCGTCGCCCAAGCTTGGGACGACTACCGGGAACGGTTCGAGGGCATCGACGAGTCGCTTGCCGACATCTTCCGGCAGATCGACGGCGGATTGTCCCGATACTGCGAGCAGGTCAAGAGGTTCGCTAACGAACTCGACGACAAGACTGCGACGACCGTGCAGCACCTGGCGGCGGCGATTCACGAGCTTGATCAGTCGATCGAGGATCTGACCAACCACCGACGAGGAAGTGCCTGATGGCGAACGGAGTAGGCCTTCGAGGAAGAACTGAAGCCGGGGCGGACGGACAGGGCTACCTCGCCAGCGTCAGCGATCTGGTGTCGGCCTTTATCTTCGTGTTCATCGTCATGCTCGCCATCTTCGCCTACCGGCTGGCCTCCGCCACCGAGGAGCAGGCCCAAGTCACTTTCCAGTTGAGGGCGGCCGACGAGGTACGCGACAGCATCCTCACACAGATCGCCACACGGCTCGAAAACTCTGGAATGCGGGTGCAGGTGCTCCGCCGCCAGGGCATCCTGCGGTTGGCCGAAAACGCCATCAACTTCCCACTAGGGAGTGAGACACCGGTTGCCGAGCATGAGGGGAACGTAGGAATCGTCGCGAGAGCCATCGCTGAAGTCGTGCCGTGCTACGTCCCACCCTCACCGATTGAGCCAGCCCAAGCGGATGATCGCGATACGGCTATCGTCGGCGAACCTTCCCGTCCCCCGTACTGTCAGTCCGCCGGCAGCCGCGCGCCCTACGACTGTCAGCCCCTGAATCGGGAGTACGCCTGGCTCCTCGAAACCCTGCTCATCGAGGGCCACACGGACGATGTTCCCGTGGCAGCGGGCAGTCGCTACCGGGACAACATCGAACTCTCGTCAATGCGAGCCGCGACCGTGCACCGGATGATCGCCGCATGTGAACCCGGTGTGGAACGTCTGGCAAACAGCTCCGGCCACCCCGTACTGAGCACGAGCGGCTACGGCGATACTCGTCCCGCAATCCTAGATCCAGAGCGCCGCGCGACCAACCGCCGCATAGACCTTCGGTTCTTGTTGGAGCCACCCGCAGGGCTGTCACGTGCACAGGAATCCGCAGTCGAGGCCGAAATTCGCGAACGCATCGGGGAGCGGCAACCATGACGCGCAGGTCCCTCAAGACGAGCGTGACGCAATGGATGGGTTTCCCCAAACTTCACGCCGAGTTCGGACCGTATGCGGCTCGCGACGCTGCGAATCGCGTGAACCGCCTCCTGGGGGATTTGACGCCGCGACGCCCCGCACCCTTCGATCTAAGACTGTTGCACAGTCGGATCCGGGGCGAGTGGCAGACTCGTCACTCTCTTTCGGGGATCTCCCCGCGGGACATGAGGCAGCTTCCTTGGATTCTCTTCTATCCACCAGGTAACGACCCGGCGAGTTGGCTGGGCGCTGATCCTCGCGTGATCGAGGAATACCGTGCGTGGCTCCTCGACGGTCGCAGAACCCGGTCAGCGCTGGCCCTGCTTCACGAGTTTCTTCGCGTGTACCCAACCGACTTGGCCAGTTTCAGCGACCTGCAACGGCTGCTGCACGATGAGGTCGCGCGCGCGCGTCCGACACCTGTCCCTTCGCTGAGCAAATGGAAGCAGCGCTGCTCCGACTACGGGCTTATCGAAGACGATGGCGGTGGACGGTTCGCATCCAACCTGCTCTCCAGAACATCGCCTCCCCACGACATTGTGACCGATGCAGGTCTCGACGCCGGGTTGTCCCGGTGCGGCTTTCTGAGGTCGGGCGTACGCTCCCTTCTGCCTGAATGTTCGAGTCGGCTGACGGAGGGAGACCTGTCGTTCCTGCGCCTTCAACGGCTGTTGGAGCTTCTGGTGTGCGAAGGCAGACTGCGCTTTGGCGACCGATCCATGCGGGCGAAGGTCGCACAAGCCCTGCTCGATCCTTTCATCGGCCAATCTCCCCAGGCTGAGACCAAGCAGGCGCTTCAGTCGTTTTTCCTACTTCATTTCGGCGATCCTCGCCTACCATCCGGAAGTCACCGGTGGGGTGGTGTGCCAGACGACACAAAACGGGTTGTGATCAAGTGGCTCGTCAAGGAAGGCTTGGAGCAATTCTTCAGGCTTGTCAAGGAATCGGCATACGACCGTCACTGGCGCTACCGTGAGGCATTCTGGCGGGCATTCCTGGACGAAGACCTGATCGACGACATCTGGTTCGCGCTGGGGCCGAGGGCCAAGGCGATGCTCCGAGGCATCGGTAGCGAGCCCGAGGTGGAAGCCACGACGGCGGAACTCCGCAGGGCTCAGTCCGATCAGTCAGTACTGCTGATGCGCCTCCCAGGGGTCACAATCGCCGAATGGAGCCACAGCGGTTCATGCCACCTCTGGCTGGACGGAGTTCCCGGCGCCCCCGTCATGTACAAGCTGCGGTATTCCGCGTATGAGACGCGGCGACCATTCCCGTACGAGCACGTCGCCGGAGCACACTCGCAAAGACACGATGGCAGCCCGACAGGCCGCTGGCAGGATGCCACCGCTCGATGGCTCCGCGAGAACACGGGAATCAGGTTGGCCCGGCGGCGCTATTTCCCTCCTCACTTGAGGGGATTTGGCGGAGGGTATCACCGGCGATACTAGTGAAGTGAGTGGCATCACCGAAGAAGAAAGGTGCGAACGGAGAAGTGAATTGGTAGGCGGTCTGATCTTTGAACTGGCTCCCGACGGGCTCCGCTTCCGGATGGGCGGCGACGCTCCGGTCCCCGTGAGTGACTGGACTTTCCGCTCGGGCGGAATGGTCGGCGGCGGAGTGCTGATTCGGTTACGCGACGACGGCAGCGCGATGGAAGAGGGAGAGCACACGTTGATGGTTCCGTGGCCGAGCGTGGCTGCAATGAGCGGGAGCGAACTACGTTGCACGGGCCTTCCAGACGCCGCCCCGTTCACGCTCGAAATCACGGCGAGCGGTTCCGTTCCAGACGCCGACTTTGCTATCAAGTACGGCTTTCTGCGGCACGGGCGGCGGGTGCCGGGCGTTCAGCGCGAAGGCGCTTGGTTGCGTTCAGGCGGCAAGCGGTACGTCCTGCTCGATCCGCTCTACACTATCGCGGAACTCACCGACCGGTTCAACCAATCCGACGACGCGGGCATCGAGTCTCGAATGCTGCGGTGGGGCCGCATCGCCGACATGCTGCCCGCCGACGTGGTTGTGAACGACGAACACCTACGCTCCATCCGGATCGAGGTCGCATCAAGCTTCGAGCTGAACCCGTTTCTCAATGAGGACGGAGAACCGGACTTCGACCCTGTTGTCGGCAGACGCGAGACGCGCGAGACGGAAGCGGGCGAGGCGGAGGCGGGGTTCGCAGCAGTCTTGCTGCCCGCCCGCCAACGGGATTTCGCCCGCTACTTTCGCGGACTGAGCCGAGTAAAGCACCGTTACCCGGTCGGAGGCGGCTGGTACGTCGTATTGACTCCCGATGTCGAAAGGGCCTTGCGGGTTGTCCGGCGCGCTCAGGCGGGAAACGCTGCCGAGCGCCGCGATTTTCTGATGAACGCTTCGGCACGCATTCGTTCCGCGCTTGAGGACGCGCATGGCAGTGCTGCCGACGACCTCCGCGGCACAGTGGATGCCTTGGACCGCGTTTTCAACGACGACGGTCTCAGCGAGCGCGTCGAAGGAGTCGGCATCTGGACGAGGAAGATCCTGCCGTGGATCAAGCTGGCGACGGAGCCGTGGCTGCCTCCCGAAGCGCTAGGAGTGCGCATCGGCGACCGGATCGTGCGACTCAGCGCCGACGAACTGCCGGACCTCCTTAATCGCATCACGAGGGCGGTGGAGCGGGGCGATCCAACGGTGCATATACGAGACGGCGTCGATGTGCCAGCCGACCCGAACGCCATTGCAGCCCTTGAGGAACTGATACGGGCGATTCCGATGGTTCAACCACCGGAGCCCGATGAACCCACGCCAGGACCCAAGCCTGATCCTGACCGGGTTCTCCTAGTTATCGACAATCTTGAAGCTACACGGTTTCATCGACCAGCTAAGAAAGGTCGACTCGGAAACGACTCCATTACACCCTTACTCCGCACCTCGCTCCTGACGCACCAAGAAGAAGCCCTGATCTGGCTCCAACGGCACTGGAACGGGGGTAGCTGGGGGGCTCTGCTCGCCGACGACATGGGACTCGGAAAAACACTCTCGGCGCTGGCGTTTCTCTCTTGGCTCCAACAAACCCACGCCTCGGATAAAGGATTAGAGGCCTGTCCCCTGCTCGTCGTGGCCCCGGTGGGCCTGCTTCGGAACTGGAGGGACGAGCACGACAAGCATTTGGCAAGGCTTGGGCTGGGTTCGGCGCTCGAAGCCCATGGACGGTCTCTACGACAGCTGCGCACACACGCACCGAGCGGGGCACGGCATGAGCTGGCCGCGGGCCGCCCGATGCTCGATATCGGAGTCCTCAAGAAGGCGAACTGGGTTCTGACCACCTATGAGACCCTGCGCGACCATCAGCACAGCTTTGCCCGCGTTCGCTGGCGCGCGGGCGTCTTTGACGAAGCGCAGAAGATCAAGAACCCGGGTGTGCGTGTGACGGAGGCAGTATTGGCGCTCAACGTTGACTTCGCGCTGCTCATGACCGGAACGCCGGTGGAGAACCGCCCGGCGGATATCTGGTCGATTCTCGACCGCGCCGAACCGGGGAGTTTCGGAGCCTTGAAGGACTTCAGCGCCAAATACGAACGAGCAAACGGCGGAACGTCGCAAATGGAGCAGTTGCACCGAGCACTCACGACACCCACAGTTTCCGCGGAAACTCCAGCCCCCAAGGCCCCCGCACTGATGCTGCGCCGACTCAAGGAGGATCGCCTTCCTGACCTACCCGAGAAGACGTTACACCGCCGCGTGGTCGTGATGCCTCGGCTCCAAGCTAAGGAATATGAGAAGGCCGTGTTGGGCGGACACGGATCCGGCATTCTGCAGGCGCTTCATAGCCTGCGCAGCATCTCGCTCCACCCGTTCACTCCCGACGCTCTGGATCTCGACTCCTACATCCAGGCATCCGCTCGACTGTCCGAGACATTCGCGATCCTAAGGGGAATCGCTGGTAGCGGGGAGAAGGCCCTGCTCTTCGTCGAATCACGCGAAATGCAGAACTTCCTGATCGGAGCCCTCCGGCGACGGTTCCAGCTACGAGACGATGTTCTCGTCATCAACGGAGCCGTCTCCGGTCGCGCGCGAAAAGCCCGTGTGGACGCCTTCCAGACGCGACCGGGCTTCGACGTGATGATCCTTTCTCCCCGGGCAGGCGGCGTCGGACTGACGCTGACAGCAGCCAATCACGTCATCCATCTTTCCAGATGGTGGAACCCGGCCGTGGAGGATCAGTGCACTGACCGGGCCTTCCGTATCGGACAGCGTATGGCCGTCCATGTCTACCTTCCTCTGGCGAGACATCCCCGGTTCGGCGACTACAGCTTCGACCTGAGGCTCGACAGCCTGCTGAAACGGAAGCGCGAAATGAACCGCCGGGTACTCGCGCCGCCCGCCGCCACCGCGACAGAGGTGGACGAATTGTATCGAAACACGGTGACGGAGGCTCGGAGCGCGACAAGGGCGAGATCGACCGCAACGGCAGGCGAACAACCGGAGAGCCGGGTCAATATCGACCTGCTAGAACCCACCGCATTCGAAGATTGGGTGCTCGGGCGACTCGCTAAGGCTGGCTACGAGACGCGGCGTACTCCGAGAAGTGGCGACCGCGGTGCGGATGGGCTGGCGATCCACCGGGGTGGTGGTAAGCCGCACACGATAGTCGTGCAGTGCAAGCACTTGGCACCGGATCGGAAATGCGGCGTCGGCGCGGTACGTGAAGTCCTTGGTTCAATTGGTCGATATGATCTGGTGGGTGAGGTGCAGCCGATGGTGGTGACCAACGCCGGAGGCTTCACCCGTGATGCCCGCGCACTGGCTCGTGCGCACGATGTCCGTTTGGTTGATCGCCGGTGCCTGCATGTACTCCGGAATCGGCCCTAGTGCCATGGGGTTATGACCGGTGACAGACACGTTCTGAGCCCGGGGCCTTCGCCCGATTTGTCCGGACGGTCCGCGGGCTGTTTGGACGCCGCCGCCAGCCTCCATGCCACCGCGAACTGGCCATTCCACAGAGACTTGGAGCCTCCGTCAAGGGCTAACCGCCATTTCATACAGCTCGTCCAACGGCGTGTGATCCAGCGAGCGGCGCAACGATACGCGAGCCAGCCCCGTCGCGATCGCCTCAACATCCTTCTGGTTGAACCGACCGTTGGTTCGGACCTTTTCCCCAAGGTGATACGCGATGGCCGCGCGGGCACTCGGTTGGTTGATGGTCGTCACCCTCTTCAGGGACAGCGTGACCAACGTCTCCCAACTCGGGCGATGGAGGTGGAAGAGCCAGTGTGCCGCCCCCGTCTCGATGCGACCCTCCGTGGTCCGGTTCACCTCATCGGCCAAGTGGAAGCGCCACCAAGCTCGCGCCAACCGGCAATCGGAGAACACGGACGTGTTGCCACGGACGCGCGGCAGACCCCCGGTCCGCCGAAGGAAGTTCCTGATTCGACGCTCCCTCTTCTCGGCTCCAGACAGCAGTGCTTCTTCAAGCGCTACACCGTCGGCGCCGAGCCGACCATCCGCGATCCACACGATGTGGCAGAGGAGCCAAAACAGGGGGCTCGACGCGAGCGCCGCCCGGTGTTCCAAAACGTCCTTCCAAGCCGCGCCCAATTCCTCCTCCAACTCCACCGGAGGATCCTTGTACTCGTCCGGCGTGAGTTCTTTGCGAGGAAACGGTGGCGCTTCGATTATCTCATCGCTTTCCAGCCTCAACCGCGACCGGAGGTATCGCACCAACTCCGTCGGCCCATCCGTAACGGCTTCGATAAGCTCGGTTTGCCGCCGCCGAATCGGCGCTCTGATCTCTTCAGGTGCCTCTTCCCATTTGACACGGTGGATCTTCCTCTCGAAGATCATGCCCCTCTGCCATGCGGTGAAGGAGGCGTCCGCCCGTCTGATCAGGTGGCGGTTCACTTCGTCAACCCTCTTGGCCGCCGCTTTCGGGCGTTCGATAGAATCTCTCGATGACCGTAGCTGCCAGCGCGGGGTCGTAGCCCTCCTCCGTCCACACTGGCACTTTGGCCATTTTCAGGAGATCCCGAATCTCTCCGGCCACATCGTACTCCTCCTCGCCACCGTTGCCGAAGATGGAGGGCAGGTGACCGCAGGCACCGATCAACGCCGCGACCTGGAGAGTTCTGCTGGTCTGGGTCTCGTGCCAGATATCGGGCGCGATATGGGCTACGAAACGGAGTTGGCCGGTTCCGCTCTCGGGTTCCACGTGCATTCGACCATCGTCCAGGTTCTCATCTCTCACGAACCGAAGCAGGGACTGCGCCAACGTGTTGACCTTGCGCTTGGTGCCCCGTGCCAACCACCAGCCGGGAGGCACCCGCAGGGTAACATCCTTCCAAAACGGGTCGAGTTCCCGAGCCAGAAGGTCGAACTCCCGAACAGCCAGCAACCCCGGCACGATCCAGGAAACACCGTCCAGTTCATCCCGGCGCCACGTCACGGTATGCTGCGGCTCGGCGGCCAGTGTGAGTCGTGACAACAGAGTCTTCGGACACCGGATCTCCACAGCCCACTTGGCGAGGCCCTCATTGACGGCCCGCTCGAGAGATGGCGCTCCAGCAATAGAGTGCCGGATCCTCGCCCTGTCAAGAGCGACGCGCACCTTCGGCTCGTATCTGGCGTCAGGCCAGTCGAGACGGGACCCGTCCTCCAACAGCAACGGCAACGACACGTGAGTCATGGTCAGCCGCCCCCGCTTGCCGCCGGGCGGCGACCGACGACATCGACCTCGACCGCGTTCGCATCCGGAATGCGATCCGCCAATTTGATGGTGAAGGGCTCTTCGCCCCGAGGAAGCTCGACCTCGAAACCGCCGTCCTGCGGATCGGACACTTCGCCATTGCAGTGAAGCTCGCTGATGCGCAGCCAGCGGGGACCGATCGGATGAACGCAGGTCTCGTCCGATCCGGACGGAACCCGGACCCGGACCACCAGATTGTCGCTCGACCGCCTATTAGCCCCGCGCGCGGGCCGCCACATCACTCGGAGTTCCCTTAGCTGACCATCCGCGTCCGGGATGGCACGGACAGAGCAACGGCCACGAATGCTCCTTCCGGGCTTCGGAGTAAACCGTCTTGGCCTCGTTGGCCTTGGCCCGGGTCCGGGTTCCCGATCGACCGACCCGCCCTCTTCATCTGTGTCCGGTTGGGGCGTGCTTTCTTCTCCCTCGCCCCGCTCGGCTGCCGACGCCTCAGCTGGACTTCGCCTCGGACGATAGGGGGGCACCTTCTCCGCTTCCCTCTCGGCATCGCCACGAAACATCGCGAACCCCGTGGGAGTGAATTCCTCGGATTGCTCCACCCGTCCCGCCTCTTCCCGGAGCCGAGCGGCGAGCTCCTTGAGCTTGTCCAGCAGTTTGCGGCCACCCTGTCTACCGAGCCGCCTCCGTTCAAGGCCCCGGTGCTCGGGGCCCTCGGCCCCGCGAAGCAGATCGCCGACCGCGCCGCTGTCAATCTCCAGGATCGCGTCAAACGGCTTGAACCCGTTGAAGTCCCTGGGCAACAGGCGGTCGGCCTCGTTCGTGATCCACATGCCGTTCCGGAAGACTTGAACGCGCGAGCGAGCACGAGGCCCTGCACCGTCACTCAAAGACCGGAAATAGCCGCCCACGCCGTCTTCCTCGAAACGAAGCTTGCGTCCCGTCTCCAGGGTCTGCCATGCCCGATAGGCCTGCTCACCGGAGAGCCACCCGCCTCCCTGTTCGGCACGTTTGCGGTTGCGTTCGCGGTCGAGAATCACTTCCAGCCTTTCGCGATCAACCGTTTGTTCGGACGAGGTTGTCTCGTCGCGGATGTGAACGACCATGCTTCCGTTCCATATCGCAACGAGGAAGTTCTTCGCCGCCACCCGCGAAATCGCCTCGACTGGCTTCTCGTCGCTGCGGAATCCATTGAATCCGATCACGCCCACAACACTCCCGGTGTCCTCCAGGCATTCGATCTCGGAACGCAGCAGACCGGGCACCGTGTTGGGGTACGGATGCGGGTGGAACAGGGTTCGGTCGTCTCCCAGTAGCCAGAAACCGTGGGCGCCTCGACCACTGTTTCTGTTGACGGTTCGGGAGGCCAGTACCGCGTGCGCGCTCGCTACGTCCAGAAGGCTACCGTTGGAGCGGCTGCGACCGGCGTAATGGATGAAGCGGAGGTCGGAGGCAGCAAAGGCGGTCAGGTGGCCGATTCCGAAAGCGCCGGCCCCAGCTTCGCTCTTGTCGGTGTTCCCCTCCGTGAGGATCCTCTTCATCCGGTCGGCGTTGAGCCCTACGCCGTTGTCCCTGCACAACAGGACTTGGGTGTCCGGTGCCGCGAGGACTCGCCGAATGCGCTTGACGACACGGCGTTCGGCGCCTCCCTGTTTGCCCTTCTCCCGTTCGCGGACTGCGCCCTCGAATTGCTCGCGGTACGCCTCGATGCCCGGTATCGCCTCAACCGCGACTCGCCGTATCGTGAAATGCACCTCGCCCGCCGTGCGATTGGCTTCGACTGCGGCGTCGAGGCAGTTCTGTAGCATCTCTCGGACAATGGGCTCGGGGTTCCCATCCCACTTGGCCATGGCCAGGTTCAGGAAACCCTGGGGCTGGTTGGCCGAACCAAAGATCAGATTTCCGTCCATTTTCGTCAGGGGGCTCGCTCTCCAGTTAATCGGTACAGTCGCAGGCCGGGACACCACGGGCGTAGCGGTCGCCATCGTTGCCTCCCGCCGCCGCGAGTTCTGCAAACGTCGGCCCGCGAAGACCGAAGAAGCCGAATCTAGACACTCCTCCTCCGTTCCGGGCCGGAACTTCACGTCGGTATTTCCGCTCCATCCGCACCCACCACGCGATGTCGGAGGGAGCACCGGGCACCCGCATAGAATCAGCCTCACGCGCGCCAACGCCGATCGCTTTGGTTCCCTTCATGAAGCAGAAGACACAGTTGCCCGCCATGGCGGGCAACTCAAGATCGAAGCCACGGCGGCGCCAATACCGCCGAACGGCCCCTTCGTCAAACCCCCAATCAACGAGCGGGAAGCACGGGCGCTCCCCCGGAGGTTGAGTGCGAATGGAACATTTTCGACTGCCGGCACCCTCGGCGAACAGCGACCGTTCTAGGATTCGCCGGACCCTTCCTTCTTCGTCCGCACGCAGTCCAAGGAGCGTCACGTGGAGCGTCGCGTTGCTCCCCCACATTGGAGCCAGACGGGGTGTGCCGACGGGACGACTGACGCGACCCGCAGTGTAGTCCTGCCAGCGCTGGGCCGGTCGAGAGGAAGGTTGGCGAGTCAAGCACTCGATTCTCCGTATGTAGGCTTCATCGGATGCGGTTCCACCGGCACTGCGATACCGAACCAAGGCCAGATCAGGCGTCACGTAGCGCTGCGTCGAATGGTGACCAGCATGCCTCGCACCCCAACCCACGCCAAACCACTCGGCGAGCAGTTGATGGGACGGATAGAGCTTCAGCTTGGCCGTACACGACCGCGAATGAGGATTGGGCAGCATCCCTTGGTACGAGAGCATCTCCTCGAAGACTTCGCCGCGTGACCGATACCCGCGCGGGTCGCTCTCAACCGGGCTGGACGTCACGAGTCGGTAGGAGGGACGCCGAACGTAAACGCCCCTCCTGGCGTCCTCCACCGTGCAGAACTCGAACCAAAGAAAGGGAAGCCCGAAGTCGCCTTCCAGCCGTTCCTTGCATTCCCTCGCGAAGTCGTAGGTCGCCGGATGTTCGGCCGAAGTGTTAGCGAACAGGATCACATCGCCGCGCTCCGGGCGGAGGAGGCCGCTCTCGGCGAGCAGGAAGGCCAACGCCGCTGAGGACCGGCCACCCGAGAACTTGAGCACATGCGGGAGGTGTTCGTGATCGTTCCCCCTGGAGGGAATCTCCGGGGAGGGACGCGGCGGATTCGCGAGGGTGGGAAGGATGGTGGCCACGGAGGGTAATCATAGCCGAACGGGTGCCGGGGACGCAACGAGGTGTGACACGATTTCTTGCGCCTTCCGGTGGTCTGCTCGGTCGAGAGGTTCGGGCGAGCGTCCACGCCACGGCATGGCCGGGGTTGACGGCTGCCCTGCACGGTGTAGTATCGTTCCGTATACTTGCTCCCCGCCCGACACGCCGACAGGCCTCGGGCGGGGTTATTTTTTCCGGATCCGCGAGTGAACGGCGAACCTCCCATCAAGCGCGCAGTCGCCTTCGTGGACGGCCAGAATCTCTTCCACGCCGCCCGCGAGGCGTTCGGCTACACCTACCCCAACTACGACGTTACCGCGCTCGCCGAACAGGTCTGCGCGAAGCGGGGATGGACGCTGGCCCAAGTCCGCTTCTACACCGGGATCCCCGATGTCGGCGACAATCCCAAGTGGCACTCGTTCTGGACCCACAAGCTTGGGACGATGGGGCGGCGTGGAGTGGTCGTCTACAGCAGACCGCTCCGCTACCGCAACCGCCGGGTGTCCCTGCCCGACGGCACGCAACACTCGTTCCTGACCGGCGAGGAGAAGGGAATCGACGTGCGGATCGCTCTCGACGTGATCGCCCTCGCCCACCGCCGCGACTACGACGTGGCCCTCGCCTTCAGCCAAGACCAGGACCTTTCCGAGGTCGCTGAGGAGATTCGCGTAATCGCCCGGCAACAACGGCGGTGGATCAAGATCGCGAGCGCCTTCCTCCACAGCCCTGCCACCCGAAACCGCAGGGGGATCAACAAGACCGACTGGATCAGGATCGACCGGGAACTCTACGATCAGTGCTTGGACCGGCGGGACTACCGCGTGAAGCGCGAGAAATCGTAAGTTGTCCCTCTCGGCAGGTCATGGCGCGGGGCGGAATGCCTGACCCCTTGGCAGTCTTTACTCGCATCGGCCGGAAAACCCGTCGGCAATGCCCCGCAAATTCCCGCCAACCCATGGCGATTTTCCCGCTATTGACGCACGGTGAAACCTGTCGAAAAACAACGGCAGGAAACGCAGATCGTACAGTCCTGTATGACTTTAGAAGATTTCCTGCCGTGATTTAGCCCTCGGGCGATCCGCCTACCCCGTGTCATACACCGGAGCTGGCGAGGGACTCCGCCCCTTCGAACCCCGGCAGCGG
>JAPPGM010000099.1 GCA_028874995.1 Gemmatimonadota bacterium | reverse complement strand
TTCGGAATCGGCTGGCACTACACCAACTTCGTCGCGGAGTTCAGCGAATTCCCCTTGCCGCAGCCGTGGCCCGACTTCGGCATCGAGGGGGAAGGCGTCTACGGCTACTTCGACGGCCTGACCCCGTCGGATACCGTGGAGATCCGGGTCGTCCGCACGGGCTCCCGTCGGAGTCTCGGGACCATCCCGCCCGACGAACGGCATTGATCGCGCCGGATGGCCCCAGGCGCCATGGGCCCGCCTGAGCAAGCGGCGAGCGCGCTCCGATCTGGTCGGAGCCCTCGACATGGTGGCCGCCGGAAGGATGACGTTACCCGCGCATGTCGTCGGGCTGCTGTCGAAGGCACGAAACACCTCGCAGAGCCCTCGCCGGTGGTTGGGCCTCCCTGAGCGAGCGGGAACTCGATGACCTAACACCTCACCGCCACCGGCTACCCCGCCGAGGAGATCGCCCGCAGGATCCATCTTGGCACCAAAGACCGCCGCGAACGACCGAATGTCCCTGAAGAGAAGCTGGGCGTCCAGAGCCGCTTGGACCTCATGAGGGCCGTTGTGGAATCGGGCCATCTGGCGGACATGCTGAAGGCCACCGGGGATCGGGGGGAAGAATCCGTGATGGGGGAAGAATCCGTGAGCTTGACCCGGGGCTGGGGTTCGCACAACTTCCCGCCAATAAACCCCGACTCTCCCGCATCTCTGACCCGTGCGCGTCTGAATCGGTGTCCCGGCAGGAGCGGCAGATCGTGCAGCCCCGGTTGAACTTACATGATCTCCTGCCGGGATCCTGGCTTCAGGTGCTCTGTCGGGCTGGCAAGGCGCGACGAAAGGGGAATAGCAGAGCTATTCGCCCGAGGAGCAACGCAGAGCGAAGCGCTCGATTGCCGATATGTATACTGTACATGACATAATGTAATCTTTTCTTTACATAGCAAAGAGGTGAGGCGAAGCGTCCAACCCGGATGCATCGCCGCTCGAATGCCGGTGGGATTCTGTCCACGGGCCGCTTATCCCCCTTCAATGACAATATCAAGGTCCAGGTCCCGTCTCAGCGAGAACAGGACCGAGCAGTACTTTTCGCGCGAAAGCTCGACCGCGCGCTCCACTTTGGACCGGCTTCCCGGCGGCACTCCCGTGACGGAAAACACCAGCTGGACGGCGCGGTAGTGGCGGGGCGGCTCGTCGCGGCGTCCCCCGCGGGCCGTGACATCCAGGCTGTCGAAGGGCACTCGCCCCTTCTCCAGGATGACCTTGATGTCGATGGCCATGCAGGCGGCCACGGCGGAAAGGACCAGGTCCATCGGCGACGGACCGGTGGCCGAGTCTCCGTCCACGACCAGCTGGGGTCCTCCGGTCGGACCCCCGTCGAAGACCAGCCCGGAGCCGGTCCACGAGAGCCGAACTTCCTTGTCTGTCTTCATGATTCAGGTATCGTCGGGCTCCGGAGCTTCCTCCGCCCCACCCTTGAGTTCCGCCAGCGTCTGGCGCGCATGGTTCACATGGTCCTGCGCTTCGGAGTCGGTCGGGGCATTCGCGAGGAATGCCTCCAGGTGCTCGACCGCCTCGTCGGAGGCCTCGCGGTGCAGCAGCAGAAACGCCAGCCCGTAGTGAGCCCCGGGAGCATCCGGATTCCTGTGAAGCACGTGCCGGTATGTCTTGATGGCCTCCTCTTCCATACCGATCCGCGTGTACGCGATGGCGATCTGCTGGAGGACGATGGGGTCGCCGGGCGTCTCCTTCAGCGCCAGCCGCAACGAAGTGAGCGCCTCGTGGAACTTTCCCTCCTGGGCGAGCAGGAGACCCTCTTCATAGTAGTCGATCCGCTCGGCCCTTCCGGGCCCGCCGAAGATCTTGTTCCATAGTGACATGGACGAAGGTTACCGTCCTGGTCCGGGAATGCGCGAGCCCGCTGCGCCGGCCTGTGGGTGGTCGTTACAAGGTATCGGATTCCGTGGTACGCACCAAGTCGGAGTCGGCATCGCCCGGGGATCTACTTCACGTCTCCCATGAGGCGCTTCATGAAGGGGCTCACGACGACCGCGACCAGACCGCCGCCACCGATGATCAGGGCAACGGACATGAAGAGCGGCGACGGATCGAGACCCTCGAGCCGCCCGGCCACGCGTCCGGCGATGAGATTCCCGAGCGCGGCCGCGACGAACCAGACGCCCATCATCTGGCCGACCCGGGTGCGCGGGGCCAGCTTGGTCATCGCCGACAGCCCGACCGGAGAAAGCGCCAACTCGCCGACGGTGTGCAGGAAGTACATGACGACGAGCCAGGACGGCGACACCGGAGAGCCCGGCGTCGCATTGGCGGCGCCCCAGGCGATCACGAAGAATCCGGCCGCGAGACCCAGGAGTCCGAGGGCGAACTTCATCGGCACGGACGGGTTGGCCTGACGGTTGGCCAGCCACACCCAGAACCACGCGAAGACGGGCGCCAGGATGACGATGAAGAGGGCGTTCACCCACGCGAACCAGCTGGCCGGAAACTCCCAGTCTCCGATCATCCGGTCCGTGAAGTCCCGCGCGAAGAGGCTGAGCGAAGTCCCCGCCTGTTCAAAGCCGGACCAGAAAAGCGCCGCCAGCAGGAAGAGCCAGAAGATGACCACGACCTTCTTGCGCTCTTCGGAGTCGTGGCCGCCCCAGAACAGGACGTACAGGAAATAGACTCCCATGATGCCCAGAATCCCGTAGGTCATGTACTCGGCGATGCCGGCCAGGCCCACGGGAATCGTGCCGTTGGACACCAGCAGCCCGAATGCGACCAGGGCGACGGCGATGGCGGTGCACGTACCGAAGAAGTTTCGACCGGTGCGGGCCACCTCCTCGGGAGTCTTGTCGGTACGCAGGATCCCGGCGTTCCCCAGATTACGGTAGCCGAGCCGGAACTGGATCAGGCCGGCGACCATGCCGATCCCGGCCAGCGAGAACCCCAGGTGCCAGTTGTACCCTTCCCCCAGCAGGCCGCACAGGAACGGCCCGAGCATGGCCCCGATGTTGATCCCCATGTAGAAAATCGAGAACCCGGCGTCGCGCCGCGCTCCTCCTTCGGGGTAGAGGTCGGCCACCACCGCGCTCACATTGGGCTTGAGCAGCCCCGTGCCGATGACGATCAGGACCAATCCCTGGAAAAACGTGAACTGGGTCGGGATCGCCATGCTGAAGTGTCCCGCCGCGATGATGCAGCCTCCGACGAAGACCGCCTTGCGCTGCCCCCACAGCTGGTCCGCCACCCAGCCGCCGGGCAGTGCGAGGAGGTACACGAAGCTCGTGTACAGCCCGTAGATGGCACCCGCGGTCACGACGTCGAATCCGAGCCCCGGGTTCGTGCCGATCGTCACGCCGGTCAGGTACAGCGTGAGGAGCGCGCGCATCCCGTAGTAGGAGAAGCGCTCCCACATCTCGGTGAAGAAGAGCGTGGGGAGTCCTCGCGGGTGACCCGGGAAAAGACCGGGTTCGAACTCGATCCCTTTTGGAGCCGACATGTGCACCTCTGGGTGGTGGGAAGCCTGAATGACCGGTTTGCGTCCGACGGGCAACCTACGGTCCGGGGCGCCCGGGGGCGAGTCGGACTAACTCGGTTCTTCGCCCTAGCGGGTCGTCTGCGAACCGGCTACGGGGATTTCGCCCATGGGGGTGCTCAAGGTGCCCCCGGACGATTCCCTCCTGAGACGTCACGGCACGTATCCCTCCACGATCATCCGCAACACCGCCGCGTCGATGTTGCCCCCGGAGACGACGGCCACGATCGGACCCTCGTCGATCCCCGGCAACCCCTTCAGCGCGGCCGCGACCGCGGTCCCCCCCGCCCCCTCCGCCACCACGCGGCCGCGCTCGAACAGCATCCGGATCGCCGCGCACGCCTCCTTCACCGAGACCACGCGCGAACCCGTGAGCGAGACGCTCGCCAGCGGCCACATCTCGTCGAGAACGCGTGTCGAGCCGATGCCGTCGACGAAGGAGTGCGTGTGGCGAATCCGGACCGGGCAACCGGCGTGCAGCGCCGCCGCGAAGGGCGCCGCGGTCTCGATCTCGGCCGCGAAGACCGGCACGCCCGGGCGCACGGCCCCCACCGCCGCCGCGATCCCGCACGACAGCCCCCCGCCCCCGTACGGCACGACGATGGCGCTCACGTCCGGCAGTTCCTCGACGATCTCCAGCCCCACCGTGCCGTTGCCCGCGATCACCCCCGGATCGGACACCGGATGCACGAAATGCCCTTCCTCGTTCGGGTGACCGTGGTCGCACAGCACCTCCCACCACTCGTCGAAGGGCAGCGGCACCGCGGCCGCGCCAAGCCGCGCAATGGCTTCGAGCTTGTTCCGGGGCGCCGTGTCCGGCACGACCACACGGCAGGGAACCCCCAGTCGGCGGGCCGCCAGCGCCAGTCCCTGCGCCATGTTGCCCGCGCTTCCCGTGTAGACGCCGCGCGCGATCACGGCTGGATCCGCGAGCGCCAGGGCGTTGGTCGCGCCACGGAGCTTGAAGGAGCCGATGGGCTGCAGGCACTCCAGCTTGACCCAGACCTCGGCCGGGGCGCCGGGAACGTCCAGCGGCAGGAGCGGCGACCGTATGGCCGAGTCGGCGATGCGCGAGCGGGCGGCCCGGATCGTCTCCACGCCGATGGGGCCCACCGGCTTCACGGTGCGGATCGCAGGGCGGCCGCGACGCCCGCCGCGGCCCGGGCGATACAGCGCTCGCCGATCTCGCGGCTCATTCCCCGGGCGTCTCCCAGCACCCCGTTGGGGGTGACGGCGCGGAAGCCGTCCCGGAAAATGCGCCTTGCCACCGTCTCGTCGAAACCGGCCACGTAGCCGGGCGCGGCGAGATCGTCCTGGACCAGGTCTGGCCGAATGCACAGCATCTCCGAGCTCTCCGCGATGTCGGCGTGTCCCCCTACCCGCCCCACCACATCCGGCGCCACTTCGGCCACCGCCTCCTTCCAGAGCGCCACGAACCCGTGCAGATCGGTGTAGGCGCGCACCTCGCACCCCGGCGCGACCGCGGCCCGCAACTCATCGAGCATCGCGGCCAGCGGCTCGAAGTTGCCTCCGTGGGACGGGATGAAGTACACCGTGCGGAAACCGTGGCGCGCCAGGCTCACGGCGTAGTCGGTGCAGACGGCCTTGAGCGTGGAACGCCGGAGCGAGAGTGTGCCCGCGAAGGCCATGTGATGCTCGGAGCAGCCGACCCGGATCGTCGGCGCCACGACGGTCCCGCCGAGCCGTCTCGCGACCTCGAGCGCCAACCTGTCCCCCCGGGCCGCGTCCACCAGAAGCGGGAGGTGCGGCCCGTGCTGCTCGACCGCCCCGGCGGCCACCACGACCGACGTGAAGCCGCGCGCGATGGACCGCTCCACCTCGGGCCAGGTCATCTCTTCGAGGAGAAGCTGCTGGAGGGTCATTCGGGAAGGTATGTCGCGCGCGTCCGATGAGGCCAGCACGAAGGACAACCAAACCGGGCCTCCGCGCGTCTCACGGGTATCCCGCTGCCGGTGGTCGCACCGCCGGTATTCTCCGGGCCCGCCGGGTGCCGTGACACGCCCCAACCAGGACCCGCGACAAGCGCCAATGATACACGGAGCCGCAATGTCCGCTTCCGATCCTGCCATCCTCGAATCCGACATCGAGAATCCGCGGCCCGGGCGGGCGCTCGCGGATTTCCTCTATCCGAAACCCGCCCGGCGCACCGTGGGCGCCATTTTCAAGTGGTGGGAGCGGAGACGGCTGGCCTACAACGCGATCATTTCGGCGGGAGGCGCGGTTTCCCTGGCCGGCCTCTGGCTGGGGTTTCTCCTGCTGGGCAACCCCGTGTCGCCGGGGTTCATGCTGACTCCGGTGATTCCCGTTCTGTTGGCGGCCAACGCATGCTATACCCTGGGACCGATCGTCGAGAGCCTGGCCCACAAGCTGTGGGGCCGCGAGGTCCTGCCGATCGGGCCGCATCTGTTTCGCGCCGGATTGATCTTTTCGGTCGGGCTGACCCTCGTCCTGCCGATGATCCTGCTGGGCTTCCAGCTGGTGGTCCGGCTCGTGCAGGCGCTGATCTGATCGAAAAACCCGGCTCAGCAAACCTCGTCGACCAGGGGCACGAAACGGACCGCGCCGAGTTCTTCGCGGGTGAACTGACCCGCCTCACCGCACCGCTCCCGCACGAGCCGCTGCGTCGCCCACCGCCCACCGATCGGCATCACCAGGCGGCCCCCAGTGCGCAACTGCTCCCTCAGCGCCCCCGGCACGCCGGGACCCGCGGCCGTGACCAGGATAGCGTCGTACGGAGCATGCTCGCTCCAGCCCTCGTTCCCATCGCCGTGCCGCACGCTCACGTTGTCGCAGCCCAGTTCGCTCAATCTCGCCGCCGCCGCCTTCGCCAGCACCGCGCGTCGTTCGACGGTGTAGACCGTCTCCGCCAGTCGGCCGAGCACGGCGGCGGAGTATCCGGACCCGGTTCCCACCTCGAGCACCCGGTTCCCCACGACCACCTCCGCCGCCTCCACCATCCACGCCACCACGTACGGTTGCGAGATCGTCTGCCCCTCCCCGATCGGGAGCGGTCCGTCGGCATACGCGCGGCGGGTCAGGCCGGGCTCGACGAAGGCCTCCCGCGGCACGGCCGCCATGGCTTCGAGCACCCTCGGGTCGGAGATCCCGCGCGCCTTGATGTGGCGGCGCAGCATCCGCCGCCTCGCCCACCGGAGTCGTCCGTCGCGGCCCCTCAACGAACCCCGCCGGGAGCGGGCGGACCCGGCCAGAAGTCGATGCCGCCGCTCTGGTGGCCCAGCTCCACCGTGGCCACGACCTCGAGCGTCTCCAGGTCGATCACGTCCAGGGTGCCGCGCACCGACCCCACCGATTCGTTCGTCACGAAGGCGTAGCGGCCGTCCGGGCTGGCCACCACCCCATGCGTGACCGGCCGCGACGTCGCCACACGCCCGATCTCCCGGCCGCTCTCCAGGTCGAAGACGGCCACCGCCTGCTCGCCCTTCAGCGTCGCCAACAGCCGCCCGCCGTCCCCCGTCACCTCCAGGTTGTAGGGCCCCTTTCCGGTGGCGAGCCTGCGCGACACCTCCCACCGCTCCGTATCGACCTCGAGGATCTCCTGGTTCCTGTTGCACGCCACGTACACCACCAGGTTGGCGCGCGTGCCCAGCCCGGGCTCGACCCAGGTCGGGCTGCACACCCGGTCACCCATGCCGCCGTGGCCCTCCATTTCCCCGTGCGCCGCCATCGGTCGCTCGTGTCCCGGCGCAACCCCGAAACGGCCGGTCACCTCGAAGGTGCCCACGTCGATCTCGACGAGCTGATCCGAGTGCATGCACGCCGAATACTGCTTCACGCCGTCGGGCCGAACCCGGCTGCCGTGCGGCATGAGGCAGGTCCGCACCTTGGTGATCTCCACCATTTCGGGCGTGTAGACGACGGAGATGTCCGAAGGGACCATGTCGCCGTGCAGGTTGAAGTTGGCCGTCAGCATGAACTGCCCGTCGGGCGTGATCCCCATCGTGGCGGGGAAGAGACCGAGCCGCGTGCGCGCGACCAGCGTGTCGGGGCCCGCGCGGAACTTCCACACGTAGCCGTAGGGGGTGCCGTGGGCGATGGTCACGTACCAGTAGCGGCCGTCGGGCGAAACGCTGAGTCCGTGCGCGCCGTCGTTGTCGCCGGGCATGACTCCGACGGCGATCTCTTTTTCGACCACTGCACCCTCGCCCGGCGTGAAGGCCACCCGGTTGATCAGGTCGGAGGACTCGTTGGCGACGTAGACGCGGTAGACGGTGGACTGGGCCCGCGCAACCTGGGGGAGGACGGCGAGCGTCAGGCCCAGCAGCGTGCCCGCCAGGAATCCTCTCACGACACGGGCACCTTCCTCTTCGGCACCACCCGCAGCACCCACAACCCCGAGTTCAGGTCCGACACGAAGACGTGGCCCTTGTACGGCTGCGGCCCCCACGCCATCGGCGAGTTGGCGACGTGCCCGTCCGGCGTCCCGGTGGGGAACCACGCGATCTCGCGTCCCTGTCTGTACAGGTCGCCCCTGAGTTCGCCCGAAACATCCACGACCCTCAGCCCGGCCTGGTAGTAGGCCACGTACATCCTGTCGTCCTCGATCCAGAGATTGTGCGCGCCCGCCTCGGGGACCTCGTAGCGCGCCACCTCTCGCAGGTTCTCGGGGTCCGCCATGTCGAGCACATGAATGAAGCCGCGCGACCCGTCTCCCGGAACGCCGTTGCGCGAGATGCAGTCCTCGCAGTCGAAGATCTCGTCGCCCACGAAGAGGTAGGTGTGCCCGTCCGCGTTGGTGTAGGGGAAGGCGACGTGCGTGTTGCCCTCCTCGTACGCGAAGCTGCTCACCTCGACCGGCGCGGTGGGCAGGCCGCCCCACCGGCCGTCGCCCACGTCCAGGATGTAGACGCCGTCGTTCCAGTAGGAGACGTAGGCCAGACCGTCGACGACCCAGATGTCGTGCAGGTACTTGCCGGGTTTCTCGATCCCCCACCTCCCCACCTCCGCCACGTTGCGCGGGTCGGAGATGTCGAGGATGTGTACGTCGAGGGTCCCGTTGTGGATCGCGTAGAGGATGTCGCCCTGGAAGAAGACGTTGTGCACCCCACCGCTCAGGTCCTTCGTGTAGGTGTCGGCGATGACCGGATGGGCGGGATCGGCGAGGTCGAGGACGACGATCCCGTTCTTCCGGTCCGAGGCGCCCTCGCGCGTGATCACGGCCACGGTGGCATTGGCGTTCACCTTCACATCGTTGACCACGCGCGCGTCGACCTCCACGAAGTCGGTCAGGACCGGATTGGCGGGGTCGGTGACGTCCCAGGCGAGCATGCGCTGGCCGCCCGCGTGCGTGCCCGTGTAGACGTAGTCGCGCCCGTCGTTGCCGGTGAAGGCCCACAGGTCCGAGGTGGGACGATCGGCCACCAGGCCCCGCCCGGTCACGATGACCTCGTGCTCCATGCCCCGATCCACCACCTCGACCAGCGTCTGCCCCGTCCGCCCGGCCACGGTGGCGGTCACCCTGTACAGCCCCGGGCGCTCCGCTACGAAGGCCCCGTCCGGGTAGATCGACGCCCCCATGTCGGCGCGGGTCTCGAAGGACGCCGCCGCATAGTCGACGGGCGCGCCCTCCACCACCCCGCCCCCCGCGTCGCTCGCGGTCACCGTGTAGCGCAGCACGTCCCCGGTTCGGGCCCGCGACGGCCCCGTGACCTCGACCGCCGTCACCGGATTCTCCTCGACCTCGAAGGAAAGGGCGCCCGTGACCTCCCCCTCGACGGTGGCGGTGACGGTCACCGCTCCGGGACGCAGCGCGGTCACGAATCCCCGCTCGTCAACGGTGGCCAGGCGCTTTCGATCGCTTGTCCACACGATCTCGACGTGCTGCCGCGCACCGCCGTCCCGCGTGAGGGCGCGCGCCTCGAGCCGCACCAGCGCGCCCGTGAAGAAGCGCACGCCCGGGTCGACGACCTCGACGGCCACGACCGGCGGGCCGACGACCGTCAACAGCGCGCTGAAGGTGCGTATTTCCGGCGGCCCCGTGCCGCTGGCGGGCGGCACCTGGATCGCCATGCGCAGCTCGGCGTCACCCTCCCCGACGCCCTTGATGTGCCCGTCCTCCAGCGCCGCGAAGCGGGAATCGATGTTCGGCAGGATCCGGACGCCGGGGACCGGATTGCCCGCCGCATCGTACGCGATCATCTCCACGTCCTCGCCCATTGCAAGCGAGTCTGCCACCTCGACAACGATCTCCGCCGGTTCGGTGCGGACTTCCGCGACCCGGGCCCCGATCTGGACCGCCGGTACATACCCGGGCGTCAGGGCCGGAGTCCGGGGGACTCCCGCCGCGGCGGTGTCCGGTGGGGGAGGGTCCGGCTGGACGACGGTCGCCGCGGGAGGGGGTTCTGCGGGGGGAGGCGGTTGCGAGTCGTCGACGGTCGCCCGTGAGGCACCGCCGGCACAACCCGCGAGGAAAACGAGGGTCGTGAGCGCCGCACCCACGCCGAGCCGGTCTGCCGGTCTGAGCATTGCACGTTTCTCCGAAGTCGTCACCGTATACCGCAGTTTACCAATTGTATACTCCCGTTTACCTGATCGTAGCGCGACCGGGCAGCCGCGAATAGGTTGTCGCGGCAATGAGCGCCTTTTCCGAACGAGTATACGCCTGTGTGCGCCGGATTCCCAAGGGTCGGATCATCAACTACGGAAGTGTGGCGGCAATGGCGGGACGGCCGCGCGCCGCCCGGGGCGTCGGCTACGCGCTCAGCCACCTGCCCTCCGGGACCGACGTGCCCTGGTGGCGCGTCGTGAACCGCCGGGGCGCCATTTCGACTTCGCGCGCCAGTGGCCTGGCCCAGCGCCAGAGAGCGCTGCTGGAGCGGGAAGGCATCGTCTTCGACGTCCATGGAGAAGCGTCATGGGAACGTTTCGGATGGGATCCATACGAATGAAGGACTGCGAGATACGGATTTGGCGGGGACTCCTGCCGGTCGCGCTCGCGCCCTCCCTTGCGGGTTGCGCGGACGCACCCCGGCCATCCTCCGACGCACAGGCCGCCTACGCCGAAATCGTCGCCGAGGAGGACGCGCGCGGGGCAATCGGCCTGGAGCGGGTGCGAGCGCATCTGGCTGGTAATGATCCGGCGGTCCGCGCCATGGCGGTGCGGGCGCTCGGGCGACTGGAAGACGGCGGGCGGGTCACGGAGCTGGGGGAGAAGCTCGACGACCCGGATCCCCGGGTGCGGATGGCGGCGGCCACCGCGCTGGCGCAATCCGTGTACGGCGCGGACCCCGGTCCGGTGCTGCCGTTGCTGGCGGGACGGATCGAGGATGAAACGGATGTGGAGGTGGTGGGTGGCCTCGCCACGAACCTTGGCCGGCTGGCGTTTCAGAGCGCGGAGCAGCGGACGGCCGGTGGCGAGGCACTCGCGACTGCGGCGCAACGGGTCGAGGGGCTGGCGGCCGGCTCACTGGCCGTCGCGATGCTCGGGCTGGCGCGCGGCATCGAGGCCTTCGCGCGTAGCGGTGGCGCGGAGCATGCGCTGTCGGAGGAGTTGGTGGAGATCGCGAAGTCGCTGACGAACGGTGACGGCGCGACCGGCCTCGATCCGACGCCGGTGCGGACCAGGCGGCTCGCGGCGGCGGCGTTGACCCACACCGGCCGGCTGGCACCCGAGAACATGGCCCGCCTGCTCGCGGACGAAGACTGGGGGGTGCGGCGCCAGGTCCTGCTCGCGGCGAACCGGCACGGGGCGGTCGCCGCCGGGATTGTTTCCACCGGTCTCAGGGACCCCGATCCGCGCGTGCGGGTGGAAGCGTTGCGCGCGCACGGGGCGTGGGAGCGGGAACCCCAGGGCTGCGGCGCCCTCCTCGCGGCGCTGGACGATCCCGATCCCGATGTGGCGGCCACAGCGCTCGATCTGCTGGCGAGCCCGTGTCCGGAAGGGGATGCGCAACGCCGGGCGCTGGCGAGCCGCGTGACCCTGGACGGCGGCGACTGGCGGGGGCCGGTCCGGGCGCTCTACGCGCTCTCGGGGCTGGCGCCGGTCGAAGCGATGGACGAGATCCGGCGGCACGCGGAACACCGCAATCCGTTCGTGAGGGCGTGGGCGGCGCGGTCGTTGGGGCGGGCCGGCCAGGTGGAGCTCGCGTGGATGGTCCGCCTCCTGGCCATTGAGGCGTTGGGCAGCATGAGCGGGGACGAGGACCCGAATGTGCGCGAGGCCGCGCTGCAGGGGCTGGGGACGTTGAGCGGTGGCGATGCGCGCGACCACTACCTCGCGGCGCTGGAGAGCGACGATCCGCAGCTCGTGATGACCGCGGCCCGCATGCTGGCCGGGCACAATCCGGATGAAACCTCCGCGCCCGCTCTGCTCGCCCCACTCGCCCGCTTCACCGCCGCCCGCCGCGAAACCGAACGGGACGCTCGCGTCGCCCTCCTCGAGGCGATCGGTACGGTGGGCGGGTTTTCCGGCGGCGACCTCACGCCGTACCTCGCCGATTTCGACCCCGTCGTGGCCGACATGGCCGCCGCGCTGCTGACCGAGTCGACCGGGTCGGTCCACCAAGCCGCGCCGAAGCGTCTCCCCCGCACCCCGCCACCCGATGCGGCCCGCCTCGCCGAGTTGGCCGGAGCGCAGGTCGTCCTCCACATGGCCGATCTCGGCCCGATCGTCATCGCGCTTCGTCCCGACCTCGGCGCCGCCAACGCCGACCGCTTCGCGCGCCTCGCCGAGGAGGGCTACTTCGACGGCCTCACCTTCCACCGCGTCGTGCCCAACTTCGTCATTCAGGGCGGAAGTCCCCACGCCAACGAATACATGGGCGACGGTCCCTACAGCCGCGACGAGATCAGCGACCATCCCCACTGGCGCGGCACGGTGGGCCTGTCCACGCGCGGCCGCGACACCGGCGACGCCCAGATCTTCATCAACCTGGTGGACAATGTGCGGCTGGACTTCAACTACACCATCTACGGCGAGGTGGTCGAAGGCATGGAGATCGCGGACGCGGTCGAGGAGGGCGCGGTCATCGAGCGGACCGAGGTCGTCACGCGATGATCGGCGCGGTCCTGGTCGCGCTAGCCGCCCAGTCAACCACCACCACCAGCCCGGCGACCGATTCCGCCCGGGCCCTCGCCGCCCGCGTAGAAATCCACCGCACCCACTACGGAGTCCCCCACATTCTCGCCGAAGACCTCAAGGCGATGGGCTTCGGCCTGGGCTACGTCCAGTCGGAGGACTACAGCGCCTCGATCGCGGTCGGGATGATCGCCAGCCGGGGCACGCTGGCCCGTCATCTGGGCCCGGACGAACTCGACGCCGACTTCGTCGCCCGGGAGGGCCACGCGCGAGCCGTAGAGACCTTTCACCGTCTCGACCCGCGCACCCGCGACGTCTACACCGGCTTCGCGGAGGGAGTCAACCACTACATCCGGCTTCACCCTGACGAATTCCCATCATGGGTGACCCCCGACTTCACCGGCGTCGACGCGCTGGCCCGCGACGTGCAGACCTGGAGCCGGCGCGACGCCGATCGCTTCCTCCGACGTTTCGACCCCCCGGCAGCAGGCAGCTCCCGCGAGGCCAGCCGCGATCCGGTCCCCTCCCACACTCGCACCGGCCGGCCAACCCATCCCCCGTCCGACGAGTCCTTCACCCTCGACGGCTCCAACGCCTGGGCCTTCCACGGCTCCCGCACCGCGTCCGGCCACACCATCCTGCTCCGCAACCCGCATCTGCGCTGGGATGGCGATCACGATCTCCTCGCCCGTCCCTCCGGGCTCACCTACTACGAAGCGCACGTCCGCGTCCCCGGTGTGATCGACTTCTACGGGGACTTCCGCATCGGCACCGCATTCGGGATCATCGGCGGCTTCAACCCGGACCTCGGCTGGGCGACGACCAACAACTATCCGACGCTGTCGCAGGTCTACCGGCTGGACGCGCACCCCACACTTGCCAATCATGCCGTCCTCGACGCCCGCCCGCTGCCGCTGACGCGCCAAGACGTCACCGTGGACTACCTGGCGGCCGACGGCACGACCGCACTCGAAACCAGGACCTCCTGGCGGACGCCGCACGGCCCCGTCATTCACCGGACCGAGGAGCACGTCTACCTGCTCAAGGACCCGCGTGACGGAGAGTTCCGCCGCGGCGAGCAGTTCCTGCGCATGATGATGACCCGCTCCCTCGACGATTGGCTCGGGGTGATGAGGATGCGCGCCCACCCGACCTCGAACTTCACCTACGCCGACCGCGCCGGGAACATCGTCCACTACTACAATGCGCGGCTGCCGAAGCTGCCCCACCCGGTCACCGGCGACACGGCAGCGTTCGCGGCCACCTCCGCCGAAATGTGGTCCGACCTCGTGCCCTGGGAGACGCTGCCCCTCTACATCAATCCACCGGGCGGATACGTGCAGCAGGCGAACGATCCCCCGGACTATACGAATCTGAATGTGCCGCTGGACCGCGACACGGTGCCGCACAACCTCCCGGAGCGGCGACTGCGGCTGAGGAGCCAGCTGTCGCTGGAGTTGGCCGCCGGGGCGGGTGATCGGCTGACGCTTGAAGACGTGATCGCGCTCAAGCATTCCCCGCGCGTGTTGATGGCGGAGCGGGTGGTGGACGAGTTGGTGGCGGCGGCGCGGGCGGCGGCCGACCAGGGACTGGCCGAAGCCGTGGCCGTGCTCGAGGAGTGGGACCGGAGGGCGGCCGCCGACAGCCGGGGCGCGGTGCTATTCGATCGGTGGGCCGCCAGGTACTTGGCGGAGGTCGCCGACTCGCTCCGGTGGCGGGAGCCGTGGGATCCGGCGAATCCGGTGACGACGCCCGGCGGGCTGGGTGACGAGGGAGCCGCTGTGGAAGCGCTCCGGCGCGCGGTCGGCTCGCTTCGGGAGGAGGGGATCGCGCTCGATACACCGTGGGGCGACATACACCGCGTCATTCGCGGCGATGTGGACGAGCCGGTTGCGGGGTGCCCGCCGACGCTGGGCTGCTTCCGGGTCCTGTTGTTCGAGGCGACCGGGGACGGGCGCAGGGCGGCGAACCGTGGAGACTCGTGGGTGCTGCTGGTCGAATTCGGAGACGTGCCGAGGGCCTATACGGTCCTGGCGTATGGCCAGACGGCGAGGAGCGGCGCACCGAGCCATGCAGACCAGGCGGAAATGTTCGCGCGTGGTGAATTGAAGCGTGTGGCGTGGACCGATGCAGAGATCCGGGACGCGACGATCAAGCGGTATCGGCCGGGGGAGGAGGTGGGGCGGTAGGGGAGATAGCGGGACCTGGGAGTCCGTGAACCGCGGCGCCCCGTTGGGTGGATCCGCGACTTGAGCCGTCACCTGCGGCCCTCGCCTACCTACGGCCGCTCACCACCCCGATCAAGGGCAACCCGGCGCCCGGACCGACTGCTCCCGGCGGGGCTGAGTGCGCCCATCCGTCGCCGCGGCAAATCAAGGGACAGCCGCATGCTCGATTGGGACGCCCCAGCTCGGTGGACCCCGCCCGGCGTCGGTCCTCGGGCGAATGGCGGTGCTGTTTCGAGGTGGACGAACGCCGCGCGGGCCCCCTCCGTCGTTCGCCTCGACGATGATGATCCCGTGCGCGCAGCGCGCCCCGGCCCACAACATTTGTTCCCTCCCAACCCCCCGTCCCCGCCCCCGTGCGCGACCGCCATTGCGCCACTATTCTCCCCCTTGAACATCCGCCCACCCGATTGCAGGTTCACACTGTAGCCCTGCCATTCACGTCACCCGGCCGCCCCCGCCCCACCCCCTTGCGGGCGCGCGCCACACAACCAAAAGGACAGCCCACAGATGAGCACCCAGAGACGTTTCGATTCCGTCAGCGCCGCCAAGACCTGGAGCCGGAGACAGGAATCCCGATCGGGCGACCGCGACTTGCTGCCGCGCGTCTTCGGAGAGGACACCTTCGGCATGCGCGAGATGCAGTCGCGG
>JAPPGM010000007.1 GCA_028874995.1 Gemmatimonadota bacterium | reverse complement strand
GGTCGCTCAGGATGTCGCCGAACATGTTCTCCATGACCAGCACGTCGAAGCGGTACGGGTCCAGCACCAGGAACATGGCGGTCGCGTCGATGATCCGGTCCTCGAAGCCGACGCGATCCGCGTACCGCTCCGCCATGCGCTGCCCCACCTCGAGGAACAGCCCCTGGGTGTGCTTCAGAATGTTCGCCTTGTGCGCCAATGTCACCTTGCGCCGCCCGTTCGCCACAGCGTATTCGAACGCAAAACGCACGATCCGCTCCGAACCGAAGCGCGTGGTGATCATGACCGATTCCGCCGCCGCCTTGGGGTCGCGCTCCATCCCGATGAAGTGCTCCACCCCGACGTACAGCCCCTCGGTGTTCTCGCGGATCAGCACCAGGTCGATGTCCTCGTAGCGCCCGCCCGGCAGAATCGTGCGCACCGGCCGCACGTTGGCAAACAGGTCGAACTCCTTGCGGATGGCCACGTTGACCGAGCGGAACCCCGATCCGGACGGCGTGGTGAGGGGACCCTTGAGCGCGACCCGGTTGGTCTCGATGGAATCGAGCGTCTCCTGCGGCAACGGACTGCCCTGGTACCTGAGCGCGGTCTCGCCCGCGACCCGTTCGTCGTAATCGAGCCGCGCACCCGCCGCGTCGAGCACCGTCAACACCGCCGCGGTCACCTCGGGGCCGATCCCGTCGCCGGGGATCACCGTGACGGTGTTACTCACCCGCCTCGAAATCCAGCGCCACAGAATTGACGCAGTACCGCAGGCCCCCCGGCCCCGGCCCATCCGGAAAGACGTGCCCCAGGTGCGCGTCGCAGCGGCTGCACACCACCTCGGTCCTCCGCATGAAGAAGCTGCGGTCGTCCTTCTCCCCAACATGCTCCTCGGCGGCCGGACGCGTGAAGCTCGGCCACCCCGTCCCCGAGTCGAACTTGTCCGAGGACTCGAAGAGCGCCTGCCCACAACAGACGCACAGGTACGTTCCGTCCTCCTTGTGCGCCCAATACGCCCCGGTGAACGCCCGCTCGGTGCCCCCCTTGCGGGTGACCTTGAACTGTTCCGGCGTCAGCACCCGGCGCCATTCGCGATCGCTGCGCCGGACCTCGGCGGCACTTCGCGCCGGACTCGCGGTCTTCTTCATATCAGGTATCCTCCGTCGACGGGTATCACCGCTCCCGTAATATGGCGCGAAGCCTCCGAGCACAGGAACAGGATCACCGACGCGACATCCTGCGGGTCGCCCAGCCGGCCGAGCACGCTCCGTTCCCGGGCCCGGTCCAGAATCTCGGCGGGGACACGCTCGGTCAGCTGGGTGGTCCGGATATACCCGGGCGCCACCGCGTTCACATTCACATTCGAGGACCCCAGTTCGAGCGCCGCGCTGCGGGTGAAGCCGATCAGGCCGGCCTTGGTCGAACAGTAGTTGGCCAGCCCGAACTCGCTGGACAGCCCGTGCACGGAGGAGACGTTGACGATCTTGCCGAACTCCTGGGCGCGCATGTACGGGGCGGCCGCCCTCGTGCAGTAGAACGCCCCCGAGAGATTCGTTTCAACGACGGAACGCCACTCCTCGTCGCTCATGCGCCAGAGCGCGCGGTCGCGCCCGATGCCAGCGTTGTTCACCAGGATGTGAAGCCCGCCCAGCCGGTCGTGCGCCTGCCCGATGAACGCCGCCGCCTCGCCTGGCTCCCTCACGTCGGCCGCACGCGCGAAGACCCGGACATCCCTGCCCTGCAGCATCTCGCACGTCTCCTCGACCATCCTGCGGCTTTCCTCGCCCGTGTCCAGGTAGTTGAAGGCGACGTGCAGGCCAGTCTCCGCGAAAGCCGCCACCGTAGCCCGGCCGATCCCGCTGGAACCGCCGGTCACCACCGCCACCCGCCCCCGCAGCGACTCGGTCCGCGCCTCCGCCTCGGGGGCCGTCTCGGTCTCCACGCGGCTCAGCAGCTTTTCCAACGCTCCTGTCGCTTCGCCGATTCCCGGCTGGCCGTGAGACGCCCTCGCACCCCTTCGCGGCGATCCGCTCACACCGGCTCCGCGTGCTTGATCGATCTTCCCTCGACCAGAAACACCACGTCCTCCGCGATGTTGGTGGTGAGGTCGCCGATCCGCTCCAGGTTCTGCACCACCAGGATCATCTCGAGCCCGGGACTGATGTAGCGCGGCTGTTCCAGCATGTAGGAGACGATGATGCGGAAGGCCGAGCGCCTCAGATCGTCCACGCGCTGGTCGTGCGCGATGACCCGCGTGGCCTTGTGCACGTCCCGGTTCACCATGGCGTCCAGCGCGTCGCCGAGCATCGTGCGGACCTGTCCGCCCATCTCCTCGATCTCCAGGATGTCCGGCAGGGGGGGATGGCGGGTCATGCGCCGGCTCGCCTTGGCGATGTTGACGGCGTGGTCGCCGATGCGCTCGATGTCGTTGGACGCCTTGAGGGCGACGAAAACCAGCCGCAGGTCGCCCGCCATCGGATGCCTGAGCGCCAGCAGTTCGAGCACCCGCTCGTCCATCTCGACTTCGAGTTCGTCGATGCGGTCGTCGGCCTGGCGAACCCGCCTGGTCATGCCCCGGTCCCTTGCGGACAGGCACTCCATGGACATGCGCACCAGCTCCTCGGCGCGGCCGGCCATCTCCAACAGCATCTGCTGCAGGCGGTCGAGTTCGGCCTCGAAGGGGCCGCGAACGGGCAGGGGGTCGGTCATTCGATCCGGCCGGTCAGGTAGGATTCGGTGCGGCGATCGCGCGGGTTCGTGAACAGCGACTCCGTTGGACCGTACTCGATCAGTTCTCCTCCGGCCAGATAGGCCGTGAAGTCGGAGAGGCGCGCGGCCTGCCGGCGGCCGTGGGTGGCAAGCACGATGGTATGGTCACGCTTCAGCGAATGGACCAGCGACTCGATGCGCGCCGTGGCGGCGGGATCGAGGGCCGAGGTCGGCTCGTCGAGGAGGAGCACCTCCGGTCTCAGCGCCAGGGTTCGCGCGATGCAGAGGCGCTGCCGCTGACCCGCCGACAGCTGCATCGCGGGCCGGTCGATGTCCTCCCCCACCTCGGACCAGAGACCGACCGCGACGAGGACCTCTTCCGCCAGCTCCAGCAGCTTGTCACCGGTGTGGCCGCCCGCCCGCGGGCCGAAGACGACGTTGTCGAGGATGGACCGGGGGAAGAGGGTGGCCTGCTGGAACACCATGCCGATGCGCCGCCGCACCTCGACCGCGTCGACCTCGTCTCCGTGCAGATCGACGCCGTTGAAGCGCACGGTCCCGGTGGTCGTCACCCCGGGCTTGAGTTCGTTCATGCGGTTGAACGCGCGGAGCAGCGTGGTCTTGCCGCCCCCGGACGGACCGATGACCGAGACGATCCGCCCCCGGGGGACCTCGAGCGTGACGCCGGCCAGCGCGGTGCGGCGGCCGAACCGCACCGTGAGGTCCTCGGCGGCCAGGACGGGTATCACGCGGAACCTCCCTGCATGCGGCCGCGAATGGTCCGCGCCGCCAGGTTCATGACGAGCAGTACGAGGAGGAGGGCGACACCCGCGCCCGCCGCCACGGCCGCGAAGTCCTGTTGCGAGCGCGTGCTCCACGCGAAGACCTGTGTCGGCAGCGAGGCCAGCGGGTCGGCGGGCGTGCGCGGGGCGAAGGTCATGAAGGCGGCCGCGCCCAGGACCAGCAGGGGCGCCGCCTCGCCGGCCGTGCGGGTGAAGGCCGCGCAGCTCCCCGTCACGATCCCCGGCGCCGCCGCCGGGAGCACCTGGCCACGCACCACCTGCCACCGGGTGGCGCCCAGACCGTACGCCGCTTCGCGGAGTCCCCGCGGCACCGCACGGATGGCGGCCCGCGAGGTCACGACCACGGTGGGAAGCGCCAGCACGGCCAGCGTGCAGCCGCCGGCCAGAAGGCTCGCCCCCATGCCCAACCCCCGTGCGAAGAGCGCGAGTCCGGCCACCCCGTACACCACCGACGGCACCCCGGCCAGGTTCGCCACCAATCCGCCCACCACCGCCGCCACTCCGGTGCGCGGCGCGTACTCCTCCAGGTAGACCGCGGTGCCGATGCCCACCGGGAGGGCAAGCGCGACCGTCAGCGCCAGGAGCCAGATGGTGCCCGTGAGCGCCGGCCCGATCCCCGCGCGGTCCGCCACCCGCGACGAAGGGTCGAACAGGAAACCGGGGTCGGCCGCGCTCCAGGCCTGGCCGGCCAGAACCACGGCCACGGTGAGAAACGCGGCCACGACGCCCGCGGCCACCACTCCACACGCCGTGCCGATCCCGTCCCGGGCGTGCTTCGGCCCCCTCACCCCACACCCCCCTCGTTGCGGCGCGACATGAGCAATCCGCCCGTGGCGTGCAATCCCCAGGTGACGGCGAACAGAACCGCGCTCACCGCGAAGAAGGCCCCGTATTGAACCGACCCGGAGGGAGCGTCGCCCAGGCTCGACTGCGCGATGAAGGCGGTAAGCGTGCGGAGGCCCTCCAGCGGGCTCCAGGTGAGGTGCGCCTGGTTGCCCGCCGCGAGGGTCGCGATCATGGTCTCGCCGGCCGCTCGGGCCATCGCCAGAAACACCGCCGCGACGATCCCGGGGGCGGCTGCCGGGACCAGCACCCGCGCCACGACCCGGCCGCGAGCGGCCCCCAGCGCGAGTCCCGTCTCCATGAGCGCCGCCGGCACCGCCCCGAGCGCGCTCCGCGTGAGCACGACGACCGTGGGAAGGATCATCAGACCCACCGCCAGACACGCGGACAGACCGTTGAAGGCTTCGATTCCGGGCCAGAGGCTTCGAAGCAGCGGGGTCACGAAGGTCAGGGCGAAGTAGCCGAACACCACCGTCGGGACCGCCGCCAGCATCGTCGTGACCCCCGCCAGCGCCCGCTCCGTCCGCACACCGGCGTAGTACTCCATGTAGACCGCCGTCATCAGCCCGGCCGGAACCGCCAGGAATGCGGCGCCCGCGGTGATCTGGGCGGTGGCGGCGAGCAGAGGGAGCACGCCGAAACGCGGCTCCTCGGCGAAGGGCGTCCAATCCACCTCGGTGAAGAATCGGACCGGCGACACCGCCCCGAAGAAGCGTGCCGTCTCCACGGCCAGTACCCCCACCACCGCGACCAGGATCGCCGCGGTCAACACCGCACAGAAAAGGAAGACCGGCCGTGCCAGACGGTCGGCCAGCCGCCGCGGGTCGCGGCGGGTCGCGGAGATCCCGGCCACCGTCACGGCGACCCCTCCCTCGCCCCGGCGAGCAGCGCCAGACTCCGCTCGTACTCCCCGGCCGGCAGCGGCGCGTAGCCCACCTCGCCGGCCAGCTCCCGGCTCGCCGAAACGTAGTGCACGACGAAATTGTACATGTAGGTGTACATATTGTTGTACAGATTAGCGGTATAGATGTACAGGTCCCGCGCCAGAGGACTGTAGCTTCCGTCGCCGATCGACTCGGGCGTGGGGCTCACGCAGCCGAAGCCCGTGTCCACGCCGAGGGCTCGCACCGGGTCCTCGTTCGCGGCGTAGCCGGCCGATCCCAGATACCCCAGCGACCAACGGTTGCCGGCGACGCCGCGGACGATCAGGTGGTCGTTTTCGGTCTCGTAGTGGTCGGCGCGGCTGGCGCCGGCGCGCCCCATGACCACGGAGGTGAAGAAGTGGTACGTGCCCGAAACGCTACCGGGCCCGAAGAGACGAATCCTCTCGGCGGGCAGTCCCGGCCGCAGGTCGCGCCAGGTCGTGACGCCGCTGCCCGGCTCCCACAGCCGCCTGAGTTCGTGCATGGTCAGGCAGCCGACCGCTTCGTTGCCGGCGTTGACGACCACGGCGACACCGTCCCGCACGACGGGGATGGCCAGATAGTCGATCCCCACGCTCCGGCAGCGCGCCGCTTCGGCGGAAGTCATGGGGCGGGACGCACCGGCGATGTGGACCTCGCCCTCGCAGAAGCGCCGCAGTCCCCCCGCCGTTCCGGAGACGCGTACGACGATGCGCGAGCCGGGGTATTCACGGGCGAAGTCCTCGGCCACCGCCTCCGAGAGCGGGTACAGGCTGCTCGAACCGTCCACCACCAGCACCGGTCCCCGGTCCGTGGGGTCGGCGGAACACCCCGCCAGAAGCACGCAGAGCAGCATCGACACTCTTCCGGCCCGGCCGATCACGTCGCCGTCGCCCCCACTGCCCCGGCGCGGTAAAACGGAACGCTGAAGGTGATGGTGGTCCCCGATCCCCAGACACTCTCCGCCGATACCTCACCCCCCATGCTGGAAACCAGGTGGCGCACGATCGCCAGCCCCAGCCCCGTCCCCCCCTCCTGTCGCGACCGGGCCGCATCCACCCGGTAGAAGCGCTCGAAGATCCTTGGCAGCGACGCGGCCGGAATGCCCGCGCCGTTGTCCGTCACGGCCACGACCACATGGCCGCCGCGTGAACCGATCTCGACGGTGATCCTCCCTCGTCCCTCCGGCACGTACCTGAGCGCGTTCTCGAAGAGGTTGCGGAAGATCTGGTAGACGGCCGCCTCGTCTCCCAAGGCCTCACCCGCGCCCGCTCCCACCACCTCGAACTCGACCCCGCGCCCGGCCGCGCCGGCCTCCTGTTCCCTCCACGCGGCCCAGGCCACCTCATCGACGGCGAGCCGTACCCTTTCGGGACGCCACGCCCCCGACTCGTAGCGCGACAGATCGAGAAGGTCGTCCACCAGACGCTGGAGCCGTACCGTGTTGCCCTCGATCGACTCAAGGAACTTCTGCCGCAGGTCCGGGGGGAGACTCGCGTCCGTCACCGTTTCGGCGGCCGCGCGGATCACCGTCAGCGGGGTCTTGAGTTCGTGCGAAGCGTTGGCCACGAAGTCCGAGCGGACCGCCTCGAGACGGCGCATCTCGGTCACGTCCACGAGGAGGACCACCGAACCGCCGCCGGTGCCCATCTTGGTGCGGACCTCCAGCTCGCGACCGCCGATCTTCACCTCCAGACGACCCTGGGGCCGAACGACCGACGCCTCCAGGAGGTCGCGCAGCACGGGATCGCGCACGATCGACCCGACCGGCGCGAAGGGCGGCACCCCGGTCACGCCGAGCAGGTCGCGCGCGGCGGGATTGATGAGCAGGATGCGGGCGTCGCCGGTCAGCGCCATCAGTCCCTCGGCCACCTCGTCCATGAGTTGTGCGAGTTCGTCGCGCTCCCGTGACACACGCGCCACCTGCTCCTCGAGTTCCGCCCGGACCCGGTTGGCCGACGAAGCCAGTTGGGCCAGCTCCGTCACGCCGGACAGCTTGACCCGCGGCCCCGGCGACCGGCCCGCGGCCAGGCGCGTGAGCAGGCGCCTTACCTCGGCGAGCGATCCGGTGACCACACCCGCGGTCCGGTGGGTCGCGAGGAGTACGAGCAGCCCCCCGGCCAGCACGCCGGCACCCACCAGACGCGCGACCCGGGCAGCCGCGTCCTGTATCGGGCCCACGGGGTCTCCGAAACGGATCACCACCGATTCGCCCTCCCAATAGTTGCGGGTGGCGCGGAAGAGGTAGCTTCGCCCATCCAGCGGACTGGTGCGCCGCGATGTTGCCGTGACGCGAAGGAGCGCCCCCTCCACCTCGCTGCGGCTGTCCCGGTGGGCCGGAGCGTCCAGGGTGGCCGGGCCGAGGTCCGAGTCGGCCAGCAGCGCCATCTCTCCGTCGAAGACGCTCACACGGTAGCCGGTGGCGAGGGCCAGGGCCCCCGCCACGCTGTCGAGCGGCAGGCCGCGGGAAGCGCGCAGTTGTTCGGCCCCCAGAGCCGTGGCGGCGACGAGGCCCCTGTCACCCTGGTCGAACATGGCCCTCGCCGCGGCCCAGCGGGCCACTCCCCAGGCCGACGCCGCGACCAGAACCACCGCTCCGGCCCCGAAGGCCCAGGTAGCCGAACGAAGGGGAATCCTCATGGCGGACGCCGGAAGTGGTTCTCACCGGCCAGCGCGTCCGGGCTCAAGCGGCCGGCTCCTCCCCGGTCCCCAGCACGATGCCCAGCACCTCGTCCTCGGTCAGCGTGTGGTCCGACTTCTTGGCCTGCGTGAAGATCCGCTGGCAGAGAACCGTGTCATCGGGATCGTATCCCCGTTGCGCCAGCCAGTACTTGACGTTGGAGACACCCGACATGGGCCCGATTTCGATCTCCTGCCGCCGGCCCACCATCGCGGCCGGCACCCCCGAGTAGACGCGGTCGGCGAGCCAGTTCGCCCCCTTGGCCTGCGCCTTGACGATCGCGGCCGCGTGCACGCCGGTAGCTGTGCGGAAGGCGTCCGACCCGAGCACGGGGTAGCTGGGTGGAAGGGGCACGCCGCACTCGCGTGCCACCAGTTCGCAGTAGTCGGACAGACGGGTGAGGTCGGCGTCGTGCACGCCGGCGAGCGCCAGGTTGACCAGAAGAAGGTCCATCTGGACGTTGCCCACGCGTTCGCCGATGCCCATAGCCGTGCCGTGGATGCGGTCGGCGCCGGCCTCGATTGCCACCAGGGCGTTGGCCAGCCCCAATCCGCGGTCGCGGTGGCCGTGCCAGTCGATCTTCACATTCGCTCCGGAAGGGTCCACGATCTCCCGCTTCACGAAGCGGAGAAGCGCCCTGACGCCCGACGGCGTGGCGTGGCCCACGGTGTCGGAGAGGCAGATCCTGCGGACCCCCCACTCTATCGCGTTGCCGTAGAGGGCCTTCAGCGTCTCCCCGTCCGCCCGGGTCGTGTCCTCCGTCACGAACATGACCGGCAGGCCCTCGCGCACCGCGAAGGAGACCGACTCCTCGGCCGTGCGCAGCATCCCGCCGATCGTCCACCCTTCGGCGAAGAGCCGGATGGGGGAGCTGCCGATGAACGCGCACACCTCGAGTGGCACCCCGGTCTGGTGGGAAATGCGAGCCGCCGGCTGAATGTCGGCCAACACGGTGCGGGCAGCGCAGTTGGCCGTGATGGAGAGCTTCGCCTCGCGGATTTCCTCGCAGAGCCTGGTGATGTCGGCGACGGCCCGCGGACCTGCCCCGGGCAACCCGATGTTCGCGGTATGGATCCCCAGCTCGTCCATCATGTGAAGCAGCTCGATCTTGGCGCCGACCGGCGGATCGATGACGGAAGGCGATTGCAGGCCGTCGCGTAGCGTCTCGTCGTCCAGCTCGACGTGCCGGCCCCACGCCAGCGTCTCGAATTCCTCCACATTCCAGTCGTGGATCAGCGGACCGTCGTCCATCGTGGCTCCGTTCGTTTCAAGTGGGACCGGCAGCCCGCGGCGCACCCGGTCCGACCGGCCGCTTCATCCCGGCCACCGTCCGCGCGCCGCATGACCGTTCCTCAAGATTGCCATCCCCATCACCCGGGGGAAGAACCCCCGAATCATCCGACGGATGGAACCTCACTGCCGGTTGACCGTGGACGCCGGTTTTGGACAGCTTCCAGAAGCCCTTGGGGAAGGTTCCCGGCGTGGACAAAACTCTGAGCATCGGGAAGGGTTCAAAATGTGGAAGGGATTCACCGAGCGTGTAGCGCGCACCAGCGCCGACAGTAACGATCCCGTGCTGGCGGGACGCACCTACGCCATCCCCTTCGATCCCGTCTGGCAGGCGGCGCTGTGGCTTTCCGGCGGTGGGCTGAGGGGGTGGACGCTGGTCAGTGCCGACGACCAGCTGGGCGTGATCCGGGCCGATGTGCGAAGCCCGCTGTTCCCGCTGGAAGCCAACGTACTCGTTTCCGTGACCCTGGACCCGAACGCCCAGACGCGCGTCGACATGTCGGCCCTGGGCAACCACCGCGGAGGAGACCTGTGCGTGAACTATCGCAGAATCCGGCACTTTTTCCACTCGCTCGACGATGCGCTCGATGTCCAGCCCGGACAGATCCTGGAACCCTGGACGGCGGCCCGGAATGCCGCCTGACGCGCCGCGGAGAGCATCCATGATGTCAACTCCGTGGGCCGGGCTCGTCGTCGCCGCGGGTCTGTCCGCGGCAGCCTGCTCCGGGGACGGATTCGACACCGACGACGTCGGCACCTCCGCCGCCTCCGGGACTGCAGAGGCGGAGACCACGGGCACCGCGACGGCACCGGGTACGATCTATCAGCGTACCGTCGTCTACGTCGATGTCTCGGGCGAGACCACCATGTTCATGCCGTGGGACTTCGTGAACCGCACCGAAGCCGACAGCGTACGCCACATGCTGCGGGGCTGGCTCGGACGCGGCGGCGAATGGGCTTCGTTCACCGACGAAGAGTGGGTCACGCCCCTGACCCGGACTCCGTGGCGGATCCTCCCGCGGGGAGCCACGCGCATGGTGATGGGGCTGAACGACGTGCTGCGCGAGATCCATTACCAGGAGGGCATCCGCGACCTTTCGGTGCGGCCCGGAGAGGTCATCGCCGAGTGGAGCGGCCAGCGGGGCGACACCTACCGGCTCCTGGGGGGCAGCGCAAGACTCTCCGAGGTGGAGTACCCCGGGCTGGTAGCCGACGTGTACACACCGGGGACGCACGGTTCCGCCCGGCCTTCCGAGTGGGCGCTGCTGATCGGCGAGGGCCCGCTCCATCTGCTCCTCGCCGACCACGAGGGGACGGGAACCGCACGTGCCTGGGGGCTGCAAGCCTCCGAAGAGACATCCTGGCCCACCGTAACCCTCACCTGGGCCGACACGAGGAGTTTCGAGCGCGCCCGCCGCGACATCCCGGTGCGCTGGCGATTCCGGTCCAGCGACGGTGAACTGATGGGTGAAATCGAGTCCGTGAGCCCGCACCTGCAGGCCATTGCGGGGGACGGCCCGATCCTTCCCGTGCTTGGGGTTTATGAAGTGGCGGGACAGGTCACCGTTGGCGGGAACCGGGTGGCCGTGAAGGGGTTCCTGCGCCACTACCAGCGCTGATGCAGCTCCTGAGCGAAGGGATCGTCAAGGCGGTCGTCACCGTCATCGCCGGGGCGCTCGCCGGGGGCCTGACCAACACGGTGGCGATCTGGATGCTCTTCCATCCCTATCGTCCCCCGTCGGTGGCCGGACGCCGTCTCCGCTTCCTCCACGGCGCCATTCCCAAGAACCAGCCCCGGCTCGCCTCGGCGATCGGACGCGCGGTGGGGACCCGTCTCCTCACCGAGGAAGACCTGACCCGGGTGCTGCGGCAGCCGGAATTCCGCGAGGCCTTCGACGAGGGGCTGTCGCGCTTCCTGCATGAAGTGCTGGAGGTCGAGCGCGGGCCGCTCAGCGAGCTCCTCGGGCCGGAGGTCATGAAGGAAGTCGACGCCATCGTCGGCGACGTGCTCGATCACACCGCCGGCAGGATCGAGAGCTTCGTGCATTCGGAGGACTTCGAAACATCGGTCGAGGGGCGGGCCAGCGCTCTGGCCGATGTGCTGGCCGACGAGCCTGTCGGCGATCTCCTCACCCCGGCGCGCGAGGCCCGGATCACGGAGTCCGCCGAGGAGTGGATCGACGGTGCCGTCAGCGGCGAGGCGTTCCGCGACATGGTCGGGAAATACGTGCGGCGAGCCTCGCAGCGGCTGCTCACCGCCGATCTGACGATCCAGGACATTCTTCCCCCCGGCGTGGCGGGAACGCTGGAGCGGGCCGTCGAGGGCTACGTGCCCCTCGCGATCCAGCGCTTGGGGTCCGTGCTCGACAGGCCCGCGGTCCGCAAGCGGCTCGAGCGCGCCGTGCACGACGTTCTCCACCGCTTCCTGCACGACCTGAAGTTCCACCAGCGCGTCGTGGCCCGCCTGGTGATGACCGAGGACACGGTGAAGAGGGTGTTGAAGACCCTCGAAGTGGAGGGCGCCGAGAGAATCAGGAAGATGCTCGGGGAACGTCCGCTGAAGGAGGCGATGGCCGGGGGAATCAGCGAGGCCATCGCCGACCTCCTCAAACGCCCCGTAAACGAGGTCTTCGGCAATCCCGACGATGACGCGGTGATCCGCGCGTGCGGCACGATGGAGTCGTGGATCGTCGACCTCGCGCGCGACCCGGCCACGCGGACGTTCGTGACGCGCAGGCTCGAAGCGGGGCTGTCCCGTGCATCCAGCGGCACTTGGGGCGACCTGATCGGCAGCATTCCCCCTGAACGGATCTCGGAGTGGGTCGTAAGGGCGGCCCGCAGCGAGATCGCCGACCGGGCGTACCGGCAGGGGGCTCACGCACTGGCCACGGCGGCGCTGGAGCGGCCGATCGGGCGGCCGGGGCGGTTCCTGCCCGAGGGTGCGGTACCGAGGATCGAGCGGGCGCTGAGCGAGCCGCTGTGGGAGTGGATCCAGGATCAGATCCCGTCGGTGGTGCGCCGGCTGGACGTGGCGGGCCGGGTGGAGAAGAAGGTGCTTGAATTGCCGGTCGAGCGGATGGAGAAGATGGTCCGCGGGGTCACCGAACGGGAGCTGAGAGTGATCATCTACCTCGGCTACGCCCTCGGCGCGACCATCGGCGGCATCATGGTCGTGGTCGATTCTCTTTTCGGGTAGGCGCGGTGCCCCTGCTCGCGCCGTCCGGCGGCTTCCTCGTGGGCGCGGCGGTGTGAAAATAGCGCCGCGAGCGCCGCCGGTCCGACCCGCGCGTCACCCTCCTCAGGAGGTCGATGGGGGTAAAGTACCGCCTGGTCCGGTGCCTCAGCGTGGTTCCGCGGCCCAGCGTCCGCTCCAGCTCCTGCAGGTCCTCCTCGCTGTGGACTCCGGTGCGGTCGCGGTGCATCTGCCACCGCCGGCTCTTGACGCCACTCCTCCCGCGCCTGCCGGGCATGCCGAGCAGAATGCCCAGCGCCAGGGCCAGGATTCCGATGAGGACCTTGGTGAGGGTCACCGCGTCCGGTCCCCTCCCGTGCCCGCCGACTCCAGGCGCTTCCGTGCCTCGGCCAGGTAGCCGCTCTCGAGCCCGATCAGGTGCGAGATCTTCCTCATGATGTAGTCCTCCCGGGTCGCGAGCTCCCCATCGGCGAGTACGATGCCCCACATCGCTTCGGCCAGCACCAGCTTCTGCCCCGTCGAGTAGTGCGCCCTGATGAGGTTGGTGAAGCCCCACAGGTCCACGCTTCCCCTCCTCTCGTCCTCCGCCAGAACGATCAGCTCGTCGGCCGCTTCGCGCTTCAGGCCGAAGTGCCGCCGCACCAGGGCACGCAGATGTCTGCGTTCGCCCGCGCTGAAGAAATCGTCGGCGTTGGCCACCTCCAGCAGAAGCGCGCAGGCCGCGATGCGTAGCTCCTCCGGGCCGGGCCCGCCCCCGGCATCGTCCGCCGGCGGAGCCATCTCACGATGGAAAAAGGCCTTGATCCGGTCGATCATGCTGTTTGTCCGCGCCTCAGCCGCATTCCTCTGCGACCCAGTCGAGATAGGCCTGGTTCCCGTCCACCACCTCCTGCACGAGGAGTTCGGGGACTTCGTACGGATGAAGCGCCTGCGCGCGTTCGAGGACCCGTGGAACCAGACGCCGCAGCGTCTTCATGATGACCACCACTTCCTCGTCGCGATGCACGGCACCCTTCCAGCGATAGAGGCTCACCGCCCCCGGAACCATATTGCCACAGGCGACCAGCCTCTCGTCCAGCAGACTTCGGACAACCGTCTCCGCCGCTTCCACGCCGGGCGCCGTCATAAGCACCGTCACCACCGCATCGTCACTTGATATCACAACAGTATCAAAATGATATCACGGAGTGAAAATCGTCTGCTCGACGGACTCGGGCCGGTAGAACGAATCGATCAGGTCGGCGTATTTCGCGGTCACCGCGGGGCGCCTCACCTTCTGCGTCGGTGTGAGGGTGCCCTCCTCGACCGTGAAGGCCTCGGCGATCAGTCCGATCTTCTTCGGCGTCTCGAAGCGGGCCAGATCGCGGAGCTCGCCGAAGAACTCGCCCTGAAGCAGCGCCTGGCATCGCGGATCCTCCAGCAGCGCCGGCCCGTCCGCCGCGTCCAGCCCGGCTCCCTCGGCCCAGCTGCCCAACCGCTCAAAGGCGGGCACAACCAGAACCGAGACGAACTTCCGTCCCTCGCCGATGACCACCGCCTGGTCGACGAACGCATTCTTCTTCAGCAGGTTCTCGATGAGCTGCGGCGCGATGTACTTCCCGCCCGAGGTCTTGATCAGGTCCTTCTTGCGGTCCGTGATCTTCAGGTAGCCGTCGCTGCTGAGTTCGCCGATGTCCCCGGTGCTGAACCAGCCATCGTCCGAGATCACCTCGCGCGTCATCTCGTCGAGACCGTAGTAGCCCTTCATGACCTGCGGGCCCCGGATGAGGATCTCGCCGTCGTCGGCGATGCTGATCTCGGTGCCCGGCACCGGCTTGCCCACGGTGCCGACCCGGAAGTGTTCGAAGGTGTTCACATTGGTGACGGGCGAGGTCTCGCTGAGTCCGTAGCCTTCCAGAATCGTGATGCCCGCGCCCAGGAAGAAGCGGTTGATCTCGGGAGCCAGCGCCGCTCCGCCGCTCACGAAGAAGCGGAGCCGTCCACCCACGGCGGCCCTGATCTTCGAGAAGACCAGGCGGTCGGCGAGTCCGTACTGAAGCTTGAGCCCGAACGACGGCACCGTTCCCGCCTCCCTGTGAAGGGCCATCCGCCGCCCCACCCCCACCGCCCACCCCACCAGCTTCGCCTTGACCCCGTCGGCGCTCATCACGCTCTGGTAGACCTTCTCGTACAGCCGCGGCACCGAAACCAGCACGGTCGGCCTGAGCACCTTCATGTCGGCGGCCACGGTCTCGATCGCTCCGTGGGTGACGGTGCAACCGCCCGCGAAAAACATGTAGTCGACCATGCGCTGCAGGACGTGGGACAGCGGGAGAAACGAGATGCTGACGTCGCCGGGGATCACCTCCATGATCTGCCCGGAAGCCCAGATGTTCGACGCCACGTTGTTGTGGGTGAGCATGACCCCCTTCGGCTGGCCGGTGGTGCCCGAGGTGTAGATCATCGTCGCCACGTCGCCGGGTCCCGCCTTCCTGGCCTCGGCAAGGAAATCGTCCGGGGTGGCGTCGTCGCCCCGGGCCAGGAAATCGTCCCAGGAGACCGCGCCATCGCCCGCTGCCGAGCCGTCGAAGACGACGACCTGGACCTCGCGGGTCAGTCCGTTCGCGGCCTCACGCACCTTTTCCAGCTGCTCCGCGTCGGACACGAAGACCAGCGCCGCTCCCGAGTCCTCGAGGATGTACGCGACCTGGTAGGCCGGCAGTGTGGAGTAGATGGGCACGTCGACCACGCCCGCACACAGGCAGGACCAGTCCGCCAGCGCCCACTCGACCCTGTTCTCCGACAGGATGGCCGCGCGGTCGCCTCGCTTCAGGCCCGAACGGGCCAGCGCCGCCGCACCCCGCCGCGCCTGGTCGCGCACCTGGTTGTAGGTGAAGGTGCGCGCGGCCGCCCCGGTGACGTTGTAGGCCTCGCGGTCGCCGTGGCGTTCGACCGTGTCGAGGAAGAGTTCGACCAGGGTGCTCGTCGGCACCTCGGCCGGGTTCGCGTAGTAGTTGACCGTGTCGGACATCGTGGGCTAGCGGTCCTTGGATAGAGCCGCCCGAGCACCGAGAGTGGTGAGGCGCCGGGCTGACATGTTGTTGAAGTTTCGCATCTTGTTGCGGTGAGTGTG
>JAPPGM010000177.1 GCA_028874995.1 Gemmatimonadota bacterium | reverse complement strand
ACTTAACACCCCCCGGAGGCCGGTGCTCTCTTGTGGGTGTGAGAAATCCGGGCTACGAACTCCTCACCGGACTTCGCCTCGGCGATGCGGCGGAGATCCTGCTCAACCCGGCTCTCGAAGTTGCCCGTGTACCGCCCCGTGAGCGAGGTCATGAAGAACCATTGAGCGATCGCTTCACGGAGGGTCTTGCGGTCGAGCTGGTAGTCCCGACGTCCGATCAAGTACATCAGGTATGAGAACATCAGGTTATTCTGCGAGCTGATCATCGCCCGGCTTCGGTAGCCGGCGCGGCGGACGGCTTTGAGAAACTCGTGCCAATTGGTCAGCGAAAGGGTCTCCGCCTGAGCCTCCTGTAGAGTGGCGAACTGCTTCTCCCGGATTTCAGCCGAAACCTCGCCTGTCTCCAGGTCTTTGCCCCGGAGGACCTGATAGACGTATCGAAGGCGGCCGCGCCGGAGGGCAAGGCCTGCGACCACACGCAGCATTTGGTCTGCCGAAGGGTCAATGAACGGGTTTGCCGGCGACGGTCCCGGAAGTCGGAGCCTGGCGTTCCGCGCGAAGGCCTCCAGCTGCTTGCGGCCCTCGTCCCACCACACCGACATCAGCGTAAGGATGAAATCGGCTTGGCCGAGTCTAGCCCCCTTGCTATTGATGCGGACGAAGATGTCCGCGACCTGATCCTCTCCTGCGGTCGATGTCAACTCCATGGCCTTGAATGGATAGTTTCGGAGGTTGTAGAGCCTTTCGATGGCCGCTTCAAGCGCGACGCGCCGCTCCTCGCCAAGGTCACCCTTGCTCTCCTCCAGGCGCTTGAGGAACTCCCGAACCTTTTTGAGGAGACCGCCTCCGGCCCAGAGAACCGAGATGTCCGGGATGAACTCCGGGTTCCTGGTCACTGCGGCGTCGGCCACCTCGAAGCTGCCGTTTCGAGGGCGAAACGCGATACGAATGCGCGAAGCAGTATAGTCCTCACGGAGCACTTCCCTCCCCGTGAGCACGGCATAGAGGCTGGTAAGCCGCTGCTGGCCATCCACGATCATGAGGCGCGGGGCAGCTTCGTGGGCATGCGTGCCGATTTGGCGGGCACCCATCTCGGCACCGGTTGCCCAAAAGATCAGGTGCCCGACGGGGAAGCCACGGTACATTGAGTCGAAGAGGTCTCGGACCTTGGTGGGCTTCCAGCGGAAGGGGCGCTGGATGTCTGGCAGGGCGATCTCGCCCCTACCGATCGCCTCAACCAAGGCGGACAGGCTGTGTGAACTGTCGTTGAAGACGGTGATAGCCATGGTGGATTCGGTGGGACGTGTTCGGGGCTGCAATTCAGGTGGCAAACAGCCAGCCTTCAATGTGCAGACTCCCCCGTTTGGCCCGCAACCCTCTTCGGGGAATGCGTCCGACCCGTTGAGTGAACGTCCGCTGTCTGGGCGTCCTTAGTAGCTCGCGAGAGATCCCTGAGCGAGGAGGAGGAACGGTGGCCCAGAAGAGGTTGTCCATGCGTAAGATTGGAGATGTTCTCCGGCTGAAGTACGGCTTCGGCCGGAGCCACCGGGAGATCGCAACCATTCTGAGGATCTCCCACAGCACAGTCGGCAGCTACGTGCGGCGGGCGCGCGAGGCGGGAGTGTCGTGGCCGCTGCCGGACGATCTGGACGACGCGGCGCTGGAGGCGGCGCTGTATCCGCCGACGCCGCCGTCGCGGGTGCCGCGCCCGGGGCCGGACTGGGCGCGGGTGCACCGGGAGCTGGCGCGCCACAAGCGTGTGACGCTTCAGCTTCTGTGGCTGGAGTACCGCGAGGCACACCCGGACGGGTACGGGTACAGCCGGTTCTGCGACCGCTACCGGGAGTGGCGCGGGCGCCTCAACGTGGTGTTGCGCCACGTCTACCGGGCGGGCGAGAAGGCGTTCGTGGACTACGCGGGTCCGACGGTCGAAGTCACGGACCGGCGGACCGGCGAGATCCGGGAAGCGAAGGTGTTCGTCGGGGTGCTGGCGGCGTCGAACCACACCTTCGTCGACATCACGCTGACCCGGTCGCTGCCGGACTGGACGGCGTCGCACGTGCGGATGTTCGAGCACTGGGGCGGGGTGCCGGAGCTTGTCATCCCGGACAACGAGAAGGCGGCGGTGCGCCGTGCGAGCCGGTACGAACCCGACGTCAACCGGACGTACCACGATCTGGCGGCCCACTACGGGACCGCGGTGCTGCCTGCCCGCCCCCGGTCGCCCCAGGACAAGGCGAAGGTGGAAGTGGCGGTCCAGAACGTCGGACGGTGGGTTCTGGCGCCGTTGCGCAACCACCGGTTCTTCTCGCTGAGCGAGGTCCGCGAGGCGGTCAAGCCCCTGCTGGCGGCGCTCAACGAGCGGCCGTTCCAGAAGGCCAAGGGCAGTCGGCGCAGCCTCTTCGAGGACCGCCTGTCCCTGCTCCCCGAACGCGAGAAGACCGAGCGCGCCCAGCGCCGCTACCTGCGCCTCAAGGGCCTCGCCAAGCTCCACCTCGACGCGACAATCGAAGACCTCAACTTCAAGGCCGCTCGCGGCCTCGACCGTTCCCTCGTTCTGCGGCTTGCGTCCGGACAGTGGATCAAGGACGGCCAGACCGTGCTCGTCAGCGGGGCCACCGGGTCCGGCAAGTCCTACCTGGCCTGCGCCCTCGGCCACCAGGCCTGCCAACTCGGCATCTCGACCCGGTACTTCCGCGTCTCCCGCCTCCTCGACCAACTCGCCCTGGCCCGCGCCGACGGTTCCTACCTGAAGCTCGTTCAGCGCCTCGCCAAGACCTGGCTCCTCGTCCTCGACGACTGGGGCCTCGCTTCCCTGTCGGGCCAGGGCCGCCACGATCTGCTCGAAGTCCTCGACGATCGCTACGCTCGCAGAGGTACCGTCCTCGCCTCCCAACTCCCCGTCGAGCACTGGCACGATGCCGTTGGCGACCCCACCTTCGGGGACGCCATCCTCGACCGGCTGCTCAACAACGCCCACCGCATCACCCTCAAGGGCGGCTCGATGAGGCGGCTGTACGACTCAACCAAGGAGATCCCGACCACCCCCAGCCACACCTGATCCATCCATGTCCAGCACCCCTTCCCGATCACCGCTCGAACCCGGACGGCTTGGCCCGGAACCGGTGGACAGCTTGGCCCGGAACAGCTGGACGGCTTCGCTCGGAACGGGTGGACGACTTCGTCGGAATACGCAGGCAGGAGGCGCGGTGAGTCAAGGGCTTCCCCAGCCGGGATCACCGGCACAGACCTCCGTCCCATCGGCGGACTCGGTCTCCGAACTCCTGCACCATCTGGACGATGCGCGGCGGGCCCGGAACAAGGACTGCGTCCGTCTCCTGCAGGAACTGACGCCGCATCTGCACGCGGCCCGCGCCGTTGAGCGCGAACTCGATCGCTATCTCGCGCGCCGCTTCAACATCTTCCGCTACCTCCGTGATGATGAACTCGGCATCACCGGACGACTGGAGGATCCGCCGGTGAAGCAGCCGGCTGCGCAGGGCGGCGGCGGCGAGGGTCTTCCTGGTTCAGTTCGGCACGGGAGGCGGCCACAACTCACCGCGAATCGGAACCAACTGTCCCCTCGATGTCGTGGTCCATGTCGATCAAGGCGAGCAGTTCGCCCGATCCCGCCTTCGGCGAGTGCCTCGGCACGCCCGCCACTAGATCGGGAGGGAGTTGTCCGGGGGACGTAGCAGAGGACCGGGAGTGTGCTAAATTGAGGTGACCCCGTGCGAAGGACGAAGGAAGATCCACGATGGAAGATGGACAGGAGGAGAGATGAGCACCTTGGAACAGGCGGTGCCAGGAGGGAACACGAACCGCTCTCAGCTACGAGCGCCGCGGTGCCGGTTCTGCGCCATCGCCGACGGTCAACCATCTCATTGGACCGACTCCGTACTGTTCGAAACGCAGAGCTATGTGGTGATCGCTTCGATCGGGGCAATCGTCCCGGGGTGGACGATGGTGGTCCCGAGAGAGCACACCCTGAACCTCTCGGGCGCCTTGCTCGATCCCGAGTTTTCTGACCTCCGCATACGGGTCGCCGCGATTCTCACCAAGGAATACCCGGCGTGCACCGTCCGTTTTTTCGAGCACGGAGCCCAGACACCGACGACTCGCATCGCCTGCGGCGTCGACCACGCTCACCTCCACCTCGTGCCCCTAGCGCGGAGTCTCGGCCCGTCGCTCCGCCACCAACCAACTCCAGCAACTTGGCGCCATCTACCCCTTTCGACGATCCCCGAGGCGGTCGCCGGGAGCGAATACCTGCTGTACAGCGACGATGCACAACGTCTCAACCCGCCGTGCTGGCTGGCTCTCCCCACCAATCCCGTGTCACAGTTTTTTCGACGAACGCTCGCAGCGATCGCGGGCAAACCCGAGCATTTCGACTACCGCGAGCATCCATTTCTCTCCAACGTGGCCTCCACCCAACACACCTTGCTGCGCAGCACTACCGGGATTGCTCCTGCGCCGAGCCACGACGCCAACCACCTTCCTTCGCCGGAAGGCAGGGAATGAGATGTCGGCCAACACGCGATCGTCGACCGACGATAATGATGGTCGCGATTTGTTCGACCCCGAGACAAAGTATTCCGACGACCTACGCAAGGAACAGCGGTGCGAAGGATTGTATATCTGGTTATTGTTTGTCATTGCATTGGTAGCGCTTGCAGGTGTTGCGCTTGGTGACTTTGTGTCCTTTGTTCCGGACCTTCACGCCCTGACGGCGCAGAGATTCACCCTTGCAGCTCTAGGAGGACTGTTGGGTGGGGTGGTGTATGCAGGCAAATGGCTTTACCATTCCATTGCCAGGGGCCTCTGGCATCAAGATCGTCGCATGTGGCGCATATTGTCGCCGTGGATGTCTGTCGGTACAACTATCGGCATTTGGTCTCTCATGAACATCGGGTTCTTTCCTGCGGTTTCGCAGCCCGCGACTGGGATCGTCTCGTCGCTTGCACTGCCCGTCGGAACAGGTTTTGTTATTGGCTACTTGTCGGATCGGTGTCTCGCGAAGATGAAGGAACTAACGGAAGTCCTTTTTGGAAGCTCTGAAATTCGCGAACGCACTTCCGTGGGCACTACGCAATCTCCGACTGCGGCCGAGGAGGACTCGACTTGATGGAATCCACTAAGTCACTCCTATGGGTAGATGAGAGTGGGGTGGTCGAGATGCCGTCGGACCAGCCTCCTCTTGAACTTGGCGCCAAGGCGTCCGGCCTGATCAGGATACCTGGCGCTTGGACTCCCCCCTTCTTGGTCGTCAGTCCACACCTGATGAGACAGTACCGGACATCGGCCACAGAAAGGGCGTTTGTGGTCACGCAATGGAGTATGAGGATCAAGGCCGGCCTCCGAAGACTCGGTTTGGCTCCGAACACGACCGTCATCGTGCGGTCCAACGCAGTCGTAGAAGGTCTGTCAGACCGTGGATCTTATCGTAGTCGGCGATCTAGTGTGAGCGCACTGGCGTCCAATCTTGAAGCACTCTTGTCTGACCTTCAAGGGGTAACTCCTGACGTTCCACTTGGACTGGTCGTCCAAGAGTATGTCGATCCCATTATGAGAGGTCACCTGTCCAACGAACGTAGAGTAGCTGAGGAAATCCGGGACGCCGAGATACTGTCCATCCAGATTTCTTCTGGTGAAATGAAGGAATACAAGATAGGTCACCGAAACTGGAGGCGATCCGGTCGCATTAATGACGGACCACTGGTGTGCAACAGCGAGGAGGACATCAAGAAGGCCCTGCGAGAGCCTCTCGCCCTCGCGGCTCAGCGGGGCGCCCGTATGCACTATGAGTGGGTCTGGGACGGAAAGGTCGTCCACGTCGTCCAGGCGGACGACGCCCCTGACGACATTGCTGGCGAGATCCCGCCAGAATGGATCGATACCGGTGGGTTGCTTTACGAACCGCCAGTGCTCAGACGTTTTCGTATAGCTGGCGGTGGCGAGGCAACGGATGCATCGAAGCTGCGCTCCCACATGGAATACAAGGCTAGCGGCTTCTGGCAGCCTAACTTCTATGTGTTGGACGACCCCAATGTAATCGGATCTATATTGGAAGGGGTTTTGCCTGGCGGTGTAGAGGACGACCTGAATGCCTTGGTTTCCGCGCCCCTGATGATCCGTACGTCGTACACCGGTGAGACGATTCCGCTACTGCCACGCAGCCCTGTACTCCGGGACGTTGATGCGGCGAAAGCGTGGCTCATCAGGGACTTTGCGACGGCGATTCGCGAGAAGGGACTTCTACCTGCGGGCGTGACTCTTCTGGCCCACCACTATGTTCCTGCGCTCGGGGCGGCTTTTTCTTTCTCCGCGCCCGGTGAGTCAAACGTCATCGTTGAATCCCTTTGGGGTGTCCCGGAGGGATTATACTACTATCCGTGTGATGACTACATAGTGTCGACGCCACCGGTATTGCCCCGGCGTCCAGACGACTTCACTGGATTCGGGGTTTCCTCACAGGTTCACTTTAAGTCGCACTTCGTCATGCCCAATTCGGATGGTCGGTTTGCCGTTTTGCCGCTCCGCCCGCCATGGGATTGGAAGAAGACGATTTACTCGGATCACATCCTCTACCAGATGGCACGGTTTACTAGGTGGACGGCGGAGTCGAAGGGACATGGTGTCAACATTATGTGGTTCCTGGGTTGCCGGACCCCCGACGGTGTAAAAGAACTGATTCCTTGGTACCAAGGAAAGCAGGACGCCCTCGCGGACCGGTCAGACTTCCGGCCAAATGCGCGAGACGTCGTGGTCACTATATCCAACAGCGATGACCTGGCGTTGGCGCAGACAAGACGATCGCCTCCCGACTCAGGACGTTTCGTTTTTATTCTCTCACCGGGTGAACATGTGGCCCTACGAGACGATTCGTTGGCTCGGGCGGTCGGTAATGCAGCAGCGGACCTAAACGCGATTGTTCTACTAAAGGGGGCACGTCTATCCCACATCTACTACCTCCTGACAAAGGCCGGAGCAGAGGTCATAACGAAACCGATCGGCGATAGGTATGTACAGGCTAGGTACACCAAACTTGTTAGGGATGGAATCCCGGAGAAGGTACTTGGCCTCGGTGAGTCAGTGAAGGTGGCGTGGTTGTCCCCGGAGGAACTTCTGCTCGGCCTCAAGGTGAAACTGATTGAGGAGGCGTTCGAGGTTCGAGACGCCCAACCGGACGAGATTGTGGAAGAACTTGCCGACGTGCACGAGGTGTACCTTGCACTCGTACGTGCCGCTGGACTTGACCTCCACGATGTGGAGGCCGTGCGAGCCGCGAAAGCTGAGAGTAGAGGCGGGTTCGACGACGGAATACAGCTACTAGAGACGACGTTTCCCGCTCACCGGCCCACCGTCGTGCCGCTGCTGGGCGATGGTGCCGCTTTGGAGAAGGCCTTGCGATCCGGAAGGGCCCAGCCGTTCGAGCGAGTACTTGTCGGCGGTTCAGATCTTCGACGGGGCGGTGCGTTCAGGGAGTTTGTCAGGGATCTTTCGGTTTCGCTATCTAGTTCATCCTGGAGGCACACGCTGAAGGCTATTGGGATTGGCGATGTCACTCCAGATGTCGTTACGGTATCGCTAGACGCGCGCCGATACGGTGCGAGCCTCAAGCTTCGAATAAAACTCCAAATTGGAGGAGAGCAACTTGAGTTGCCGTTCACGCACGAGGGGGACGCTGATGGTGACCAATAGGCGTAGGCGGACGGCGCTGCTTGTTTCAAGAGCGACTCCAAACTGTGTTTGTCGGGTAAGCGTTTAAGTGCGTTACCTCTCTCCGCTTCGGTATCCTGGAGGCAAGGCGCGTCTCGGGCCGTTCCTAGATCACATGATTCGGACATCAGGACTTTCGAATCGCCTGTACGTCGAGCCTTACGCGGGGGGCGCTGGCGTCGGCCTATACATGCTCTGGAAAGACACAGTTTCATCGATTCACATAAATGACGCCAGCCCCGCCATTGGCGCATTCTGGAAAGCGCTCTTGGAGGCCAACTCGCAGTTTTGTGATCGCGTCGCGGACGCCACTCTCACCATTGACGAGTGGCGTGCGCAGAGGTCGATCCTGACAGACCCGGCGAATGCTTCAACCCTCGATCTCGGCTTCGCGGCGTTCTATTTGAATCGAACTAATCGTTCCGGGATCATTAGTAGCGGAGGTGTCATTGGCGGCCTGTCTCAGGCAGGCAAGTGGAAAATGGACGCAAGATTCAACCGCGATCACCTTATTGAGCGGATCCAGTGGATCGGCGAGCGCCGGGACCGTATTCGCCTGACCGACCAGGACGCCCTTGCTCTCTTGTTGGACCTCGACGATACTGTGGCGACCTTCGTGTACCTCGACCCTCCGTACTATCGAAATGCTGCACGCTTGTACGATCAGTGGTATCATCCCGAAGATCACGCCGCTGTCTGTCGAACCGTCAAGCATTTGGTTCACCCGTGGATTGTCAGCTACGATGATTGTCCGGAAGTTCGACACCTCTACGCGGGAATACGTAGCTGCAAGGTCAGTTTGCGCTATTCGGCAGCTAGGAGCTATCTGGGAGCAGAGGTAGTGTTCTTTTCGCCAGAAATCTCGGATTCGGGTATCCCTGTGCAGAATGCACAATGACTTGCTATTTCGTACCCTCACAAAGCCGTTCCTTGCTCGCCTCCCTTCCGCGCGATTCGCGCGCCGGAGGTGAATGCCGTACTTGTACACCTCTCAGGAAGCTTGCGTTTCACCAAGATGTCTTGTCAGGGTTTGCCTTGATTCTTCCGACATATCCCTAGCGTACTTGCTCTGGATGCTTCCGTAGAACTGATGGACGTCGGGATCATCAATAATTAAGTATACCTGGCTATTCTCGTCAAGGGCGGCCACCAATCGCTCGGCTTCGCCAAGACTAAAGAATTCGTGTTTCGAAAGGCGCGCGATCACATCGTGCGTTACCCAAAACGCGCCGCTCTGATGCAACTTATCGATAAGGTCGTGTCGTTCCTTGGCTGTTTCCGCCTTCAACTTGATGTCCTGATGGTGTTTGGAGAAGAAACCAGACAGATTGCGGTAGTAGAATAGGTCGTCCGTCGACTTGCGCTCTTTCCATTCTGTTTGGAGAAACGTATTCAATCTATCCCTGTTCAGAGGAGATGCATAGTCTCCGTCTCCTGAAATCAAGACAAGCGGCCGCCCGCTGCGAACCTTGCACAGCAGCGACTCCCAGTTGATGGCGTCGCGTATCGATTGACCCTTTCCCGGCGGGTTGCCGATAGTGATTCTATGATGGGCAGATGCAACTATGTCGGGCGTAGTGTCTAATCGCGTTGCAAGGCCGAACAGCTTCTCTATCAGAATGTCAGCATCCAATTCATGGTTTTCAATCTGATCTCGCACATCGCTAAGCATCTGTGAGTGGATCTTATCTCTGGCCTTCTGGCTTTCCTTGAATGCGTCGTAGCTCCCGTGACGCCTGAAATACGAAGGGATTTGAGGCTTCGGCAGTTTCGTAAATCCCCGCAGGCTCCGTCCAATCGTACTTTCCCGGTTGCGTCTTGTCTCATCGATAACCTGGCTTGGAAGCAACAGGTCGAGTCTCTTATCATCGATCAACAGACAGAGCTTGTCTAGTTCGGCGAGATCGTCACCGGTGAAGTCATAGAATGACAAGAATATGTTTGAATCAATGAATAGCTTCATGGTTCTCCCGATTTACGTTGCGGCCTGCGGCCAGTTTCCGGACTACGCTTGCAGGTGGGACAAGGTTCTTGATTCTCGGTTGGCTCTGCCAAGTGTCGCGACCAATTGGTGCGCCCCTCGCACGGACACCAACCCTCATACTACCTGTACCGGCGAGATCCGCTCCACGCCCAACCTTCCCAGCTCGGCATTCACCTCGACCAACCCCCCCTCCCACACCCCCTCCAACCCCTCCAACAACCCCCCCAACCGCCCCACCATCACCCCAAACACCGCGACCATCCCCTCCCCCGGCCGCCCATCCCCCCGCTCCGACATCGACAGCAGGTTCGCCAACCGATTGTTCACCTTGATCGGAAAGTTCAGCGGATCCTGATTCGACCGGTTCCGCACCTGGTAGATCTCCCCCTCGATCTCCTCCAGCGCCACCCTCAACTTCTCCGCCGCCTCGATCAGCCCCTCGTCCTCCACCCCCTCCAACCGCTCCTCCAACTCCCCCTTCACCCGCCGAATCTCGATCACCGCCCGATTCGCCCGGTCCACCTCATCGCGAACCCTCACCCCGAACTCATACTGCGCCACCAGGTCCTCGTCCGTCACCCCCTCGATCCACGGATTCCTCCGCACCTCCACCTCGGTCGTCTCGACCCTCTCCCCCACCGTCACCCGCACCGTGTAGATCCCCGGCGGCACCGCCGGCGCCATCGTGCGCACACCCCACAAAATCATCCCGGGAAAGGTCGCCGCCGGATCCGTCCGCAAATCCCACCGCACCCTTTGCAACCCGGTCCCCAACGGCAGCGCCGGCCCGCTCCACCGGTCCCGCTCCTCCCCCTCTCTCGCAGGCTCGAAGGTGCGGACCACCTGACCGGTCGCGTCGATCACCTCCAGCGTCGCCTCCTCCGCACTTCCAATCCCCTCCCCCACCCACCACGACAGCACCACCCCGCCCCCCGACCGGTACGCCACCGCCGGCTCGAACAACACCAGGTCCCTCTCCGCCGTCCCCGGCACGCCCTCGCTCCCCGCCTCCCACTGCCTGAGCGGCGCCACGTTGTCCAGCACCCAGAACCCGCGCCCATGACTCGCCATCGCCAGCTCGTCGTGCTCCGGGATCACATCCGTCACCGGCATGTCCGGCAGACCCGGGTTCAGCTCCTGCCACCACCCCCCGTCATCGAACGTCACGTACACCCCGTGATTCGTCCCCGCGTAGAGCAGCCCCTCCCGGTTCGGATCCTCCCGCACCGAGTTCACATACGCGTCGTCGCGGATCCCGTCCACGATGCGCGTCCACGTCTCCCCGTAGTCCTCCGTCCCGAACTCCGGCATGTCCGGCGGCGTCACGTTCCTCCAGCTCCCGCCGCCGTCCCTGGTCACGTGCACGAGGCCGTCGTCCGAGCCCGTCCAGATCACGTCGATGTCCACCTTGCCGGGGCCGACCGCGAAGATCGTCGCGTACACTTCGGGGCCGTTCATGTCGCCGGTGATCGGGCCGCCCGAATGGCCGAGCGTCATGGGGTCGGCGCGGGTCAGGTCGTCGCTCAGGCGCTCCCAGCTGTCGCCGCCGTCGGTGGTCCGCCAGAGCCGGTTGGACGACGTGTACAGGACATTCGGATCGATGGGCGAGAAAATGATCGGAAAGGTCCACTGCCAGCGCTCGAGCATGTCGATGGCCGGCTCGCCGGAGTAGAACCAGGGGTACGGGTTGACCTCGCGGGTCGTGCCCAGGCGGCGGTTGTAGCGGTCCAGGTAGCGTCCGTTGTTGGTGCCCGAGAAGAAGACGTCCAGGTCCTTCGGATCGGGCGCAATGTAGCCCGGCTCGCCGCCGCCCGCCCGGTAGTGCACGTTCATCGAGCCGCGCGTGATGGCGGGCACCCGGGCGCCCGAGTCGTCCGCGGTGTCGGCCAGCGCCGACTCGAACCGCGCCCGGTTCCAGTCCGACGGCAGGCAGAGCGTGCTGTTGTCCTGCTGCGACCCGCAGATGTGCCACGGGATGTGCGCCGTCGTGACGCCGTGGTAGAACTGCGCGGTGGAAAACTCCTGGTCGGTCCACTCGCTGCCGGTGGTGAAGCTGACCGCGCCGCCGCCGTCGTTGGCGACCACGACGTGCGCGGGGTCGTCGGGGTCGATCCAGAAGTCGTGGAAGTCGCCGTGGGTGCCGTTGTTGATGACTTCGTACGTGGCGCCGCCGTCGGTCGAGCGGAAGAACGACGTGTTCTGCACGTAGACGACGTCCTCGTCGTGATGGTCGGCGTACACGTGCGTGTAGTAGAACGCGCGCTGCCGGATCCGCCGCTCGTCGTTGATGAGCTCCCAGCTGTCGCCGCCGTCGTCCGAGCGGAAGAGGCCGCCGTCGTCGTGCTCGAAGAGGGCGTAGACGCGGCCCGAGTTCGCGGTCGACACCGCCAGGCCGATCTTGCCGACGACGCCCTCCGCCGGCATGCCGGGGTTGCGGGTGATCTCGGTCCAGGTGGCGCCGCCGTCGACCGATTTGAACATGCCGCTGCCCGGCCCGCCGGAGGACATGGTGTACTCCTTGCGGAAGGCCTGCCAGAGCGCCGCGTAGATCACGTCCGGGTTGTTGCGGTCGAGCGCGATGTCGATCGCCCCGGTGCGCTCGTCCCGGAAGAGGATGCGCTCCCACGTGTCGCCGCCGTCGGTCGACTTGAAGACGCCGCGCTCCTCGCTGGGGACGCCGTATTTGCCGAAGGACGCGACATAGACAATGTCGGGATCGGTCGGGTGGATGCGGATCGTGGAGATGCCGTGCGACTCGGAGAACCCGACGTGCTCCCAGGTCGCGCCCGCGTCGCGGCTGCGGTAGACGCCGTCGCCCGGCAGGATGTTGCCGCGGATGCACGTCTCGCCCATCCCGATGAAGACGAGGTCGGGGTCGGTTTCGGCCACCGCGACCGCTCCGACCGAGGCGGAGTTGACCTGGAAGTCGGTGACGGGGAACCAGTCTTCGCCGCCGTTGGTCGTCTTCCAGAGGCCGCCGCCGGTGGCGCCGAAGTAGGCTTCGAGGGGGCGGCCCTTTACGCCGGAGGTGGCGATGGAGCGGCCGCCGCGGTCTGGGCCGAGGTTGCGCCAGGTGTAGGCGGAGAGGAGGGTGGGGGGGAGGGGGTGGCTGTGCTGGGCGGCAAGGGGACCGGCGAGGCCGGGAGCTGCGACCGCAAGTGCGATGGCTGCGATGAGGGTTTTCGGTGCACAGCGGCGCACGGCGCTCTCCTTCCGGAAATGCGGTCGGGAGTCGGGGGTCAGTGGCGGGAAGGGCAACCTACCGGGGGGGGACCGACGCATCGGATATGGACGCGCATATTCCTCGTTTTCGCGGGCATATTTGTCTAACAGCTCGTGATACCATGTTTTCCATATGCGTGCAAGGCGGGTCATATCGTCAAGGCTGAAGCACGGTTCTTGACGGTGTCCCCTGACGCCGCTGGCCGGAAAGGAGGCCAGGAGGGTCGCCAAGCCCCTGGAACACCTCTTCCGCCGTCTTGCCGGTCAATTCGAGGTAGAGGGCGTCAGCACAGAGCTCGATCTCGTCGTTCCACGCCACCGCTCCGTGTGGTGCGACATGGACCCCCTCGAAGACTCCGCTGTGGTCCCAGGCCCGGAACACACCCCGTCCGGCGAGATCCGACAAGTCGACTTCGCCCGCACACCCGTCGGAGAATCTGAGCCAGATTCTCAGCCCCTCACGCGCCTTGACCTCCAGCGCTCGAACCATCTCTCTCTCTCCGAACACCGCGGTTGGTTGCAGTCGCTCCACGGCAAGTATGACATGACCGGGTGGAGTGTCAAGAAGTCCGCGGGCCCCGGCTGACACTGCAGGAGGGATCAGGCCATTGCTCCGCTAAGCAAGCCTACCGAGACTAAGCTGGAGTACACCCCACGACTACGGAGAGACCCCCTCGCCCAACACCGCCAATCCCAGACGCCGGTGAATCGCCGGCCGGGCACGTGCTACGACATCAGAGATGCTCCGGCCTATTCCTTCCTTGAGGCCTCCCGTCACCTCCGAGTGCCTCAGGCCACGCTCCGGTATTGGGTACTCGGCCGCGCACATCGAAAGGACCCGGGGCATCGGGCCTCTGAACAACTGATCCGCATCCCCTCCGGCAGCACGAACAGGATTTCCTTCAACAACCTGGTGGAAGCGCATGTTCTCCACGCCCTCCAGACCAGCCGCGGAGTCAGGATGGCGTCAGTTCGCGACGCCCTCACCTACGCCGAGGAAGCTCTCGGAATCGAGCGCCTGCTCCTGCGGGATGAACTCCGCACCACCGGCCAGGACCTCTTTCTCGAACACCTTGGGTCATTGATCACGCTCTCGCGCTCCAGCCGAATGGCAATGCGAAAGCTTCTCGCGACGTACCTGGAGAGAATCGAACGTGGTGACGATGTCCTTCCGTTCCGGCTCTACCCCTTCCGCGCCGAATGGTCCACCGCGGACAAGCCGATTGTGATCGATCCCCGCATCTCCTTCGGTCGGCCTACCGTAGCGGGATCAGGGATCTCCACCGGGGCTTTGGTGCAGCGAATCGATGCGGGTGAGACCGTTGAGGAACTGGCGTGGGACTACGGACTGGAGATCGCTCAGATCGAAGACGCAATCCTCTTCGAAAGGGCCTGAGCCAACCCACCGCTCGGGCCACGGGAGATTGCGAATCAACGGCTGGGACGATTGCACTTCCGTGATTGGCATCACGTCTCCCCTCTAAGGAAAAGTTCTTTCCCTAGCGACTTACTAAGAAAAGCAAACAGCGATATACTTTCGCTATGGTGACGGACTGGACCGGGGGTTGGCGAAATCCCTTTCCAAAAGGACCACTAACAAAAGCGAAAGGCTTGAATCTTTTCTACAATCCTGCGATTCTGGAAATCCGCCCGCCACCCTCACCGACAGTGAGACACCATCGCCTCCGGGCACAACCAGAATCCCCTAGAGTCCCGAACGGCCACCACCCCATGCGACGCGAATCCACCGGCACCTACGAAACCACCACCGCTCCCGGCGAACCCGTCCGCGCCTTCATCCCCCACCCTCTCCCACCCAAGCCAGCAATCAACCCCCGCCAGACCCTCGGCTACCTCCTCGAATCCGCCGCCGCCGCCCTCGGTCGCCTCGACGCCGTCACCGACCTCCTCCCCGACGCCCCCCTCTTCACCTACGGCCACATCCGCAAGGAGGCGATCCTCTGCTCCCAAATCGAAGGCATCCACGCCACACTGACCGACCTCACCCTCCACGAAGCGGGCCGGTCCCCCACCACCAACCCCACCGACACCCTCGAAACCTCGAACCTCGTCACCGCCCTGAACCACGGCCTCGACCGACTCCGATCCGGTTTCCCCCTCTCAAACCGCCTCCTGCGCGAGATGCACGCCGTCTTGCTCGCGAGCGAACGCGGCGCAACCAGGATGCCCGGCCAGTTCCGGCGATCCCAGAACTGGATCGGCGGCTCACGACCCGGCAACGCGATCTTCGTTCCGCCGCCTCCCCACCACATCCACCACTGCATGGCCGACCTGGAGCGGTTCATCCACGACCCGGACGACGGACTTCCCGTTCTCGTGAAGGCCGGCCTGGCCCACGTCCAGTTCGAGACGATCCACCCCTTCCTCGACGGCAACGGCCGTATGGGACGCCTCCTAATCACCCTCATGCTCTTCGACGCCGGACTCCTCCGCGAGCCGCTCCTCTACCTCAGCCTTCACTTCAAGCGCAAGCGGAGCACCTACTACCAGCTCCTGAACGACACACGGCGCACCGGCGACTGGGAGGCCTGGCTGCGGTTCTTCCTGGAAGGTGTGCGGGAAGTGGCCGAAGCCGCGGTCGCAACCGCCCGGACCGCCAGCGAAACGATCCGTGACGACCGCTCGCAAATCGGCCACCAGGGCCGCCGTGCGGCCTCCGCCCTGCGCGTACACCACTCCCTCGTCGAACGCCCGGTCGGCGACATCGCCCGCCTCGCGTCCCGAACCGGCCTCTCCGCGCCAACCGTGGCCGCCGCGCTCCGGCTCCTCGAGAAACTCGGCATCGTCCGAGAAATCACCGGCCGCCAGCGCGGCAGGGTCTACACCTACGAGCGCTACCTCGCCGTTCTACGGGAGGGGACGGAGGATCCGCCCGGGTAGTCAGGTCGGTTCCAGCCCCAAACACCGGCAGGTATTCTCGCCGGACACCCACCCCGGCAGCGACATGCTACATTGGAAGCCCCGTCACCCGCCGCCGGTTGACACGCGATCCCAACACGGAATGGAAGTCGGCCGTCAATGACTCCGGTCAGCGATACCGTCATCCGACAGAT
>JAPPGM010000040.1 GCA_028874995.1 Gemmatimonadota bacterium | reverse complement strand
GCAGCGCGCAGATCGGGTCGATCTCGGTGACGACGACGCGCGCGCCCTGTCCCCGGAGCGCCTGCGCGCAACCCTTGCCGACCTCGCCGTACCCCATCACCACGGCCACCTTCGCCGAGAGCATCACGTCGGAGGCGCGGTTGAGCCCGTCGATGACCGAATGACGGCACCCGTAGATGTTGTCGAACTTGGACTTGGTGACCGAGTCGTTGACGTTGATGGCGGGGAAGAGAAGGGTGCCGTTCCTGGCCATCTCGTAGAGGCGGTGGACGCCGGTCGTGGTCTCCTCCGAGACGCCGCGAATGTCGGCCGCGATGCGCTGCCAGCGCTGGTCGTCGATGCGCTGGTGCGCGCGCAACAGATCGAGGATCACGCCGTATTCTTCGCTGTCGGTGGCCGGATCGAAGTCGGGAACCCGCCCGAGGCGCTCGAACTCGGCGCCCTTGTGGACGAGCAGGGTGGCGTCGCCGCCGTCGTCGACGATCAGCGTGGGGCCGAAGCCGCGCGGCCAGGTCAGCGCCTGCTCGGTGCACCACCAGTACTCCTCCAGGGTTTCACCCTTCCAGGCGAAGACGGCGGGGCCCCGCGGGTCGTCGGCACTGCCGTCCGGCCCGACCACCACGGCCGCGGCGGCGCGGTCCTGCGTCGAGAAGATGTTGCAGGAGGCCCACCTCACCGAGGCCCCGAGTTCGACCAGTGTCTCGATGAGGACCGCCGTCTGCACGGTCATGTGGAGCGAGCCCATGACGCGGGCGCCAGCGAGCGGGCGGCTGTCCCGGTATTCGCGGCGGATCGCCATGAGCCCGGGCATCTCGTGCTCGGCCAGGCGGATCTCGTCCCGGCCCCACTCGGCCAGGGAGAGGTCGGCCACCTTGAAGGGGGGACGGTCGATGTCGGTGGCGGTCCGGCGGGGGCGGGTGGTTGCGGTCTTCATGTCTATGGCACCTCGTGTTGGTTACGGCAATTGGGGAACAATCTAGCCTGACGAGGGTCGTAATCCATAGCCGTGGGAGGCAACGGCACGCTTGCGGCCAGGCGTTTCGCTGATGATGCTCCAATACCTTCCGGTCGGGCGGTCCGGACACGACGCGGTTTGGGAGAAAGGGTGCCGCATGATGAAATCGGTTCACCTTCGGAGGCCCTCCATCCTGCTCGGTGCCCTGGCGGTGTCGCTCGTGGCGCTTGCGATCGAGGCATCGGCCCAGTCCGGGTCCACGCCGGAGTGGCAGCTCTCGGACGCAATCACCGAAGTGGTGAGCAGTCCCTTCTACGAGGACGCCACCCCCCTCGCAGCGCGCGGCCACGGTCTTCTTCCGCCAGCGGTCGGATACCGGAATGCAGTGCACGGTCGGGTGGACCTGGCCACCTCCTTGTCGGCCGGCCTGCGCAACGCCGGGGCCCCGCTCGCCCAGGTCGAGTCGTCGCCACGGCTGAGGGATGGAAGGCACGGTCCCCGGACATCATCCCCCGATCACGCACCGTCACGCGGCAAGATGTTCCTGCTGACCACAGTCGCGTCGGCGGTGGGTTTCGGCGGGACGGTCTTGTGGGCCGAGCAGTGCACCGACGTGGTTCCGGTTGACATCGGGCACGCACCTGCCGGAACCGGGAACCTCAGCCTCTGTCCAGGCGAAGGTGTCGTGTTCATTGCAGGGGTCCGTGCTCGGTTTCGGCGGTGCGGTGCTGACGGCGGTTGGGATTGCCGTGTTGAAGCCCGACCTTCCCGGCGAGCTCTTGTTCGGTTTTCCCATTGTTCACGCCGCGATAACGACCCTCGTCGCCAGCTGATCCGGTGTGACCGGCACCACGCGCCGCGCGTCGGCCGACACCCGCGAAGGACGCAGACTACGCAGACCCGCGCCGACCTGGTCGGCTACCCTATCCCCGAAGTCGGACTAGATTACTTGTGCTGCCCAAGGGGCCAGCCTCCAATCCCGCCACATCAAGAGGAGCAAATACCCATGCATAGAAGTGCGCTCGTGATTCTCGCCCTGCTGGCCACCCCTTCCACCGCCCTCGCGCAGGGCACCATCGAGGGGACCGTTCGCAGCGCGGACGGCGGCGCTGGACTCGGGAACGCCCGGGTCGCCATCCCCGCGGCCAACCTGCTTGCGTTCACCAGCCCGACCGGCGCCTTCACACTTGCGGATGTCCCCGCCGGGACCCACACGCTCGAGGTCCGGCTCATCGGCTACGGCCTTCGCACGCGGGAAGTCACCGTCACCAGCGGCCAGGCCACCGAGGTCGACATCGTTCTCGAGGTCTCGGCGCTCAGCCTAAACGAACTCGTGGTGGTCGGGAGCCGCACCCGACCGCGCACGGTCACGGAATCCATGGTGCCCGTGGACGTGATTCCGGTCGCCGAGATCAGCCGCCAGGCGGAGACCAACATCGACTTCCTGCTGCGGAACGTGGTCCCGTCCTACAACGTCAACATCCAGCCGATCAGCGACGCGGCGACGATCACCCGTCCCGCCAACCTGCGCGGCCTCGCGTCCGACCACGCCCTGGTGCTCGTCAACGGCAAGCGCCGGCACCGGGGCGCTGTGATCACCTGGCTGGGCGCGGGGCTCTCCGATGGCGCCCAGGGGCCGGACATCGGGGCGATCCCCGGCATCGCGCTGCGCCAGGTCGAGGTGCTGCGCGACGGCGCCTCGGCGCAGTACGGCTCCGACGCCATCGCGGGCGTCTTGAACTTCCAGCTGAAGAACGACCGCTCCGGCGGGTCGGTCCAGTTCAAACAGGGCCAGCACTTCACCGGTGACGAGTTCGTCGATGGTGCGGAACGGCGATGGGCCGGTCACGGAAAAGCGGTCTCGGTGGCGGGCAATTTCGGGATTCCGCTCGGCGAGTTCGGATTCGCCAACGTCAGTGTGGAGTACGGCAACCAGGAGCCGACGGACCGCGCCATCCAGCGGACCGACGCGGCCGCGCTCGTCAGGGCGGGCAACACGGCCGTGCGGACGCCGACCGCCCAGGTCTGGGGCTCCCCCAGGGTCACCGACGACCTCAAGGTGTGGCTCAACACCGGCTACCACTTCGACGACGACGAGCAGGTCTACGCCTTCGGAAACGTCGCCACCAAGCGAGTGGACGGCGGCTTCTTCTTCCGCAACCCTAACACCCGCGGCGGCGTCTTCTCGGGTGATGGCGGGGCCACCCTGTTGATCGGTGACGTGCTGCAGGCGAAGGGCCTCGGATCGGCCGACTGCCCGGTCGTAGCGATCACCGACGACGTCCCCGATCCGGCCGCGCTGCAGCAGGTGTTCGACGATCCGAACTGCTTCTCCTTCCAGGAGATGTTCCCCGGAGGGTTCACGCCGCAGTTCGGCGGGGAGGTCTTCGACGCGTCGATCGTCGGTGGAATCAGGGGCCGCACCGGCGGCGGCATCAACTGGGACGCCAGCACGAGCTGGGGAAGGAACCGGGCCGATTTCTTCATCTACAACACGGTGAACGCGGCGCTCGGTCCCGAGACCCCCACCCACTTCGACCCCGGCCTGTACAACCAGGAAGAGATCAACTTCAACCTCGATCTTTCCTATCAGGTCAACGAAATGGCCAACGTGGCCGGCGGATTCGAGCAGCGGGAGGAGCGCTTCGAGATCGGACAGGGCCAGGACGAGTCCTGGAAGATCGGGCCGTACGCGGCGCAGGGGTTCAGCTCCTCGTCGAACGGCTTCCCCGGTTTCAGCCCGCTGGCAGCCGGCGACTGGACCCGTGGCAACACCGCGTTGTACGCCGACCTCAACCTGGGCAGGCCCGACGACCCCTGGGCCGTGGGAATCGCGGGCCGCTACGAGAACTTTTCCGACTTCGGCGGCAAGACGACCGGCAAGGTCTCCTTCCGATTCGAGGCTACCGACCGGATCGCGTTGCGGGCCAACGCCAACACCGGCTTCCGCGCCCCCACGCCGGGGCAGCAGAACGCCTTCAACGTTTCGACGGTCTTCGACGTCGATCTCGGCGACCTGGTCAATCGCGGCACCATTCCCTCCACCTCGGAGGTGGCGAGGACCAAGGGTGGCGATCAGCTGCAGCCCGAGAGTTCGGTCAGCCTGACCGGCGGGGTCATGTACGAAGCGGGCGCGTTCCGCTTGACGGCCGACTACTTCCGCATCTCGATCTCGGACCGCTTCGCGCAGACCAGGACCTTCAAGCTCACGCCCGACGAGGTCACGAAGCTGGTTTCCGAAGGGGTGACCAGCGCCGCGAACCTCGCGGAGTTCCGCTTCTTCACCAACAACTTCGCGACCCTGACCCAGGGCTTGGACCTGGTGGCGAACTACTCGCCCGGCGAGGCGACCAGCGTGAGCCTGCTCTTCAACTACACGGGCACCGAGGTCACCGACCGTGACACGACGGTCGTGAACGACGCGCGCGTGGACCAGCTCGAGCGGGCGCTGCCGCGCTATCGCAGCGTCCTCAGCGTGTCGCGGGAGCTGGGACCGCTGAGCACCCTGGTCCGGGGGACCTACTACGACGGCTTCTACGATTCCGAGCTCAGCGACCCCGATCTCCGCTACGGCGGACGCGTCATCTTCGACGCCGAGGTGTCGATGCCTCTGGCGGACAACGCGATGATCTCCCTGGGGGCGAACAACCTTCTCAACACCTACCCGGACGAGAACCCCAACTCTGGTGGCGTCGGCGCGCTCTATCCGGAGAGCACTCCCTTCGGCTTCAACGGCGGCTACTACTACCTGCGGTTGAGCTACGACTGGCTCTGGGAGACGCGGTGAGGTAGGGAGGGATTGCCCGCGCCCCTGGGGGGCTCGCGGACTACGGGGGCGGCGGTCGTTGCCTGGATATATAATCATCGGTATTGTGGATATATGAATCGGGCTCATCGATATGGCTGACCGCGATCATACGAGGAATACGATGAGGAAGACCACCGTCGAAATCGACGATCAGCTCATCGCCCGCGTCCGGGTGCTGCTCGGGACATCGTCGATCAAGGCGACCATCCACCAGGCGCTGCTGGAGGTGGAGCGCCGGGAGGCGAGACGCCAGGAGATCAAGGCGCTTGTCGAGGTGGACGGGCTGGACCTGAGGGACGAAGAGGTGATGGGCAGCGCGTGGCGCTACTAGCCGCGACCGCGACCGGGCCATGCCCTACCTGATCGACAAGAGCGCGCTGGCGCGCATGCCCCACCCGCGTGTGCAGGCCAGGCTCGTCCCGATCCTGGAAGCCGGCGAAGCCGCCACCTGCGCGATGATCGACCTCGAAGTCCTCTACTCGACGCGCAATGCGCATTCGCGGACCCGCGGGAGGCGGGCGCTTGCCTACCGCTACGTGGAACTCACCGAGGCGATGTTCCAGCGGGCGATCGACGTCCAAGGCCTGCTGGCTGAGCGGGGACGGCACCGGGTCCCGCTGCCGGATCTCATCGTCGCGGCGGTTGCGGAACAGGCCGGAATGGTGCTGCTGCACTACGATCGCGACTTCGACCGGATCGCGGCGGTGACGGGGCAGGCGGTGGAGTGGGTGGTGCCGAGGGGGACGGTCTAACGCGCTTCCAGGTGCGCCTTCACGGCATCCATGTCGCTTGCGATGGCCTTGGAGACGATTCCCTTCGTCAACGGGACCAGAATGCGAGAGAGGAGCCGGTATGGCCTCGCCTCCATGACCAGCTCGAGCCTGGTGGCGTCACCGTCCTCCACCGGCGTCACCGTGAAGATGGAGTCCCAGACCGTCCCGCCCGCATCGGAGACCATGCGGATGCGTTCGTTCGCGACGTACTCGGTGACCTCGATTTCGGTCGTGGCCGCCCGGCGCCCCATCACCCGCGTTTCGCGGAAACGGGTCCCGACGCCGGACCGCTGGTCGGTGAGGAATTCCACCTTGACGATGTCGGATACGGCCTTCGTGTAGTTGGTGGCGTTGGCGACGGTCTCGAAGACTGCCGTGGTTGGGGCGCGGATGGTTCTGCTGAGCCATGTGTGGGTCATAAGGGAATACTATGGGGATCGCGCCCGGTCCAACAGACGCAGGTCGTATGAGAAAGTCCGGGACGCGGAGACCCTGACCCCCGACGCGTCCGGGTGGGCCGGATTCACGAGCACGTTGGATTCTTCGGGCACCACGACCGATGGGACCCGGAGCAAAAGGTGTTCGCCGTTCCCGGCCCAATGGTCGCCGATCGCCTGGGACTCGGGCCGCGGCGGAGTGTCCCGCCATCCCGCGGGCAGAGCGATCGGCTCGTACGCCAATTCGGTTGCGGAGTCCGGGACGTGAAGCCGAAGCGCAACCAGGTCGTCCGGTGCGTCCTCCTGGTCGATGTGCACCAGGTATTCCAGTGCCGCGAGCGACAGGTGGGATGCCGCGTAGAACACTGCCGTTCCCCTGGAGTTCCACCGCGCGCCGTAGAGGCGGGCACCCTCGCCGTCGAGGGCGGCGTGGGCTTGCCGGGTGAGGCGCCAGAGGTGCAACGGTGGTCAGCTATCGGCCACGGTTCGCTACGCTCCCAGACCGTGCTCGATGCGCCCCAGAAGCTGTTCGACGATGCGAACGCCCACATCGCTCGCCAGGAGATCGAGCGGGCGCCGGCCCTGCAGCGCCCGATTGGGTTTTCGGAGCCACCGCTGCGCCTTGGTGACATCCCCGATCGCCTCTTCGGCCCCGGCCACGACGCGCACTACGCGAGTCAAACGATCCGACTGCCGTGAACTCAAGCGCCTCCCAAGCCGCTTGCGGTGAGCGAGCGTGCGGCGAGGAATGACGAGCGCGTCGAGTTCGGACGGACGCAGGGCGCCGTTACGTACCACGGACGCGATGGTCGACAACGGCAGTCCCTCTCGAATCGCGTCGTCCAGATCGAAGTCGGACTGGACTTCGCGCCCGAGTGTCCGGCTGCCGCCCAGGTATTCGGCGAGCACTTGGGATGTCATGGATCCTCCTTTGGCATATTGCATAGACAAGCTGGGCGAATTGCCGAACACTGTCAAGCGGCTCAGAATGGTGGCAGCGAGGTGTTGGCCGACAGGCTGGTGGGAGCTGCGGTGAAGGGCGCGACGCGCCACCATTGTCACATCTCATATGATCTCATATCATATCAGATGTGCCTCATTCTCGACACCAACGTCGTCGTTGCCGCGCTGAGGAGTCCCTACGGGGCCTCGGCAGCGTTGGTCGAGCAAGCGTTGGACCGACAATTCACTCTGCTCCTGTCCGTACCGCTCGTGCTCGAATACGAAGCAACCTGCAGTGATCCCAACCAGCGAATCGCCTCCGGGCTCTCCGAATCCGAGGTCGGAACGGTGATCTCGGCGCTGTGCGCGGTGGCCGAACCCGTCGAGGGGTGGTTCCTCTGGCGGCCCCAGCTACGCGATCCAGCCGACGAGATGGTGCTCGAAGCGGCGGTCAACGGCAGGGCCGACGCGCTGGTGACCTTCAACAGCAGGGACTTCGGCGATGTTCCCCGGACCTTCGGCGTCGAGGTCCTGTCGCCGAGGCATGCTCTCAGGAGACTGACTCGATGACCGGCAGAAAGAAACAGACCAGCACCTACCCACTGCGTCTGCCATCGTCACTGAAGGCGGCGGTCAGGGAGGTGAGCCGCAGGGATGGAACGAGTATAAACCAATTCGTGACCACCGCCGTGGCCGAGAAGCTGTCGGCGATGCGGACGGCCGACTTCTTCGCTGAGAGGGGGGCGGAGGCCGATATCGAGGCCGCACGCCGTATCTTGCGACGGGAAGGGGGGGAGGCGCCGGTTCCAGAGGATCGGAGATAGGGTTCGGGACCTTGGGCCCGGGCCGCCGACCGGTCTGGGCGTGACCGGTATCCCCCGCTCATGGATCGCCGTTTTTTCCGTCCGGCAAGCGGCGGGAGAGTCGGGGTTTCAAAAAACGCAGGAACGGGACGCCCGCTTCGTTCTCATGGTACACGACCAGGTTGCTGGAGCCCTCCGCGAATCCCCCCCTGATGGCGTCGTCCTGGTGATGGCGCGCGAGTGTCCGGCCTGTCGCGGGATCTACGAGGTCCAGCCATCCATCGTAAACCTCGTCATCCGGGGCTGGCATGCGCGCTTCTCCCGGGGACACGCGCTCTTTCCAGTCTGGATCCGGAGAGTGCCATAGGATCCAGAGTCCCCGGTCATCCAGCATCGCGCCGCTCACCCAGGATCGAGGGAACCTGGTCTCGGAAGGAGAGCCTTTGTCGAATTCCGGGACGCGTCGCTGAAGCATCTTGTCGACCCTGGGCTTTGGCGACAGATCCCAGCGCACGAGTCGATTGGTGCTTTGCCGCACTACCCAGAGGCCATCGTCACTGCCGACCACAATCGACTTTGGGGATGTCCAGGTATTCAACTGGGACGGATATACACTGCCATCGGCACCGATCGAGACGATCTGGCCTGCGGTATTCAGAATGTGGAGCTTGTGGCCGAGCGTTCCGGGTGTCGGCACATAGTCCGCGACTACCACGTCGTCGTTGGGCATTACGACCCCGATATGGATCTGTCCCGGAAACCGGTTCGTTCGGACGACCTCGAAATCATGGTCGAGCATTGTTCTTCCGGCATGGTACTCGAATATGTGGATGTAGCGCGGCCCCACCCCGACGTAGGAAATGGTCTCGTATTCCCCGGGGCCTTCACCTCGGCTGCCGACGGTTCGAAGGAAGGTGCCGGCGGAATCAAAGACCGATATCTCGGCCATTCTCGGATCCGAGATGAGGATGCGACCGCGGCGGTCGACCGCGACTCGCGAGAGTTCCGTGATCAGATGCAACCCCGGCCCATCGAGACCACCGATGGTCAGGACGGTGTCCAGGGTGATCACGCAATCAGTGCAGGTCACCCGCCCCGACACCTGTTCGGGCGTCTGTGAGATCAGGCAAGCCGGGAAAGCGTGCCCTGCGATGAGGGCAAGAAGCAAGGAGTGAGCGGTCGTCATTGGCTACGCGTCGGGCTCGAGCAGGTGGTCGGAGACCGCCGCCCTGATGGAGCTCAGCTTCCGTGGATCGTAGGGCAGAGCCGTTGTCTCCGCCTCGGTGTTTGGAACAGGCAACCGGGCCTTGTTCCTTGATTCAGTACCTTCGAGAACAGCAATAATCATGCCAACGAGATGGCGACAACGCGGAACAGGCGTGTCCCCACGGCCCCAACTGGCTGCTGGAAAGCACGTTACTCTACGGCCGAGAGAGAGGGAGCAACACCGGTCCATCAACCTTGCGGGCGGTCCGCGTGTCGCCAACGCCGACACCGCCGTAGCATTCATCAACACTAACTGTCTCCTTTCGCGTCACCCGCTTCCTCCTTCCCCCGTCGCTGCAGCCACTTGTGAGTGGTCGATCCGTGCCGTCCGAGCAACGCGGCCGCCGCCGACACATTTCCGCCGCTCCGCTCGAGGGCCGCTCGAATATGCCGGTCGATCATTTCGGCGAGGGTCGGGAACGGCGCGGCCCTGGAGTTCGCCTCGGTCGGGGAATCGGCCGGCATGTCTCAAGCGTCCGCTCCTTGTGATCCCGCAGGGTTTCGCGACTGATGCCGAGCGAATCGAAACCGCTTGAAATCGCCGCCTCTACTGGTACTGACAGGTCTCGACCGGGAAACGTGCAATTTGGACGAGTGGCGAATTCACAAGGGTCTGCAAACACCTACCGGGATGGGTCGGATGCGGGGTCCCGACCGGCTCGGTCCTGCCCGCCAACTGTAGCCTGATGTTTCAACCGACACGACTGCCGCATGCCGCGTGGGGTCAACATTCTGCGGCTTTGGAGTTGGCCTATTCCCCGTGGCCCCGCCCTCGCGACCTCCACGGATTCAGAATGTCCTCCACACGCCGAAACCTGAGGAACACCAACCAGTCTTCGTCCCATTCTCCCTTCTTTACTCCCCAAGCGGCGTCGCCTAGCATGGCCCCTTCGCTCAGGTCCACATCCACGGGCCACCTGGCGTGGAACACGAATACGCCGTCTGAAGAATAGACGTCGGCCTCGGCCCATTCGGCATCCCCGTGCGGGGTCAGGGCCACCCAGAGCCGGTCTTCGGCATCGAAGACGATCCAGTCGATAGCGGGCTTGGGGTCGGAGGCCCGGGTGATGGAGAGGGTTCCACCTGCACGCTTGACTCCCTGCCGCACGAACTCCACGAATTCGTCGCGCTCCCCGCGTTCGGACGGCGTCAACGGGGGCCCTTCCACGTCAGGCCGGACGATGCGGGTGACCAGGTCTCCGCCGATACCGTGAACGGATACGTCGTAGGCGCGGGTGAAGGCCGCGGCGTATCCACCCTCGCTGTTTCGACTCACGGCGTGGAACGGGCCGAATGGCATGCCAAGCGACATTCGCTTCACACGACTGGTGGGATAGCTGGCTTCGGCGACGCCATATCCTACGTAGCGATCCGGGAGACTCGGACCGGGCCACCCTCGCAGGAAGGCGCCGGTCAGATCGTACTCGAGCGCTACGACCCTGTCTCGTCTGTAGTCGCGCCGGTCAGCGTTGGAATCGTGCCGGTTCGCGATCACCATGAAGCTTCGGCCCTCTCCCAAAACGACCGGTGCGCTATGGCCGATGAACGAATTCACGACCTGAGCTTCGAGTGAGATCCTGATCGCGTCCCGGTCGTCGCCATCCTCCGCGGGAATGACGTCGATGCGCCTGACGCCGGGCGAGAGGACCCAAAGGCGACTACCGGCTAACGTCACGCAACAAGGGCTCCGAAACTCTCCGGGACCGTCCCCCTCTCGCCCACGTGTAGTCACGAGGTCACCGCTGTTTCTGAGCAGGTATATCGTGGAAGCCAGCTGATCAACCACCCAGGCATGCTCCGCGGACGTGATGACAACTCCAGCGATGTCTCCGAACGGCTCAGTACCGGCAGAAGGTATCTCCACGGCTACCTCGCCGACCCGCGTCTGCCCGTGGAGCGAGGCTGTGGGTAGCGACAGGGCGAGCCACAAACCTGTCGTGACCCAGCGGAGACGCCGAATCAACTGTCCGTCCCGGCGCTCAACCCCCCACCCACCCCACCACCCTCAACGGCCCCCCGCTCCCCCCCTCGATCTTCATCGGCAACGCCACGATCCCCGCGCCCGTCGCCGGCAGCCGGTCCAGATTCGTCAGGTTCTCGAACCCCACGATGTTGTGCTCGTACAGAATCACATGCGACCGGAAGTCGCTCGACTGGCCGTAGTCGATGCTGGGCGTATCGAGCCCCACCGCTGCCACCCCCCGATTGTCCACCAGCCACTGCGCGGCCTCGGGCCCGATCCCCGGAAAGTGCAGCTCCGGCACCGCCTCGGGCCCGGTGAGATCCGTACCCAGGTAGGCCGCGCGGTCGCCCCAGCGCGCCGACCACCCCGTACGCACCAGCAGCGCCGTTCCGTCGGCCAACTCACCATGCTCCGCCTCCCACGCGGTGAGATCCTCGACGGTGAGCTGGTAGTCCGGATCGGCGTCCGCCGCCGCCGAAACGTCGACCACCGACGCCGTCGTGATCAGGCTCGACAGCGGAATCTCGTCCGCCGTCATGCGCCCCTCGGCGAAGTGGATGGGCGCGTCGAGGTGGGTGCCGCCGTGTTCGGCCGACGCGAAGGCGTACGACGCGTAGAAGAACCCGCCCTCGGTGTGGCCGTACGCCAGTTCGGTGAGCTGGAAGCCGGCGGTGTCGGTGGGCCAGTAGATAGTGGAGGGGCCGAATGCGTGGGAGAGGTCGATCCACTCGCCGGAGGCGCCGGTGAAGACGGCTGTGTGGTCGGGGGGCGGGGCATCCCGCAGGCATCCCGTGGCCAGGAGGAGGCCGGTCAGCGTGGCCAGCGCAGTTGTCGCTCGGGTCATCGTACTTGATCCCATGTAAACTCTACTTTACTAAATGTCATCTGCGGTTTACTACGCGCCTCGCGAGGCCCAAGCGCGAACTCCTACTCCGGCAACCGGAGCGCCACCAGCCCGTACTCGCCGTCCGGCAGGCGGATCGCCACGGCCACGTACTGGCTGCCTTCGTGCATGTATGTCATCGGCGCGGTGATGGTGGAACCGGGGAGCTCGACGGCGCCCAGCTCCGCGCCGGTCATCTTGTCGACGGCGCGGAAGATGGGCGCGGCGCCCCGTCCCTCCCCGTACATGAGAAGGTTCTTCGTGACCAGCTTGGTCGCGTGCGCCGGGGCGCCGGTGTTGCCGATGTCGACGCTCGCGAGCGCGGGGTGGTTCCGGATTCTGTCCGGGGTGCTTCCGTTGGGAATCTGCCAGATGTGGTCGCCGGTGTTGAGGTCGATCGCGGTGATCGTTCCGTAGGGCGGCTTGACCAGCGGGAGGCGCTGGGGACCCCTGGCGCCGCCCGGACCGAGCGTCACCCAGGCGACGTTCGCGGTCGAATCGCGCTCGACACCCGGGAATAGCCGGGGAGCGCTGCAGCCGCGCGTCGACGCCACGTAGAGTATACCCGTCTCGGGGTCGACCGCCGCGCCGCCGGGGATGTTGGCGCCGCCGTTGGCGCCCGGACAGTGGATCGAGGGGCGGCTGTCGCCGACCGCGGGGGGATTGAAGAGCGGACCGAGCCGGTAATCCTTGACGATCTCCAGCGCCTCGGCGCGCAGCTCCGGGGTGAAGTCGATCAGGTCGTCCTCGGTGATGCCCTGCATCTCGAAGGGAGCCGGGCGGGTCACGAAAGGCTGGGTGGGAGACAGCATCTCGCCGGGCACGTCGGACTGCGGCACGGGCCGCTCCTCGATCGGCCACACGGGCTCGCCGGTCTCGCGGTCGAAGACGTACGCCCAGCCCTGCTTGGTCACCTGCACGAGCGCCTTGATGTCACGTCCGTCCACAGTGATGTCGACCAGGTTGGGAGCGGTGGGGTTGTCGTAGTTCCAGACATCGTGGTGCACGGTCTGGAAGTGCCAGCGGCGCTCGCCGGTCCGCACGTCGAGGGCCAGGATGCTGGTCGAGAAGAGGTTGTCGCCCGGGTGGAAGCCGCCGTAGTAGTCGACGGGCGGCGGGTCGGTCACGACGTAGACGAGGCCGAGCTCGGGGTCGGCGGAGAGCGGGGCCCAGGCCGACACGTTGCCGGTCCACTTCCAGGCGTCGTTCTCCCATGTGTCGTTGCCGAATTCGCCTTCCTGCGGGATCACGTTGAAGGTCCAGAGGTGCTCGCCGGTCCCGGCGTCGTAGGCGAGGATGTTCCCCGGCACGTTCTCCTTGAGGTACTGGTAGTAGCCCTGCTCGTGGGAGTTGCCGACGACGACCACGCCGTTGACCACGATCGGCGGCGACGAGTTGGTGATGTAGCCGACCTCGAAGGGGATGCCCTCGGTGGGGTGGTGGTCCCAGCGGCCGAGGTCGCCGAGGAGGTCGACGGTGCCGCCCTTCCCGAAGGAGGTGATCTTCCGCCCGGTCGCCGGATCGAGCGCGTGCATGAAGAAGGCGGGCGTGACCAGGTAGATCATGGGACGGCCGTCCACTTCGGCGTAGGCGACGCCCTTGCCGTAGTTCTTCCGCATGGAGTCTTCCCACCGCTTGGTGGCGGGCTCGCGGAAGGTCCACAGCGTCTCACCGGTCGCGGGATCGATGGCGACCGCGGTCCGCCGGCTGCCGGCCACCGAGTAGAGCGTGCCGTCGACGTAGATGGGCGTGGCGCGCAGCATCTCGCCGCGCGAGGGGCTGTAGTTGTCGGCGCGCCAGATCCAGGCGACCTCGAGCTGCTCGAAGTTGGAGGCGTCGATCTGGTCGAGGGGGGAGTAGCGGGTGCTGGCGGCGTCGGCGCCCCAATAGCGCCATTCGGACTGCTGGGCGGAGAGGGTTTGCGTGGCCAGCGCGGCCGCGACGGCGAGGAGGGCGGCCGCGCGGAGGAAGGCGGTGGCCGAAATGATGGTCCGCGAGGCGGGTGTCGGATCGGCGGCAGGGGGCCGAAGTGTCGGGTTCACAAGTCTCTCCGGATGGGGTCGGAATCGGGTGACTGGTGGTTGCGGCAGGTTGAGCAGAGATGAGAATACCCCCGGATGGGGTGCCTGGGCCAGTGGTCCGGGATGGTCCCGCGCCCTCACCCCGGCGGCAGCTCCCCGTTGAGCTCCAGGTAGACGCGGCGGACCGCTAGCGGCGCCTGGCTGGAGCGGAGCGACCAGGTTTCGAGGTCCCCGAAGTCGGCCTGTTCGATGGCCTGCCCCATGGTGAGACCGGCCGCGTGCAGCCGGGTGGCCTCTTCGATCACTTGGACAAGGGCCTGGCGGTAGGTCTCCAGCTCCTCGGCGAGCACCTCGGGCGAATCGACGAAACCGTGGCCGGGGACGAAGATGTCGGCATCGAGGGCCTGCGCGGCCTCGATCATCGTGACCCATTCGCTCGGGTAGGCGGAGCGCATGGCGGGGAAGACGCGGTTCAGATAGGCCTCGCTCATGAAGAGGATCTTCTCGGCGGGGAGGTGGACGACGAGGTCTCCGCCGGTATGGGCGCGGCCGAGAAAGAGGAGGCGGATCTCGCGGTTGCCGAGGTGTAGGGTTTCGGAGGTTTCGACAAGGTGGGTGGGGACGATGACCGGGGGGGCGGTGGTGGGGCGGTCGGGGTTGGCGGCGGCGCGTTGGAGGACGGCGTGGGAGGTGGGGTGGGCGTAGAAGCGGGCGCTGGAAGGGAACTCCGAGTTGCCGGCGGTGTGGTCGCCGTGGTCGGAGCAGACGACGACGTGGGTGATGGGCTGGTCGGTGACGGTTGCGATGGTCTCGATGAGGCGGCGGGTCTCGGTGGGGCTGCCCTGGCCGTCGGCGACGAGGACGCCGTCGTCGGTGATGACGAACATGCTCACGGTGGTGAAGCGTTCGTCGCCCGCGGAGCGGAGTTGTTCGTAGGAGTAGACGCCGGGGGCGAGTTCCTGGACGCGCGGGAAATCGTCGTCGGTGTAGCCGCGGGCGTGGGGGTCGGCGGTGCGGGGTGGGGTGGGGGGTGGGTCGGGGGTGGGGTCGTCGGCCGGATTGCAGCCGAGGCCGACGGCTGCGAGGGTGGGGAGCAGGGTAGCGCGGGTGACACCGGCCAGGGTGGACGGACGGATGGTGTGGGTGCTGGGTTGCATCGGTCTGGTGGGCCGGGGGACGGGCGGGGTGGTGCGGGTGATCCTCGGCAAGGTGGTGTTGCAACTGCAAGTGCGCGAGTGGGTGGTGGAAAGGTCGCCTCCGCGGCAGCCCCGCGCTACAATGGTGCGCGCAAGCAGACACCCCACGATGGAGGAATGATCATGCAGTACCGGCGATGGATCCCGGCGGCCGCGGCGCTCGCGCTGGCGGCCCCGCTGACGGCCGACGCCCAGCAGGGACGCGGCGGAATGAGCGCCGAGCGGCGCGCCGAGATGATGGCCCGCCAGGCGGAGGCCCTTCTGGCCGACATGCGGATGGAGCGCCCGATCGAGGCCCTCAACTCGGTCTGGATCGAGGAGCTCACCTGGATGGAGGTTCGCGACGCGCTTCGCGACGGGAAGACCACCGCGATCATCTCGACGGGAGGGATCGAGCAGAACGGTCCCTATCTCGCCACGGGCAAGCACAACTACGTGCTCGAGGGTGCCTGCGAGGGGATCGCGCGCAAGCTGGGCAACGCGCTCTGCGCCCCGGTCATCAAGCTGGTTCCGGAAGGCGGCATCGATAACCCGTCGGGGCACATGCGGTATCCGGGAACGATTAGCCTGCGTGAGGAGACCTACCGGGCGGTGCTCGACGACGTAGCCAGCAGCCTGCGCGCCCACGGCTTCACCAACATCGTCTTCATCGGTGACAGCGGGGGCAACCAGGGCGGAATGGCGGTGGTGGCCGATGCGCTGAACGAACGGTGGCGCGGGAGTGCGCGCGCGCACTACGTGCCCGAGTTCTACCGCTACCGCGAAGTCTTCGAGTGGATGGAGAGCGAACTGGGGATCACCGAGCCAACCAACGACGGCTTCCACGACGACTTCGTCATCACCTCCATCATGACCGCGGTCGATCCGGAGTCGGTGCGGCACGCCCAGCGCGTCGCGGCCGGGAAGGCCTCGATCAACGGGCTCAGCATCGCGGACCTGGAGGCGACGATCGAGACGGGCAGGAAACTGCTCGGCTTCCGCGTGGACCGCACGGTCGAGGCGATCAAGGCGGCGATCGGGGCAGGAAACTGAGGCAGCCTACTCATATGCTCACATACTCACACACATGGCTGAACAAGAACGGAGAGAACGAATGATGCTCAGACTGTTGTTGGTGGCCCCGCTGGCCGCCGCGGTCGGGATGGGCGCGCCGGACCCGGGCACTGCCCAGGAAACAGGCCTCATCGAGGTCGGGACGATGGCCCCCGACTTCGAACTCACCGGCGCCACCCGTCACGGCGTCCTCCGCGACCGGGTCAAGCTGAGCGACTACCGCGGCGAAACGGTGGTCCTGGCATTCTTCTTCAGAGTCAGGACGCGTGGCTGAACGGTTCAGATGAGAGCGTACCGT
>JAPPGM010000066.1:16180-16416 GCA_028874995.1 Gemmatimonadota bacterium | reverse complement strand
CCTGAGCGAGTACACCGAGGCGGCGATGGGCGTGGCCGCGCGCGCCTTCCTGGGGCCGATCGGGGGTGCGGTCATCGTGGGCGGCGCGCTCTTCTCGATGATCTCGGCCTCCAACGCGTCCATCATGGCCGGGTCGCGGGTGGCGCTGTCGATGAGTCACCTGCGCCACCTGCCCCGCCTCGTCGGCCGCATCGGCGCGCGCACGCACACGCCCTTCGTGGCGGTTCTGGCGGCCG
>JAPPGM010000066.1:0-16106 GCA_028874995.1 Gemmatimonadota bacterium | reverse complement strand
CCTGCCCGCGCTGGGGATCGCCGCGAACGTGTACCTCATCCTGCAGATCCCCATTCAGGGACATATTCAGCCGGTCGTGTTCGCCATCCTGGCCCTCGCGGCGGGACTGTTCGGCTACGCGGCCTGGCGCGGCACCCGTTTCGACGTGCCGGACCCCGCCGGGCCCGGCTCGCGGGTGGTCGTCCTGCGAGCCTCCCCGCGCACGGCCCCCTTCCGCATCCTGCTCCCCGTCCACAATCCCGCGACGGCCGAGCCCCTGATGCGTATGGCCGCCTCGATCGCGAAGCCCCGCGACGGCGAGATCACCGTCCTGCGCGTCGTCCAGGTCCCCGACCAGCTGCCCCCCGAGATGGCACGGCGCGAGATCGAGGGCGAGGCGGAGACGCTGGAGCGGCTGCAGGCGCTGGAGGGCGATCTGGGCGTGCCCGTCACCACCGAGGTGCGGGTCGGCCGCAACGTGGGCCGCGCCATCCTGGAGGCCCGGCGCGAGGACCGCTCCCACCTGGTCATCCTCGGGTGGAAGGGCTTCACCACCACCGCCCGGCAGATCCTCGGCGAGGTCACCGACGATGTGGTGCGGCTCGCGCGGGCCGACATCATGCTGGTCAGGTTCGGGCCCGACCGGACGGTGCCGCGCCGGATCCTGCTCCCGAGCGCGGGGGGTGTGCACGCGCGCAAGGCGCAGGGCTACGCGCTGGCCATGACGGAAGGCGGCGGGGGTGAGTTGACGCTGGCGGCTGTGGTGCCCGCGGGGTCGCCGGAAGGCCGCCGGAAGGAACAGGAGGAGCGGCTGGCGGAGGAACGGGCAGGGCTGCCGGAGGACGCGTCCGTGGAGACGCGCCTGGTCGCGGGGCCGGGGGTGGTGGAGGGGATCGTCGGTGCGGCGGGCGACTACGACGCCGTGATGGTGGGCGCGTCGGGCGACAGCTTCTCGCAGCGGATTCTCTTCGGGACGATTCCGGAGCGGGTGGCGCGGGAGGCGCCCGGCACCGTGATCGTGCTCAAGAACCACGACCGGGTGCGCGCCTTCATGGGGAGGGTGGCGGCGGATTGAGCGGGGGGCGGCTACCTCAGAGCTTCCCGTAGGATACTTCCGCATCGAAGCGCTTGGATTACCTCGCGTTTTCCACGTAGCTCGACCCGGTATTCGGGTCGGGTCAGCAGGCGGTCCAAGTACCCGGGAGTGCCTCCATGGCCGAGGATTGGGCGCAACCGTACCCGATCATCCGGCAGGTGCACGGTCGCGACCTCTGCGCCGGTCTGAAGCTGAGCGCGAATGCCTTCCAGATCCTCAACCTTGACGGTCCCGCTCTTGAGTTCGATCGGAACCGTCCAGTGTCCCTTGCTGCTCCTGGTCTGGACAAACAGCAGGAAATCGCAGCGCCTCCGCCGGGGGGACGCAAGCTCGTCACATCCATCGACTCGGATGAGGCAGCGCGGTTCTTGCTTCCGAAGCCTGAGATGACACGCACCGTCAATCAAACCTGACATCTACGTAAGCCCATACCCGTTGGCCACCCCCGATCAAGCTCCGTTCAGGTCCCTCGAAGCTGCTGTTCGTGGGACATCGCAGGGCGGCCCGCAGCTTGTATTGACGGTCCTCTTCCTGTCGCTTGTTTGGGTCTGCGGCCATCCTGGGATGCCCAAGGGCCCGAATCAGAGCAAAGGAGTCCGGACACGTTGAACCACAGCCCTCTGTCTCGGGACCGAATCCTCGCGCGTGCAATGGAGCTCCGCCCCTGGCACGTCATCGTGGTGGGTGGGGGGTGCACCGGAATAGCGACCGCGCTGGACGCGTCGGCGCGCGGATACCGGACGCTCCTCGTCGAGCGCGGCGACTTCACCGGGGGAACCTCGAGCCGCAGCACCAAGCTGATTCACGGTGGGGTGCGCTACCTGCGCCAGGGGCGGGTCCAGATGGTGCACCGCGCCCTCCGTGAGCGCCAGCGGCTGTGGCGGAACGCCCCGCACCTGGTCCGGTCCCTGTCCCTGATCGTGCCTGCCTACCGGTGGTGGGAGCAGCCCTGGTATGGCGGGGGACTCAAGGCGTACGACGCGCTGGCGGGGGGGCGGGGGATGGGGGCTTCTCGCCTGCTCTCGCGGCGCCAGTGCCTGAAGCGCGTTTCCACATTGGAAGACCGTGGTCTGCGGGGCGGAGTACTCTTTCACGACGGCCAGTTCGACGATGCCCGTCTGGGTTGGGCCCTCGTCCGCACGGCCGCCAACCTGGGGTGTGTGCCGCTCAACTACGCCGAGGTGACGGGACTTGTGAAAGTGGGGGACGCGATCCGGGGGGTGAGGGTGCGCGACCGGATCGGCTCTGCCGAGTGGGTTGCGCGCGGCTCAGTGGTTGTCAACGCCGCGGGTCCCTTCGCCGACACCCTGCGGGCGATGGACGAACCGGGTCCGGGTCCGGGGGTCGTGCTCAGCCGGGGCGCGCACATCGTGGTGAGCAGCGCCTTTCTTCCGGGTGCGGCGGCGCTGCTGGTCCCATCCACCGACGACGGACGGGTCCTCTTCGCCATCCCGTGGCACGGCCACGTGGTGATCGGGACGACCGACGTGCCGGTCGGAAATCCCTCCGCGGAGCCCCTGCCCAGCGACGAGGAGGTCGACTACCTGCTCGACCACACCGCCCGGTACCTGGCGCGGCCCCTCGGGCGGGCGGACATCCTGTCGGCGTGGGCGGGACTGCGCGCGCTGGTGCCCGAGGGGAGCGGAGACAATACGGCCGCCCTCTCGCGCGATCACAGGGTGAGCGTTTCGCGGCGGGGAATGGTCACCGTGGCCGGGGGGAAGTGGACGACCTGCCGCCGGGTAGGCCAGGACACCGTGGACATGGCGGCGGACGCGGGCGGGCTTTCGCCGGCTCCATCGGTCACCGCCAACCTGAGGCTCTACGGCTACACCGCCCGCCGGGACCTCCTCGAACCGTGGCGTGTGTACGGCGCTCAGGCTGAAGCCGTACGCGAGCTGGCGGACGACAATCCGCGCCTGGGCGGTCTCATGCATCCCGGCCTGCCGTACCGCCTGGGCCAGGCTGTGTGGGCCGCCCGTCACGAGATGGCGGTGCGGGTCGAGGATGTGCTGGCGCGAAGGACACGGGCACTCTTCCTGAATGCCCGCGCGGCGATGGCGGCGGCGCCCGGGGTGGCGCGGGTGATGGCGGCTGAACTGGGGCGGGGTGACGGTTGGGTCGAGGCGGAGGTGAGGTCCTTCAGGGGGGTGGCGGAGGGGTATGTGGTGGACTGAAGACGGGACGCCGTTGCGGGAGTATCTGGTGGGCGAACGGCAACACCAACTGGTGGGTGGGGTTGGGGACGGGATGCGGGCGTGTGGGGTGATGGAACGCTGATCCCCCGGGTTTGGTTCGCTTGTCGAGAGGGCGTATCTTTGGACTTGGGCTTCCCCCATGGGGCGAGGGCGGCGAAGAACGAACGGAGAAAGAGTCATGAACCAGGCGGCGTGGGTGGGAGTTGGCGGTGTGGCGACGATCGTTCTGAGTCTGATCGCCCTGTGGCGGTTGCTGAAGAACGAAACCGCCAGGGAGGTGGGTGCGCTGCGACGCGAGTTCACGACCCACAGGGAGAACGACTTTGTACACCTGGAGAAGAAGGTTGCCGACCTCGACGCGCGGATGGACCGGATGGGGGACCGGATGGACCGGATGAACGACCGCATCACCGGGTTGGGTGCACGCATGGATGAACAGCTGAGGGAAGTCAGACAGGAGATCCCGGAGACCCGTAGCGAACTGAAGGGCGACATTCTGGCCACGGAGGGCCGCCTCCTGGAGGCGATCAAGGGCTTGAGTCTGTCAGCCGGGTGACCCCACAGTCCTCGGAAAGGCCCGACCCCCGTTGACGACCTCGATCACCGCCAACCACCGAGGAACCGACGCAACGATGCCGCCATCACCGGCCAGACCGCGTCCCGACGAATACGCCGACTTCTACGAAACCTACATCGCCGCGGTCGAGGGGCCGCTACTGGAGGCGTTGGAACACGATTCCGGCGAGTGGCGGGATCTGCTGGCCTCCGTGCCCCCCGGCTTGGAAGGCCACCGCTACGCGCCCGGGAAGTGGTCGATTCGGGAGGTCGTGGGCCACGTCGTCGACGCCGAGCGGATGTTCAGCGTGCGCGCGATGGCCTTCGCCCGCGGGGACCGGTCGCACTTTCCCTCGTTCGACGAGAACGCCTACGCGGCCGCCTCCGGCGCGCAACGCCGCCCCCTTGCCAACCTGGCCGAGGAGTTGGCGGCGGTGCGCAGGTCCACATTGCTCCTGCTGAACAGCTTCGAAGACGAGACCTGGGACCGGCGGGGGACGGCCGCCGGGTACGAGTTCACGGTGCGGAGTCTGGCCTGGATCATGGCGGGGCACTCGCGGCATCATCGGGGGGTGGTGGTGGAGCGGTATCTGGAGCGATAGGCACCTTCCGACCGGATCGGCCCACATGCACATCCGCGTCATCTCCCGCGCCGAGATCCTGTCGCTGATCACCATGCACGACGCCATCGACGCCATGGCGCGCGCCTTCGCGCAGTTGTCGGCGGACCAGGTCGAGATGCCGGTGCGCGTGGCGCTCGCGTCCGGCGGCGGCATCTCGCTCTTCATGCCCGCGCGGCTGGGGGCCAGCTTCCGAGCATCAACGGCGTCATCCTCATGATCGACGACGAAACGGGATTGCCCGTAGCGCTGATGGACGCGGGCGAGCTTACCGCGATTCGGACCGCCGCAGCGGCGGGGCTTGCGGCCAGGCTGCTCAGCCGTACGGAGTCGCGGGTGCTGGCCATCTTCGGGGCGGGTGTTCAGGCCCCGAGACAGATCGAGGCGATCCGCGCCGTGCGGCCGATCGAGGAGGTGCGGGTTGTGTCGCAAGGCGGCGATTCCGCGCGGCGGCTGGCGTCTTCGCTGGGGGGGGTGGACGCGCGGGCAGTGGCCGACCCCGGAGTGGCGGTGGACGGCGCCGACATCATCGTGGCGGTAACGACCTCGGGGACCCCGGTTTTCGACGGCACCCGGCTTCCTGCGGGCACCCACGTGAGCGGCAGCGGCAGCTTCATGCCCCACATGCGGGAGATCGGGAGCGAGGTGGTGACGCGGGCGCGGGTGGTGGTCGAGGAGAGGGAGGCCGTGCTCGAGGAGGCGGGTGATCTGGTCATCCCGATCCGGGAGGGCCTGGTGACCGCCGACGTGATCGACGCCGACCTTGGCGAGATCGTCAACGGGGATGCGCCCGAGGGGAGTGCGGGACGGGAGCTGACCTTCTTCAAGTCGGTGGGGACGGCGGTGCAGGATGTGGCGATCGGGGCGGAGGTGCTGGGCCGCGCCGAGGCGGAGGGGGTGGGGAGGGTGGTGAAGGTGTAGCTTAGCCCAACGAGTCCGCAGCCGCCCGCAGCGCACGGTCGAAAGTCCGGATGCGGGTAACGCCGCGCCGCTGGCAGCTGGCCAGGTGGCACAGCTCGCGGGCCCCGAGCGACGGGTGCCGGGCGGCGAGTTCGATGCCGAGGATCACGTCGTCGCGCTCCAGGGGCCAAACCTCCATGCGGGTGCGGCCGACGAGCCGCAGCGCGGCGGCGAGGGCCTGGAGGCGCTCGACGGGCAGGTAGGCGTGGACCAGTTCCTGAGGGACTTCGGACGAGGTTGCGAGCGGCCGCTGGTCCGTCGCCGCCTCGGCGAAAAAACGACGGGCTGGCGGGCGGAGCGGGTGATCCCGTCCCACCGCGTACATCAGGACACTGGTGTCGACGAAGACCATGGCCCGGAAGGTCAGGTCTCGGACGCGCCCCGGTCCCGGGACGCGCGCATGACCTCGAGGTGCTGCTCCCAGTCCGGCTCGGAACCGCATCCCATCTCGGCGTCGCGCTCCTCGAAGAATCGCCACACGTCATCCTCGGTGCGGAAGGGTTCAGTGGCCGCAAGACGGTCCAGGCGGTCGCTGGCGGCGGCGCGCAGCCAAGCGCTCAAGGTCAGGCCTTCGCGGCGGGCGGCGGCGGCGTAGCGGGTACGGTCCGGCTCAGAGACGACCAGGTGGATTCGCGGCATCGTCGGCCTCCCGAAAATACACATGAAACATACACAATCACATATAGTATACACACGCCGGACGATCCGCAATCGCGGAGCTCCGAGCGCGGCGGCGCCCGCAGCCTCACCGCTCTCGGTGTTCGCCCACCGTCTACCGCAACGCCCCCGCCTCCCCCACGAGCACCTCGATCATCTCCACATAGAAATCCCGGCGCGACCTCTGGTCCTGGGTCGGCGGCGCGACCACCCCTTCGATGTCCCCGTAAAGGCGGCCGATGCGGCTCAAGAGCTCCCCGAACTCGCGGGCCAGATCGCGCAGTTTGACGGCCCGCAGTCCCGTATCGTCCTCGGCGACCCCTTCCAGCGCCTCCTCGATCCTCTCCACTTCGGCCGCCACCCGCGCCCGCGCCCCGGCCAGCTCCAGCAGCGTGTTCGTCCACGCGGCGCGCACCCCCGGCGACACGTTCAGCCGCGGGTCCTCGCGCACCTCGAACTCCTGCCGCGACTCGGATCCGGCCGCTCCGAGACGGGCCGTGTAGGTCCCGGGCACGACCAGCGGACCGCGGGCCGTCCCGCCGCGCTGTGCTGTCGACCCCTCCCCGTCCCCGAGCTGGTGCCGCAGATCCCACACGACCCGGTTCATACCCTGCCGCGTGGTGCCCTCCACCAGCGCCACCCGGCGCCCCCCCTGCTCGATCGAGATCGCCACCTCACCCTCTTCCTGCTCCTCCGCCAGCCAGTAGTCGAGGATCGCGCCGTTCGGGGGATTCTCGCCGCGGAAGTGGATGTCGCCCGTATGCGCCTGGCGCCCGGCGCGGCGGATCTGCACGGCCGGCCCGACCGTGAAGAGGTGGGCGGGCCTCGCCATCACCTCCTCCGAGAGCTCCTGCAGCGCGTTGATCTGGTCGAGGATCCAGATGCCGCGCCCGTGCGTCCCCAGCACGAGATCGTTCTCGCGCGGGTGGATGACCAGGTCGTTGAAGGCGGCGGTGGGCATCCCGCCGCGCAGCTCGGTCCATTGCGCGCCGCCGTCCATCGTGTAGTAGAGGCCGATTTCGGCGCCCAGGAAGAGGACCGAGGGGTTGCGCAGGTCCTCGCGCACCGTCCGCAGCACACGGTCCGGAGGCAGGTCACCGGTGATCGAGGTCCAGCTCTGGCCGTAGTCGTCGGATCTGTACAGGTAGTTGGCGTAGTCGTCGTTGCGGTAGTTGTTCCAGACGGCGTAGACGCGGGCCTCGTCGTGGCGGGATGGCTCGATGCCGCTGACCCAGGCGCCGTTGGGAAGGCCGGGGAAGTCGGCGCGGGCGGAGGGCACGTCGGAGTCGGAAATGTCGCGGGCGGACAGGTCGGTCCAGCGCTCGCCGCCGTCGTGCGAGACGTGGAGGCGGCCGTCGTCGGTGCCGGCGTAGATGAGGCCGCGCCGGAGCGGGCTTTCGGAGACCGCCGAGATGGTGGGCCAGTAGGGGATGCCGTCGTCGAGCGAGGGGAGGTAGTCGTCGGGCATCTGCCCCATGATCGGGACCGAGCGGCGGTCGGTGCCCGTGGTGAGGTCGCCCAGGGCCTGCCACGAGTCCCCCCGGTCCGTGGTCTTCCACATGATGTTGGTGCCGGCGTACAGGGTCGACGCGTCGTGCGGCGAGATGATGAAGGGGCCGTCCCAGTTGGCGGGGGCCATCGCGTTGCCGAGGCGCTGCTCCTCGAAGGTGCCGACCTCGCGCCAGGTCTCCCAGTTACGCCGTCCGGCGATGTGTCCGACGGGGTCGCCGGGGCGGATGGCGGTGCGCTCGCCCGTGCGCGTGTCGAAGCGCGACAGGTTGAGGTACTGCGATTCGGTGTAGATGACGGTGTTGTTGGTCGTGTCCGCGAGGTTGATGAACCCGTCGCCGCCGCCCAGACGCGTCCAGTCGCTGTTGACGATTCCGTTCTGGCGCCATGTCTCGCTGGGCCCCATCCACGAGCCGTTGTCCTGGAGTCCGCCGTAGACGTTGTAGGGACGGGCCATGTCGACGCTGACGCGGTAGTACTGGCTGACCGGCAGGTCCGAGATGTAGAGCCAGTTGAGCCCGCGGTCGTAGGAGATCCCCAGGCCGCCGTCGTCGGCTTTCATGACGTGGCGGGAGTCGGAGGGGTTGACCCAGACGAGGCGGTCGTCGCCGTGGAGGCTCTGGGGCGGAACGGTGAACGTGCGGCCCCCGTCGTCCGAGAAGGAGTAGCTGTTGACCATGTAGATGCGCTGATCGTCGCTCGGATCGACGGTGATCTGGCTGGCGTACATGGGACGCGGGTTCCAGTCGCTCATGAGCTCCCACGTGTCGCCGCGGTCCTCGGAGCGGTAGATGCCGGCGCGCCGCTCGGTGTAGGCGGTGGACGCGTTGTAGCGGTATCCCTGCTCGACGCTGACGTAGACGATGCGGGGGTCGCTGCGGTAAATGGAGATGCCCATGCGGCCGATCACGTCCTCGGGGAGGCCGCGCGTGATGCCCGGGCCGGTCAGCCGCTCCCAGGTGTCGCCGCCGTCCATGCTGCGGTGAAGCGCGCTGCCGGGGCCGCCGCCGTGGAATCCCCACGGGCGCCGCTGCCGCTGGTAGGTGGCGGCGTAGACGATGTTGGGCTGGTCGGGATCGAGCGCGACATCCACGGCGCCGGTGTTCTCGTCGACCTGCAGGATGGGCTGCCATGTGGCGCCGCCGTCGGTGCTGCGGTAGAGGCCGCGCTCGTCGTTCGGGCCCCACAGGTGGCCCATCGCGGCGACGTACACGAGGTCGGTGTCGTCCGGGTGCAGCGCGATGCGCCCGATGTGCTTGCTGTCGCGCAGCCCCATGTTCGTCCACGTCCGGCCCCCGTCGCTACTCTTGTACACGCCGTCCCCCCACGACGAACTCTGCCGATTGGCGCGCTCGCCGGTGCCGACCCAGATGATCGAGGTATCGCGTTGATGGAGCGCGATCGCGCCGACCGAGTGGGTGCCCTCGTGCTCGAAGACGGGGACCAGCGTGATGCCGTTGTCGGTGGTCTTGAAGACGCCGCCGGTGGCGGATGCGACGTAGAAGGTGACCGGGTCGGACTCGGCGACGGCGAGGTCCACGATCCGCCCGCTCATGACGGCCGGGCCGATGTTGCGGGGGTGGAGCGCGTCGAGTTGCCGGGTGGTGACCTGGGCGGGGAGGGGGGCGGCGACGGCCGTGAGGAGGAGTGTGACGAGCCAGGTGGGGCGGGGGGTGGGGTGGCTGTGGAGCATCGGTGTCGGCATGGTGTATTGAGGGAGGACGTAGCGATGACCCTCAAGTTCGGGCGGCCCGCCAGGGTGATCAACCTTGCCGGGTTCGGGGTTGATGCCGCAGCCCGGGTTCACGTTCAGGAGAAAGGGGCACGCAAGTGACCTGCAGTCCGCTGAGATCGCACGGTTGCCGGACGCTCGTGATCACGTTTCTACCGGGTGCCGGCGCGGCGGTGCCAGGCGTCCTTCACGGCCAGGACGTGGCGGTCGACGCCGCGGCGTGGACGGTGGGCCCGGAGCCCATGGCCATCTACGGGTCGGTCGAGGGAGTTGCCGATGGCGGATTCGTCCAAGTGGCGGGCGTGGCGCTTGGCCCCTCGGGCATGATTGCGGTTGCCGACGGCCAATTCCTGTCCATCAGCCTGTTTGCCGCGGACGGGAACCTCGTGGCGACGATCGGACGCCAGGGCGACGGACCCGGGGAATTCAGCAGCATCGGCAGCCTGGTGAGTGACCCGGAGGGCCGCCTCTTCGCCTTCGACAACGGTCATCAGCGGATGTCGGAGTGGACCTTCGAGGGTGAATTCGTCCGCGATACACGGCTGACGCGGCAGGGATCGGACCGATCTGTCGCACAGGTGGGACGATTCGGGGACGGGAGATGGTTCGCGAGAGAATTCGAGCGAGTCGTTGCTGCCCAGGTCAATTCGCTGGCCCAGGACACGGTGGGCTTCTTCGAGCTCGTCGATGGAGCGGTGGGAGATGTGTTGACGCGCGTGCCCGGAGGGATCACCACCCAGATCGAACTGGGGGGACAGAGCATGGGTCGGGGCGTGCTGCTGTCGCCGCGTTCGCTGGGGGTGGTGTGGGGGCGCTGCCTTCTGGCCGGAACCAGTGACACCCCGGTCCTTCGCCTCGTGGACAGTACGGGGGGCGAGGTCGGCGAAGTAAACCTCATGGTTGAGGTTGAGCCGGGACGGGAAGAGCACAGGAGTGACTGGATCGCCGCAATGCTCGCCATGGTAGGGGACATGGCGGGTCCGCAGGAGAGAATGATGCTCGAGACCCTTGCCGAAGCGACTCCGATGGCGGAGTGGGTCCCGTTCGCCAGCGACCTGCTGGTTGACGACCTCGGATACATCTGGGCGCAGCGCTACGAGCTGCCGGAGGGCGGTGCAGGCACCGAGTGGGGTGTCTTCACCGAGACGGGCAGCAGCGTCGGGACGGTCGTCCTGCCCGAGCGCTTCCACGCGGTCGGGATCTCGGCCGACACCATCCTGGGCGTCTTCACCGATGAACTGGGCCGGCAGGACGTCAGGATCTATTTCCTGGATCGTGGTGGGGACATGGCCACCCGACCGATGCCTGCGGGTTGCAGCTGAACCGCATCACTCGCGGACGACTGCCGCCTCAGGCCATGGTCGCCTTCCCATGCGGAGGCATCGAGGCCACCACAACACGCTGTGTTTGGTCATCCCAGAAATAGTAGATGCGAAGGGAGTGGCGCGGGTCGTGCGCGTCGGCGCCACAATGGAGGCACCACTCGACTCTATGGCTCTGGCCTCTCCAGTTGCACTCGAGGCAGTCGGCGTCGCAGGGGCGATTGACGACCCCATCGCCGATGTGGTCGATGTGTCCATGCCGGTATGGATTGCGGCCTCGGAGACGTTCGTCGCGATAGTGGTGGGCAAGCCAGTGGATGCACTGCGCCGCCAGCCCGACATCCTCGAATTCGGCGTTTCCGAGTTCCCGGCGCGCTGTCTCCGCGAGCGAGACGCACTCTCCGAGGTGTTCCTCGCACCAGGGGGCGAATTGTTCCCAGGTGGTCGGAAACAATGTCACCGCATCCGGGTCTCCGCCCAACGCTCGAACCATTTCCGCCAACTGCGCGGCGCGCCTCAGGGCTTCGTCGCGCTGACGCTCGGCTCGGTCGGCCCGCCGTCTCGCCTGTTCGTAGCGGCCTGTTTGTGTCCGAATCCCTTCGTCGAGCATTCGGTGCCCGCGCCGCTCCCGAGAAGCTCGGTCAGGGATCGAGGTGTCGCTCTCCGTTGGCGTGGAGACGGACTCGCGAACGGTGGTTTGGCCGGTGTCGGCGTGCCCATGCCGGCCTTCGGGGAGTATCTGGCCCCGGTCAACTGTGGACGAGAAGTCACGCTCCGGACGCAACGGCTCGGCGGAACCGCTCCGCAGTGAATCCCGAAGCAGTGCGACCAGCCGGGCCGGACTGCGCCCCCCTGCCGCTTCCAGCCGGGCCAGATCGTCGTAGCCGATGACTGGTTGGCTGTCGAAGGCCGCTCGCATCCGCTCCTCGACGGCCATCGTCACGAACTGACGGACCGTCTCTTGAACTCCCCGGTCATCTTCCATCCTGTTCTTCAGGAAGAGAGGGTGACGGGTACGGTCCGCAAGATGGTTGAAGCCGGGACGATAGAACCTCCAGGCACCGAGGAAGACGGAGAGGGACTCGGTAACGAGGTCGCTGAGGCGGTAGGTCATCTTCGGGGGCAACACCCAGACGATGGCCAGGCCGGTCAGAGCGCGGGCAAGCGATACCCACTGTGATCTGAGCGGATCAAGATCGTCGATTCCGGGAGGGACGGAAGCCACCGCGAAGGGCATCTGGCGCCCAGGATCGACGAGCATTCGGTGAAACCCCTGCATGGTTTCCGCCGATTCCACTACGATTGGCGTGTGGCAGAGCGTCCGTCCACCCTGAAGGAGAGGCGCCCGTTCTGCCATTGCGGCGAGCATCTCGGCAGGGTACTCGTCGTTGGGGTCGGTGGCGACCACCGAACGGTCGACCACCTCGATGCACACCAGAGGCGAACTACCGTCCGGTTGCGCGATTACAACCTCCGTGACCGTGTCCTGGCCCTTGTGGGGAGAGCGCTGCAACTGGGCAGCCCAGTAGTCGCCGCGTGCGTCTCGGATCCGCACTGCGCGGCACGCCGGATTCCCGCCGATCTGGGAGAATGACCGGTGGGCGAAGGCTCTCCGGGGCAACGCGGTACCCACCTGGCCCTGGAGCCAATCGATCGCGGTTCTGCGACACTCGTGGACCGCGGAGGGACCCGCGGAGGGTGCAACCTCGACCTCTACTCGCAGCCTCGACGCGCCCGTGGGCGTGAGCGCCTCGTGAGAAACGCCATCTACTCGCAACGCCTCTTCTCCCCGCTTCCGCTCATCGCGGGGTTCGCGTCCCTGTCTCATAGCTCCTCCACCACAAAGACACACTATTCGCTAGCATACGACCAAAGTTTCCGTGGGAACGTCCGGGGCGCAAGTTTAATGCCCAACGCCACGAATCCTCAACGGCCCTGTAGACCGATCACCTCACTTAGTCCCGTGAAGAAACGGATGGATTCGCGTACTCGGGAAGTAGCCCTTTCGGATTCGCGTGAATGGGCGAAGAGACCCGTGACCGTGGCGGAGACGTCGGTCCGGTCACGAAGCAGGCGTTCAAGAGCCAGGGTTTCCGTGAATGGGATGAGGTGGTCGCGCCGGCCGTGAAGGAGACGAATGGGAACGGGTGCAGCATCGCCGAAGTCCGGAGGGGGTACGAGCTCCGGGTGGATCCGACGCGCGGCATCGGCGAGCAGGTGGACCATCTCTCGAGCGCGTTCCGGTTCCGGCTCACGGTCGGCTGGGGGCGCGAAGAGGCGGAACAGGTGCCGGTGCGTCTCAGGCAAGGACCTCGCCAGATCGTCCTTCACGACATCGTAGCTGGGGTCCCACGACATGATCCTGCGTTGGCCGGCAAGGTCGGCCAGGCGGCGGAGAGCTCGGGATACGGACTTGGCGTCTTCGTATCCCGGCACACGATGCAGGTAGTTGGCGGCCACGACCCAGCGTCCGTAGGGATCCGGGCGCAGGTAGTGGATCCTGCCGCGCCACCGGAATTGTCCAGTGAGCCCGAATCGGAGGGTGTCGGTGAGGCGGCAGTAGGTGCCGAAGCCGGCCAGTCCCCGGACGAGTCCCTCGGCGGCCAGCGGTCCGCCCACACGAAGGACCTGCGGGAAGCCGAAGGAGAGGCCCACCAGGACGACGCCTCCCGGCCGAACGCGCGGGTCGCGGGCCAGGTGGGCCGTGGCGCGGCGGAGAGCCGACTGGGCGAGCAGGGGATCGAGGTTGAGCCGCCGCCAGGATGGAATGTCCGGCACCAGGACGACCGCGCCGGACCAGGCGACCGCCCCGGCGAAGCGCACGATGGCCGGATGGTCGGGCCCCGGACGGGTCACGCCGTGCAGCAACACCCAACCGGGGGCCGGGGCCTTTTGGGAGGGGCGGCTGTAGCGGCGGGCGTGAAGCGCCGGGGATCCGCCTCCGATGACCACGTCTTCGGTCCGGACGCCGGGAACCTCGATCTCCGGGCGCTCGCCGGGGCCGGCGGGAGTGTTGTCGCTCTCGGACAGGTGTCGCCCCCTGCTCCAGCCCCAGACGTATCGGAGGGTATCACGGATTGGACCGGGCATCGCTGACCTGGGACTGTTGAATCAAATGGAGGACCTGCCCCACGCGGGTCCGGCATCTTGCCAATCTAGCAGCCCTTGGACAGAATCCCCCGGCACATGACCGCGAGACCCGAACACATCGACAGCGGCACACCGAAGCCGCCATACCTGGCCGCCGCATGCGCCGGGGCGGGCGTCTTCCTCCTCTACGTTCTGACGCTGGCTCCGGCACCGACCTGGTGGGACACCAGCGAATACATCGCCACGGCCCACACGCTGAGCATACCCCATCCGCCCGGCAATCCACTCTTCGTGACGGTCGGTCGAGCCTGGTCCGTCCTGCTGTCACCGCTCGGCCTGTCGCCAGCCGTTCGGATCAACCTGCTGGCGGCGGCGACCTCCGCAGGTGCGTCGTTCTTCTTCTTTCTGATCGTGCACCGCACACTGGTGCAGCTTCGGGGTGCCGGGCGGGAGGCGCTGATCGGCAGTGTGATGGCGGTGGTGGTGTCGGCCACCGCTTTCACGGTCTGGAGCCAGAGCAACACCAACGAGAAGGTCTACACGATCTCCCTGCTGATCGCGGCCGCCGTCACCTGGCTCATGTTGCGCTGGCACGACCGCAGGCACGACCCGAGGAGCGTGACGCTGATCGTACTTGCCATCTACCTGATGGCGCTGGGTGCCACCAATCACCTCATGTCGGTGCTTCCGGCGGGGGCGGTGCTGGTCTTCATCTGTCTGGCCCGGCCGAAGCTGCTGGCGCACCCCAGGTTCCTGTCGTGGTCTGTGGGGGCCGTCGTCCTTGGACTGTCCTTCAACTTCTTTCTGCCGATTCGCGCGGCCGAGCGTCCCGTGATCAACGAGGGAGATCCCGTGTGCGAGGGGGTTGTGGAGACCGCGGTGGCGATCTACACGAACGGTGCCGCCGGATGCCCGGCGCTGGCCGCGTCGCTCAGGCGCGACCAGTACGCGAAACCACCGGTCACGACCCGCATGGCGCCCTTCTCCCACCAGCTTCTGAACTTCTTCCAGTACTTCGACTGGCAGTGGTCGCGCGGGCTTGACCCCGACGAGCCTCCGAGCCGGAGCCGCCTGCCCTTCAGCCTACTGTTCCTGTTCCTCGGGGGCATCGGCTTCTTCACCGTCTGGAAGGGCGACGGGAAAACGGGCGCCTACATCGTGGTCTTCGGGGCCACGCTGTCACTGGCCCTGGTGTTCTACCTGAACTTCCGGTACGGGTACTCGCTTGCGCCGGAGATAACCGGCGAACGCAGCCACGAGGTGCGCGAGCGCGACTACTTCTTCCTGCTCTTCTTCGCGCTGTGGGGGCTGATGGCGGGGTTGGGGGTGGCGCGGTGCTGGCTGTGGCTGGGCGACCGCATGGGCAGCCAACGCAATGCGTCGCCGGTGCTGGCCGTCGCGGCGATTCCCTTCTTCCTGAACCTGAGCTGGGCGAACCGCGCAGGAGACTACGCCGCCCGCGACTGGGCCCACGACCTGCTGAACAGCATGGAGCCGTACGCGGTGATCTTCACCAACGGCGACAACGACACCTTCCCGCTGTGGTATCTGCAGGAGGTGGAGGAGATCCGCCAGGATGTGACCGTGGTGGTGGTCCAGTACCTGTTCACCGAGTGGTACGCCAAGCAGTTGCGCGAGCGGACCGAACCGGGACGACAGCGGCTCTTTGTGTCGGCGGAGGGGTTGCCGTATGCGGACCGCGAGCCGCCGAGCGGGCCGGCCTTGACGCTTACGGACGAGGAGATCGAGACGATAGGGGATGGACCGCTTCGCGACAACATGGATGTGAGAATCGGTGATCTGGGGGTGCAATACCCAAGGGGCATGGACGTGCGCAGGGGCCATCGCATCGCGCTCGCGATCATCGATGCCTCGTCCGCCGAACGGCCCATCTACTTCGCGTCCCGGGACGGGGAGATGGCGGAGATGAGGCTCAGCGCGTGGGGAGTCTCCGAGGGTCTCGCGGTGCGGCTCCACATGCGGGATCTCAGCGGTGAGCAGCCGCCGGAGTATCGCCAGGCGGCCACGGGCCTGGGTGAGGAATGGTTCAACTACCCGCGATCGAGGCGCCTGGTGGACGACGTGTACAGCTACCGAGGACTGGCCGACCGCGAGATCTGGCCGGACTACTCGACCAAGGGCATCGTCTACGGATACTACCGGTTGACGGCGCTCCTCGCGGCGCTTGCCGACGTCGAGGGCGAGGAGGAGGCGAGCCTGCGCTACCGGCAGATGGCGGAGGAGTTTCTACCGGTCTATTGGGGGGGGACGCAGGCCATGCGGACGCGCAGTCAGGGGGGTTAGTCCGTGGATAAAGCCGTCCCGAGTACCGAGAGCGGCGAGGCGCCGGGCCGGCAGGGCGGAGGTATCGAGAATCAAGGCAAGAAG
>JAPPGM010000046.1:16026-16820 GCA_028874995.1 Gemmatimonadota bacterium | reverse complement strand
GGAGGGCATCGAGACCGACGAGTCGCTGCTGTCCGCGTTCGACGTGGACCACATTTCGACCGAGGCGCTGCTCTGGCAGACCGGATACCTGACGATCGCGGGCGTGGAGGACGACGAGGAGGGCGAAGAGATCTTCCGGCTGGGATACCCCAACCTGGAGGTGCGCCGGAGCCTGAACCGCCACCTGTTCGGCCGCATGACCGGCCGGCGCGACGACCCCGGCACCGCGTTCTGGCGGGGCATCATTCGCGCGCTACGCACTGGCGATGCGGCGGGTGTCGAGTCCGAGCTGCGCGCGCTGTTCGCGGGCATCCCGCACGAGTGGCACACCCGTAGCGACATTGCCCGCTACGAGGGCTACTACGCGAGCGTGTTCTACGCCTTCCTGCAGGGCACGGGCCTCGACGTGCGGGCTGAGGAAAGTTCGGCTGCAGGCAGGGCGGACATCGCGGTGGTGCTGGACGGCCCGGCGTGGGTCTTCGAGCTGAAGATCGAGGAGCGCGCGTCGGAGGGGGCGGCGCTGGCGCAGCTGCGGGAGCGGGGCTACGCGGAAAGGCACCGTCGCGGGGGGCGGAAGGTGCACCTGGTGGGCATCCACTTCAGCGAGGAGTCCAGAACCGTCACCGCGTTTGAGGTGGCGGAGGGATAGACGCCCGCATCCGGTTCCCCCCCCTCACCCCTCAAACTGCTCCAGATACCCCGGATTCCTGACCGCGATCTCCCCGTACACCTTCAAGCACGTATCCGTCCAGCTCCGGATCCAGTCGCAGTAGTGCAGGTTCGCCTTCCCCGTA
>JAPPGM010000046.1:0-16016 GCA_028874995.1 Gemmatimonadota bacterium | reverse complement strand
ACATGCGCCTCGTGGTAGCACCCCCCCGCGCATAGCGGCCGCGCCCAGCACGTATTGCAGTCCGTCTTGTTCGCCACGTGGTGGTGCCCCAGGAACTCGAACTGCCGCTGGCGGTCCAGCCCGTCGTGCACCGACCCGATGCTGTGATCGTCCGATCCCGCGAACCTGTGACACAGCGCCACCTCCCCATCCGTCGCCACCCCCATCAGCCCCAGCCCCGCCCCGCACGGGAACGCCTTGCTCACCCCCTTGTGGATCTCCTCGATCGTGTCCTTCACATTCGAGAACCCGTGATGCCGGTCCTCGACCGCGAAATCAAGGAACTCCTGCGCCAGCTCCTCGAACTGGCCGAGCATGTGGTCGAAACCGGTGTCCTCGATGGCGTAGCCGCGCCCGTTGGCGGTCGTGACGGGAGCGAAGCCGACCTCCCAGAACCCTATTTCATTGCGCAGATGGTGGAAAATCCGGGTGACATTCAGCGTCTGGCGGGTGAGCGTCACGCGGGCCCCGATCGGCCTTGTGCGATGCCGCTCCAGCAGCCGCTTGATCTTCGGCATGGCGTAGTCGTAGCTGCCCATCCCGTTCTTGAAGACGCGGAACCGGTCCTGCATCTCCTTCGGCCCGTCGATGCTGACCGTCACCCCGATCCGGTTCTCGGCCAGCCAGTCGATCACCTCGTCGCGTAGCAGCGTGCCGTTGGTCGTGAGCGAGAAGTCGACATCCTTCCCCAGCTCCTTCGCCCGTTCGCGCGCATACGCCACCGTCTTCTTGAGGACCTTGAAGTTGAGCAGCGTCTCGCCGCCGAAGAAGGTCAGGTGCGCGACCGGCAGGTCCCCCGACTGCTCGAACATGAAGTCGACGCTCGCCCGCGCGGTCTCCTCGCTCATGTAGTTGGGCGCGGGATCGCACGTCGTGTCGACGATCTTGTCCTCGCCGTACTCGTAGCAGTAGGTGCACGCCAGGTTGCACTTGTTGGTCACGTTGAGGACCATCGTGGTGAGCGGGAAGTTCGACTGGGGCAGGACGCGGGGGAAGGTCTCCTTCGGGGCGCTGGTGAGGCCGATCGCGCGGACGCGCATGAGCTCGGCGAGGCTGCGGCGGACGGTGGGTTCGCCGAAGCGCGGGGTGAGTGTGGTGATGATGGAGTTTTCGTTGGTCGGGCCGGCGTCGAGGGCCTGGAGGACGGCGAGGGAGGGCTCGTCGAGGTGGAAGACGGCGGCCGAGGGGACGAGGTAGAGGAAGGTCTCGCCCCCGGCTTCGAAGGGGTGGAACTCGCGCTGGGCGAGGAAGGTGGGGACGGGGGACTCGAGACCGGACGGCGTGGCGGCCGGGTGGGCGGGGGCCGACGCCGGGTTCGACGGGGAGTCCGCGCCTTTGGGCGGCCTGGTTTGCGCGCCTCCGCTCATCAATGGGTCCTGTGTGGTGGTGTCATCACCATCACGGTAGGTTGTTTGACGGATGGTCGCCAGACGAGGGAGACGATTTGGACATGAGATCCGCAACCAGGCCCTCCACCATCGCCGCGACGCTGCTGGCCGCCCTCCTCTGCGTGGCATCGACGTCCGCCCAGGATCCCCCCGCCCCCACCCCACCCCAGGTCACCTGCGCGAACTGGGGCTCGTTCAGATTCTTCGAACTGGCCTCGCCCGACACCGTCTTCGCGTGCATCGCCGCCGGCGCGGACCCCGGCGCCCCCGTGGACATGTACCGAGGAACGCCGCTGCACCACGCGGCGCGGGCCGTTTCCGACACCATCCTCATCAACCTCCTGGTGGGCGGAGGGGCCGACGTCAACGCGCGGGATCTGAGGGGCCGCACCCCACTCCACGAAGCGGCCCGCGGCAACCCCAATCCCGGAGTCATCGCGGCGCTCCTGGCCGCCGGCGCCGATGTGAATGCGCGCGACCTGCGCGGCACCACTCCGCTGCACGACGCGGTGCGCCCACCCCCGAACCCCCGGGTGGTTCGCAATCCCGAGGTAGTCGCGGCGCTGCTGGACGCAGGTGCGGACGTGAACGCGCGCGACGACCGCCAGAACACCCCCCTTCACACCGCCTGGCTGAACCCGCCCCCGGAGTACGCGACGCTCGAGCTGCGGATCAACGCCGAGGCGGTCAGCCTGTTGCTCGCCGCGGGTGGGGATCCGCTCGCGCTCAACGAGAGGGCCATGGCTGCGGCTCCCGGCGCCTGCCGAAACTGGCAGCTGGCGGTGTTTCCCCGAGTGGCGGGTCCTCCCGACTACGCCGCGTGCGTGGAGGCGGGCACCGACCTGAACGCGCGCGACGAGAGCGGCTACACGGTCCTCCACCACGCGACCGTCCTCACCGACACTTCCGTCATCACTCTCCTGCTGGACGCGGGCGCGGACCCGAGCGCGCGCAGCCATGACAACCATACACCGCTCCACTTTGCGCTGCGCCACCGCAACAACGCCGTTGCGGCCGCCCTCGTCCGGGCGGGCGCCGACGTGAACACCGCTGAAAACGACGGTATCACCCCTCTTCACCTGGCGGGCTACGACGAGGCGGTCACGACCATCCTGCTGGAGGCGGGTGCAGATGTGCATGCACAGGCCGACGACCTCACCGCGCTCCATCGGGCCCGAACAGAGGGCGTCGTCGATGCTCTGCTGGCTGCGGGCGCGGATATCAACGCCTCCGGCTGGACCGGAACGCCGCTGATGACGTCGATTTATCGAAGTTCAGGGGACACACTCTCCGAAGTCGCCGCTCGGCTCCTGGAACGGGGGGCGAATCCCAACACGCGCTCCACTGGTGCCCGCTACACCGCGCTGCATGAAGCCGCGGGCGCGGGACCGGCGGTCGTCAGCGCACTCCTGGACGCGGGCGCCGATCCGTTGCTGGGAAACAGAAACGGCGAGACGCCGCTCCACCTGGTGGCCCGGTATTCCTTCACGGGTTCCGAAATCCCGCTCCTGCTGGAGGCAGGGGTGGACATCAACCTGCCCGACAGCAGCGGGGCGACACCACTCCACAGGGCCGCGGATGACGCGTGGAACGCCGACAACGTGGTCTTGCTCTTCGAGTTGGGCGCCGACCCCGGATCGCGGACAAACAATGGCGACACGCCGCTACACGTCGCAGTGGCGTCCTCACCTTCGGACTCCGGCACGATCGCCGCGCTCGTGGCCGCCGGGGCGGACATCAACGCACGCAACGGGCAGGGCAGAACCCCGGCACAGGTTGCGTGGCCGGCCGGCCGCTCCGAGGTGGTCGGCCAACTCCTGGCATTGGGCGCGGATCCGGTCGTGCGGGACGAGGGGAGCGGGGCGGGAGACCCGGGCTGCGATTGGAGCGATTCCCGCTCTCTCCAGTTCTTTCCTGTCGCGAGTGCGAGAGGCTGCCTGGAAGCAGCTGGACTCTTGGTTGCGCAGGACGACCTTGGCCGGATCCCGCTCTCCGGGTTGGCCGCGAGTCCTCGTCATGGCCCGCACACCCTGGAGATTCTGGCGATGCTGCTCGAGGCCGGCGCGGACGTCAATCACCGGGGCATCGCCGGCAAGACCCCACTCCACACTGTTGCCGGCGTCGGCGTTACCGACCGCGGCGCGGGTACGGTTCCCTTTGCCAGGGCACTACTCGAAGCCGGTGCCGACGTCAACGCGCGCGACCTGCGAGGCGAGACTCCCGTCCACGCCGCTGCGGACTCGCGCAGGAGAGACCTAGGAGACAGCCTGGTTGTCCTGCTGGTGGAGGGCGGGGGGGACGTCAACGCCCGCACGCTGACCGGGTCGACCCCGTTGCATCTGGCGGCGCACCACCCGGTCATCGCGGCCACGCTGCTTGAGCTGGGGGCGGATCCGACCGCGGTGGACGACTCGGGGCAACTCGCGAACCCGGTTGGCTGCTGGAACTTCATCACCCCCGGCTTCTTCGCGCTGGCGACACCCGAAGTTGTGGTCGACTGCATCGAGGCAGGGGCGAGCGTGAACGCCGCAGTGGTCCTCGGCCTCCAGTCGGACCGGACCCTTGACCTGGTGGGTCACCGCCCACTCCACACCGCCGCCCAATCGGCGCGCGATCCGGCAACCATCACGGCACTTCTCCAGGCGGGGGCAGTAGTGCTCGGACGCGACCGGCGCGACCACACAGCCCTCCACCACGCTGCGGAGCACGGTACCCCGGCCATCGTGCGCACGCTCCTCGAAGCCGGCGCACCGGTGGACATGCGCGCGAGCGGATTCAACGTCGACTGGGGATGGGACTGGACTCCGCTGCACCTGGCGGCGCGGAACAACCCGGACGAGGAGGTTGTTCGGACGCTGCTTGCCGCTGGCGCGGACGTGAACGCGCGGGCCTACTACGGCCAGACGCCCCTGCACCTGGCCGCCCGCAACGAGAACGCAGCGGTCACCGCCCTCCTCCTCGAAGCCGGCGCGGATGTGAACGCGCGCGAGTGGATGGGACGGACACCCCTGCACGCGGCCGCGGATGGCAACGAGAACCCCGCCGTGATCGACCTCCTGCTCGAGGCAGGCGCGGACTTGCAGGCGGTGGGAAGCCGCGCCGAGGAGCGGCTGCGCATCTACCATCCGCTCAACAGCGTCACCCCACTCCACGAAGCCGCGGAGTCGAACGGCAATCCGGCGGTGGTGACGGCGCTCGTCCAGGCGGGAGCGGACGTGGACACGGGACGGCCACCCGACGCCGCGCCGGTGCCCATCGTGCACGATGGCACTTTTCTCACCGAAGCCGCGATTCGGAACATCAGGGACACGGGGCATACATCGCCCCTGCACCTCGCGGCGCTCCGCAACCGGAATCCCGTGATCATCGAAGCCCTGGTCGCCCTGGGGGCCGACCTGGAGTTGCGCGGCCGGGGCGGCCTCACCGCCCTGCACATGGCCGCGCGCAGGAATCCCTCCGTCTTCCCGACACTGCTGGCACTCGGCGCCGACGATACGGCCGTTGACGACGAAGGGCTCACGCCGTGGGACTACGCGAAGGGGAACAAGCCGCTGCACGGGCTGCCCGAGGTGCGGCGGCTGCGGGTGGAGGAGGCGACGGGTGGACGCTGATGAGCGAGGCAGAAGCGAGAAACCCCGCGCTCAGGCGTTGTGGGGCAGAATGTCAACTTCGATTGACAAAATGGAAACCGTAGTTGTCATGAATAAGGTAATGAGGCCGTTCGTCGTCGCGATCACGTTGCAGGCACCCCTTCTGGTCGCGGCAACGGCGTCCGCCCAGGACCCCCCCCGCGGCCGCTGGGAAGTGGATCGCTCCGCCCCGCCCACCTGCGCCAATTGGCACGACTGGGACTTCTTCGAGAGGGCTTCGGTTGAACTGGTACGGGAATGCCTCCAGGCGGGGATGGACCCGCACACCCCGGTCGCGCAACGACCGGCCATCATCAGCGCGGCGAGCGCGGCGAGCGACCCGGGTGTCATCACGCTTCTCACCGACGCCGGGGCAGATCCCAATGCGCGCGTGGGCGCTGGAGTCCGACTCGACGCCGGACCCGGCTTCACTCCGCTGCACGCCGCCGCAACCAACAATCCCATCCCGGGCATTGTCAACGCGTTGATAGCGGCCGGCGCGGACGTAAACGCGCGGGACAGCGAGGGCAGCACGCCCCTGCACATGGCGTGGACGAACGAGCGCGCCGTCGTCGAGGCGCTCCTGCAGGCCGGTGCCGACCCGCTGGCCCGCGACCAGCGCGGCCGCATCGCCGACCCGACCGGTTGCATGAACTGGAACACATCGGCCTTCTCCCGCCTGGCGCTCCCCGCCGAATTCGAGCTGTGCCTGGCACTCGGCGAAGACGTGACCGAGCGCGACAGCGACGGGAACACGCCGCTCCACTTGGCCGCGCAAGCCGAGAATCCATCCGCCGTGACGTTCCTGCTGGAGGCCGGGGCGGACATCGGCGCCCGGAACAATGTGGGGGCGACGCCCCTGCACATGGTCGTCGACAACGAGGGCGCGAAAGTCGTGACGGTGTTGCTGGAGGCCGGGGCGGACATCGACGCCGGGGCGGGCACTGCGGGCACTCCCCTGCTGCACGCCCTGTCCACCACCTATTGGGGCCGGTACCTCAGATGGGAGACCAGCGACGCCCCCATCAATGCCCTGCTGGCAGCGGGCGCCAACGTCAACGCTCCCGATTCGGTCGGCAAGACACCGCTGCTGGCCAGCATCGACTTCAGGCGCCGGGGGTCAACCCTGGCGGACCTTCCGGTGAGACTGCTGGCGCTGGGCGCCGATCCCAACACGCCGGACGGCCAAGGACGGACCCCGCTCCACGCGGCCGCCGCCGTCGAGGGCGCGGCGGTGATCCGGGCACTGCTGGAGGCGGGCGCCGACCCGCACGCGTTGACCGACGACGGTGCCTCGCCGCTTCATTCGGCCGCAATATCGGGAAAACCCGAAGCCGTCAATCTCCTGATCAGCGCCGGCGCGGACCCCAACGGACCGGCCGATGCCCCCCGAACTCCTCTCCACCACGCGATCCGGCATCCCGAGCTGGCCTGGTCCGCGTACAGGGGGGATACGCTTTGGTCACGCCGAGCGTTTGCGTTGCTTGACGCGGGGGCCGATCCGGATGTGCGCACCGAGGAAGGCGACACGCCCCTGCACCTGCTCGCATCGGGGCAGAGATTCGACGCTGCCCTGGTATCCCGGCTTGTGCGGGCCGGGGCGAACGTGGACGCCCGCAATCACAAGGGCCAGACGCCCCTGCACATGGCCCGTGTACGCGATCGCTACGCGGCCGTTCGGCGGCTCCTGGAACTCGGCGCCGACCCCGAAGCTCGCGACAGCGTCGGCAGGATCGCCGATCCCGTCTGCTACTGGGGTCCGGGGGCCTTCAGTGATGCATGGGTTGCCCGGACGCCGGCCGAGAGCGTGCGGGGTTGCCTGGAGAGCGGGATCCCCGTGGACGCGCGCGACGAGGAGGGCGCGACTTTCCTGGCAAGGATGGTCTCCGCGGGGCCCTGCTGCAACGACTTCGAGAATGTTCTTTCCGTACTCGTGGCCGCGGGCGCGGACGTGAACGCGCCGGACACAGCGGGCGGAACCCCCCTGCATCGCGCCTCGGCGAACGAATTGCCATCGCCCCGAGTGATATCGGCGCTCCTCGAGGCGGGGGCCGACGTCAACGCGCGGGACTCGCGGGGTTCGACGCCGCTGCACGCGGCAGCGGGAAAATGGCTCTGGTGGGGGGCATCAGACACCTCGGTGCGCTTGCTCGCGGCGGCCGGCGCGAACCTCAACGCACGCAACAACGAGGGTGAGACCCCGCTCGACATCGCCCGGAGCCGCAACGCCACCGTGCAGACTCTCATCGAGCTCGGTGCCGATCCGATGGCGGCAAGCGGTGCGGACATTGCACCTGACCCGGTCGCCTGCGAGCAATGGGGCACCGAGAGTTTCTTCGCGGGCGCCAGCGCCGAAGTCGTGGCCGACTGCATTGCGGCCGGGGCGGATGTACGGGCCCTCGTTGGTGAACGTTACAGTGCAGCAGAGCCGCTCATCCATGCGGCCGGGAGTACCCGCGACCCGGCCGTGATCTCGATGCTTCTGGAGGCCGGAGCAGATCCGCATGCACGGGAAGACAACGAGCACTACACCGCCCTCCACCGCGCCGCCGAGAATGGCACTGCGGAGGTGGTGCGGACGCTGTTGGCGGCCGGTGCCGACCCAAATGAATGGGCGATGGGCTTCGCCATCGACTGGGGGTGGGGCTGGACGCCGCTGCAACTCGCCGCCCGTTCGAACCCGGATCCGGATGCCGTGAGGGCCTTGATCGAGGCGGGCGCCGCCCTCGATGCCCGCAGCGGCACACGCTACCGGGAGGGAAATGCGCCGCTGCACTTCGCGGGTATGAACCCGAACCCCGTCGTCATGGCAGTCCTTCTGGATGCCGGGGCCGATGTGAACGCCCTCTCGCAGACCGGCCGTACGCCCCTGCACGAGGCCGCCGCCTACGCGTCGGATCCCGCCGTGATCCAGTTACTGGTCGAAGCCGGGGCCGACGTGAACGCGCACGACGCCAACGGCTTCACCCCGCTGCACTCCGCCGCCTGGTTCAACCCCCGTCCCGAGATCACGGCCGCGCTGATCGCCGCTGGAGCCGACGTAAATGCAAGGGACCCCGAGGGGTATGTTCCAGCCGAGCGGGGGGTAAACTACCGAACGCCGCTGTTCATGTCGGTATACCGCGGCGGCTGGTTGATCGGGGCCCAACCGATGCCCGCCAGAGGGCAGGTCTCGGTCGTGGAGGTGCTGGTGCGTGCGGGGGCGGACCTGGAGCTGACGGATGAATCCGGCCTGACCGCGCTCCACGCGGCCGCGCGGTGGAGCCCGTTTGCGTTCCCCCTGCTCCTAAGGCTGGGTGCCGACCCGACCGTGCGCGACGCCGAGGGCAAGACGCCGCTGGACTACGCGTTCGAGACCCGGGCGCTCCAGGGGCTGCCCGAGGTGCGGCGGATGCGCGAGGAGATGCACCGGCGGTGACGGGCGTAGGAAAAAGGCTGGGAGAGGACGATAGTGTCAACTCTACCTCACATTAAGTAAATCAAAGATGACGCGGCAAAGACCACGGAAACCATCCACCATCGCAGCCTCCTCCCTGGTGGCCCTCTCCGTCGCGGCCTTCGCGGCTGACCCCCCCACCCAGCCCACCTGCGACGACTGGTACGACCGGGACTTCTTCGAGACGGCCTCGGCGGAGCGGGTGCGCGAATGCCTCGAGGCGGGTGCGGACCCGCGAGCCCCGGTCAGGTACGTACCGGCCATCTTCGACGCCGCGAAGACGGCGACCGACCCGGGCATCATCAGGCTTCTCACGGGTGCGGGTGCCAATCCCAACAGCCGCCTGGCCGGGGACGCACTCGACGGCCGACCCGGTTACTCCCCGTTGCACACGGCCGCCCATTGGAACCCCATCCCGGGCATCGTCGACGCACTGGTGGCGGTTGGCGCGGACGTAAACGCACGCGACGACGAGGGCAGGACACCGCTGCACGCGGCCTGGTCGAACGATCGCGCCGTCGTCGAAGCGCTGTTGCGGGCCGGCGCCGACCCGCGGGCCCGCGATGAGCGCGGCCGGGTCGCCGATCCGGCCAGCTGCATGAACTGGAGCACGGCGGCCTTTTGGCGGCTGGCGCTCCCCGGCGAGTTCGAACTGTGTCTGCAACTGGGTGCAGAGATCAGCGCTCGCGATGGCGACGGGAACACCCCGCTCCACCTGGCCGCGGAAGCGGAGCGGCCGTCCGCGGTGACGATGCTGGTGGAAGCCGGGGCGGATCCGAACACCCCGAACAACGCGGGCGCGACGCCACTGCACATGGCTGTACGCAACGAAGGGGCGGAGATTCCGACTTTGTTGCTGGAGGCCGGGGCGGATGTCAACGCAGGCACGGGCGGCTATGGCACTCCCCTGTTGGTCGCGATTGCCTACCGCGGGTGGCCCAGCCGAAACATCGGCGAAGCCGCCTTGAACGCCCTGCTGGAGGCGGGCGCCGATGTCAACGCCGCGGATTCGGACGGCAATACCCCGTTGCTCGCGAGCATGGGCCCCGAGCGTCGCGAAGGGACTCTGGCCGACCTCCCCATGAGACTGCTGGCGCTCGGCGCGGATCCCAACCTGCGCGACAGCCGGGGACGAAGTGCGCTCCACAAGGCCGCCCCCGTCGAGGGACCGGAGGTGGTCCGCGCACTCCTCGAAGCGGGCGCCGACCCGGAGGCACTCACCGACGCCGGCTTGTCGCCCCTGCATATCGCGGCCGAGTCGGGATCCCCCGAGGTCGTCGACCCGCTGGTTAGCGCCGGAGTGAACCCGGACGTGCGCACCGAGAGGGGCGACACGCCCCTGCACCTGCACGCATCGGGGCGGGAATTCGACACCGCCCTGGTTGCCGCGCTCGTGCGGCGCGGGGCGAACCTGGACGCCAGGAATGAGCTGGGCCAGACGCCGCTGCACCTGGCCCGCGCAAGCGACAACCTCGTGGTCGTGCGCAAGCTGCTGGAACTCGGGGCGGATCCCGAAGCGCGTGACAACGCCGGCGGAATCGCCGATCCCGTCTGTTACTGGGGCCCGTCGAGTCGCAGGAGCGACGCGTCGTATCATCTCGGCCAGTCGCCTGCCGAAAGCGTGCGGGGCTGCCTGGAGAGCGGGGTTCCGGTGGACGCACGCGACGAACAGGGCGCGACTCCCCTGGCAAGGATGGTCTCCGCGTGGCTCTGCTGCGCCGACTTCGAGAATGTCCTTGGCGCATTCGTCGCTGCGGGCGCGGACGTGAACGCACGGGACAATGCAGGCAGAACTCCCCTCCATCGCGCCTCACGCGCTTCCCCCAGGACTCCCGCCTCGCTATTGCCCGGTTGGATATCAAGCTTGCTTGACGCAGGGGCCGATCCCAACGCGCGCGACTCGGAGGGCTCTACGCCACTGCACGTCGCCGCCGCGTCCTGGGGCGAATCAGCCCCCCTGGTGCGCCTGCTGGCAGAGGCCGGTGCGGACCTGGACGCCGTCAACAACGCCGCCCAGACTGCTCTCCAAATCGCCATTGAACGGCGCGCCACCTCGACGGCGCAGACTCTCCTGCAGCTGGGTGCCGATCCAACCGCTGCACCCGATCCGGCCGCCTGCGAACGCTGGGGCACCGGGAGCTTCTTCGCATTTGCAGACGCAGAAGTCGTGGCCGCCTGCATTGCCGCCGGGGCAGACGCACTGACGACCGTCGATGGTCCATTCCCGCATGCGAAGCCGCTGCACGGTGCCGCCGCGAATACCCGGGACCCTGCCGTGATATCGATCTTCCTGGAAGCCGGGGCCGATCTGGGTGCGGGAGACGACATGCACGGACCCACGGCCCTCCACTACGCCGCGCGGAGCGGTACCGTGGAGGTGGTACGGGCGCTGCTGCAGGCCGGCGCGGACCCCAACGCGTGGGAGATGAGCTTCGCGACAGACTACGGATGGGGATGGACGCCGCTCCACCTCGCCGCGGCGTCGAACCCGGACCCCGATGTCGTGCGCGCCCTGATCGAAGCGGGCGCTGACCTCGATGCTCCGAGCGGGGAGAGCTACCGACAGGGCAATTCCCCGCTGCATTATGCGGCCGAGAATCGGAACCCGGCAGTCGCCGCGGTTCTGCTGGACGCCGGTGCTGACGTGAACGCCCGATCGGCCCGCGGCCGGACGCCACTGCACATGGCCGCGGCCGGCGCTTCGAACCCCGCGGTCATCGAGCTTCTGGTCGAAGCCGGCGCCGACGTGAACGCGCTGGACGCCGACGGGCGAGCCCCCCTGCACAGCGCCGCCTATTACAACCATCGACCGGAGATCGCGAACGCGCTGATCGCCGCCGGAGCCGACATCAATGCCCGCGACCCCGACGGGTACGTCCCCTCCGGGCGCGCGGCAAACTACCGAACGCCGCTGTTCATGTCGGTCCACCGCGCCGACGGATTCATCGTGGGTCAGCGGATCCCCAACAGGCAGAATGTCAGGGTCGTCGAGGCGCTGGTGCGCGCCGGGGCCGACCTGGGGCAGACGGACGGGTCGGGCCTGACCGCACTGCACGCGGCCGCCCGGTGGAGCCCTGCAGCCTTTCCGTTGCTCTTGCGGTTGGGCGCCGATCCGAACGCGCGCGACGCGGAGGGCAACACGCCGCTGGACTATGCGTTTCTCAACCGGGCGCTCGAAGGGCTGCCCGAGGTGCGCCGGATGCGCGAGGCGCTACGCCAGCGGTAACCCGCGGCACCCTCCCTCAGCGACGCTCCCGCGACCCTCCCCGATCACCCCCCCCAATAGTCGGCCGCCCCGGCATCTCCATCACCCGCCACGGCTCCCACCTCATGTACAACGGCACCGTGACGATCAAATGCGCCCTCCCTCGCAACGCCACCCCGTCGGGCCCGTTCCACGTCCCCACCACCCAAACATCCCCCACATTGTTGCGCTGCCCGCTGCGATCCGGATTGGGACCATCCAGCGCCGGCATGAACAGCCCATCCTCATCCAGCGACCCCACGAACTCGATGTCGTCGTCGTCGAAAACGGCCGAGTATTCCTCCATCGACCACGCGACGTCCACGTAACCGAGCTCCAGATCGTCGCCCGTCTCGGGCTTCCCGTCGGGACCATCGCTGTACGCCACCGCCTCGAACTGCGCATAGCCCTTCGGGAAAGCCCCACCCCCCAGCCGCGACATCCCCCACTCGGGCGTGACCGCGATCCGGTCCACGGTTTTGTAGACCGTCAGGTGCCCCGGCACCGGACGCCCCCCCACGAACACGTCGCGCGCCCCCGCCGCCGCCTCCTCGCCCGCCGCCACCTCCACCGACAACCCATCCGACTCGCTCCGAATCACCCGCACCACCTCCACCCCGGGCCCGAAGTCCACATCCCCCACTCCCAACCCCACCCCCATGTTCACCCCATGCACCGTCACCGTCCCACTCGTCCCCGCCTTCAGCGACACCGGATGCAGCCCGAGCAACACCGGCCCATCCACGCGCAGCAGCGTCACATCGGGCCCGAACTCGTCGTAGGCCCCCGCGAACCAGCGGCCGTTGATCTCGCCCCAGCCGCGCTCGACCATCATCACCTCGCGCAGCTCGGTTTCGTCGTCCCCGCCCTCGAACGACCGTCCCCGCCACTGGTGCCCCGTGTACACGATCGAGCGGCCGCTCCGCTCCACCTCTTCGCCGGTGCGCGCATAGGTGTATCTGGCCGTGCTCGTGAAGCTGGTGGCGTCGGCCGCGGCGGCGACCTCGACCGTGCCGTAGATCGGTCCCCGCCCCGGCTCATACCCCTTGAGCGCCCAGGTACCCGCCAGACGCGGCGGCCGCATCGTCGCCGACCACGAGGTCCATTCGTCCGTCTTGAGCGGGAAGACACCCGACAGGTGGGCCACCGCCTTGTCCATCGGGTGGCGCGAGTCGGTCGCACCCGGCCGCGGCGGCCCGAAGCGCCTGAACCCCTGCGTGTCGGAGAGCGGGTAGTACCCACGGTGCATCGCCATCAGCAGCTTCCACTCCTCCCGGGTGCGGCGCTGGGTGATGACCCGGCCCATCGAGTGGCACTGGCTGCAGGTGTTTTCGACATCCTCGTCGGCCTCGTACGACCAGTCGATCAGCCGCCGCTCGACCTCGAAGCGGCCGGGCCTGAGCTCCTCGGGGGCGAGGCCGTGCTTGTCGGAGAGGTAGCGGACGATGGCGCGGGCCGTTTCGGGGTCCAGTTCGGCCTCGTTCAGCGTCACCATGCGCCGGATCGACTGCTGCCAGCCCTCGGGCGTCTTGCGCATGAAGGAGACGCGGCTCATGAGGCCGTCGTCGTCGACGGCGTGGCAGCGCTGGCAGGCGTCGATGACGGTCTGGTCGGTGACGGGGATGCCTTCGTCGCCGTTGTCGTCGCTGTCGGGTTGCTGGGCGGAGGTGGGGGCGGAGAGGACGGCGGAGAGGAGTAGTGCGGCGCACGCGGTTGCTACGAGGGATCTCATCCGGCCTTTCTCCGTGTTCGAGGATGGAGGGCGTCGCAGTTGGCTTGGCCCATGCGACGGTTTGATTTAGTACGGGGGACGGGGGTGCGCCAGAGAAGGGACGCGTGCTCGGCCGGGCATCGGCTATTCGTGGCTGCGAAAGTCACACCCACAACCGGGCGCCCGGCTCAACCGGCCATCCAGGGTGGCGAGCGGGACATCCAGTGATTCCGCCAGTGCCACGTACCAGGCGTCGTAGGAACCGACGTTGTCGCGAAGCTCCCACACCCGCCGCGCGAAGGGAGCAAACGGGAACAGCTCGATCCGCAGGTCAGCCAGATCCTGGAGTGCCAGAGCCGCGACGCCCTGCGACAGCTCTCCGTGCAGGACCGCCCGCCGCAGCACGCCGGCGACCTCGGCGGGCATGTGATGCGGAGCCGCCAGCGGACCGGCGGCCAGTTGTTCGGCAGCCCAGACCCCTTCCGGCCCTCCGTCGATCAGGGCGGAGGTGACAACGGTCGCGTCTACGACCAGGGTCACCGGCGATCCGCGTTGCGGTACCGGAGGATGGACGCCGACGGGAATCTCGTGCCGGTCACCGCCTTGCGTTCGCGGATGCGCTCCAGCACCTCCCCGACTTCCGGCCGGCCAGCGAGGTCGATCAGCGCCGACCTCAGATACGACTGGAGTGAACGCCCGTTCGCCGCGGCCCGCGAGGAGAGTTCACGGGAGACCTCTTCGGGGACATTTCGAATCGTGATGGACTTGGACATGCATGCATTATGATGGCTCTAGCTGTGATTCGCAAGCATCGGCGAATTCCGGCTACGATCGATCCAACCCCGGCACCAGCACCCCATCCGCCACCAGCAGCGCCACGACGCCGATGAAGTTGGCAAGATCGACAGGCGGCAGATCCTCCCGCGCGGCCCACTCGGAATACGACTCGTAGAGAGCGCCGGGGTTTCGGCTCGCAGCTGCAAGGTGGACGACCCGCAGCAGGTCGATGTCGCGAAAGTAGCGCAGACCTTCGGGGAAGCGCGGGGTGACGAGAGCGGGTGCCATGCGCAGCCGGTTGCCGATGATGAGGGGACGGTCGACGGTGTCGCGGCGTCCGGCGCGCAGGCGTCCCGAGCCCAGCCTCAATGCGTGGAAGGCGGCCCGCACCTCCGGGTCGTCGCGCAACGTGGCCGCGTCCGGGCCATCCGGGGCATTGGGGTCGGCTGCGGTCCCGGCGTGGTCGGCGAGCCATTCGGCCCGGCGTTCCCAGAAAGGGTCGCCGTGCTCCCCGCCCCCCGTCTCCGTCACCTGCGACGCAAGCCCGTCTCGTAGCGCACGGTACATCGCCCGTTCCCTGCGGCTGAAGAATTCGACGGCTGTCGCGGCCATCTCCGGAGTGCGAATCGCAGTGTTTACCACCACCGCCGCCAGCCACCCCGACGCCAGCGCCTTCTTCACCCCGTACGACGACATCGGGTCGACGAACGAGCCCGCGTCGCCGACCAGGAGCGCGCGGCCATCGGCGAACGCGGACGAGGTGTACATCGACGCGGTGACCGCCCACGCGCGACCGGCGGGCCGGGCCGGGGTGGTGATCGAACGCATCAGCGAAGTGTGGGCGACTTCGGCCTCGAACGCGGCCGTGAGGTCCTCGGCTTCCTCCAGGACCGAGTACAGTTCAGGGTCGAGCATGACCGCGACGTGGCGTTCCCGCTCCGATGTTGGCACTGACCAGCCCCAGCCGCGCTCGCAGCTCTCGACAAGCGCGTGGGTGGGGTCGACGTTCGGCCATCCGGCCGCGTTCTCGTAGCGGCGGATCACCGCGAGGGTGGGTGCGGCTGTCTCCAGACGCCGATGGCGCCGCGCCAGCACACCAGCGCGCCCGGTGCAGTCGAGCAGCCAACCCGGCCGGAACCCCACGCGATCCCTACCCTCCAACACAACTTCAACCCCCCACCCCTCCCCCTCACCATTCCGTTCCGGCAACCTCGCCACGCCCCCCACCACCTCGGCCCCCGCCCCCACCGCCGCCTCACGCAGCAAAGCGTCGAAACGCGCACGCAGCACGTGAAACCCCGCCGCACCCCCAGCGAAGTCGTCACGGCGGCCTTCACCACCCCATAGCGCCGTGTTCCCCCCGTTCGGCTGGAATCCCCCCGCTTCCACCACTCCCAGCAACCCCGTCGCGGCCAGCACCTTGCGAGTGCTGGGAGGCAGCGACTCCGCCAGCGACTCCCCTTCCGGCCCGGCACCCCCTCCACCACCCAGCACCCGCTCCACCACGACCACATCGAGTCCCCATCGGGCAAGCAACCCACCAGCCGCCGACCCCGCGGGGCCACCACCCAGAATTAGAACTTCCGGTTCTTTGGTCACGGTTACCGGTCAGGGGGAATCGGTCAGCGGGAATCGGGGTTGAGCGCGGCCGCAACTTACCTTACCTTTCGCGCCCCCGCAGGGCTGGAGGCGCCGGGAGGGGCCCGACAGCCGCCCGGAACCGCAGCCAAGCGGGCAGACGCCCCCATCGTCTAGTGGACTAGGATACCTGGTTCTCAGCCAGGAGACCGGG